>JAUWEC010000184.1 GCA_030608465.1 Chloroflexota bacterium
GCTGAATACAGCTTAAGGTCGTTTTTGATTTCTTCCGGCAGTTCAGCCGTAGCCACAACATCCGAGATGGCCAATCGTCCTCCGGACTTCAGTGTCCTGTACGCTTCGCGAAAGACAGCTGGTTTATCCGTGGAAAGATTGATCACACAATTGGAAATGATAACATCCACACACCCGTCCGCTACAGGAAGGTGTTCAATTTCACCAAGGCGGAATTCAACATTATCATAGGAACCTTTGCGGGCGTTCTCACGCGCTTTTGAGATCATGTCGGGTGTCATATCAACGCCGATAACCAAGCCCCCGGGACCTACCTGCCTGGCCGCCAGGAAGCTGTCAAATCCGGCTCCGCTTCCCAGGTCAAGAACTGTTTCCCCTTGTTGAATAGCAGCTATAGCCTGGGGATTGCCACAACCAAGCCCCATATTCGCCCCCTCGGGCACGCTGGTTAATTCCTCGTCTGAATATCCCATTTGGGAAGACTGCTGATTTTGAATACTAATCAAATCGGTCATCTCTGTATCACAGCAATCTAAAGATGGTCCGCAGCAGCTCGCATCCCCCTTACGGGCAATATCCCCATATCTCTCTCTGACTGATTCCCTGATTAAATCATCCTTTGCGCTGCTCATTTCTATCCTCCCCGAAACGGGTAAAACGAATATTGGGTTCGACGCCAGATCATTATAATATTAAATTGAATATGCGTATGTTTAGGAAACTGGCAATTTAGAACTTCGTTTGATATCCATGGCAGTAAGGCTGCTGATTTTTCTTCAGGTAATAATCCTGGTGGTACTCTTCTGCTGTCCAGAAGATCTCCGCCGGAATTAGTCGAGTCACCACATCATAGCCTTTAGCCTTTAGAATATCAATTAGTTCCCGGGTTATTTTTTTCTCTTCCTCGTTAGAGTAAAACACCGCCGATAAATATTGGGGGCCGATATCCGGACCCTGGCCGTTGGCCTGGGTGGGATCATGAATCTCAAAGAAAAATTTAGTTAACTCCTCATAGGACACTTTGTCTGGGTCATAGATGATTTCAACTGCTTCCAGGTGACCGGTAGTTCCGGTAAGGACATCCTGGTAGGTGGGTTTTACCTTTGATCCGCCCATATAGCCTGAGATAACGGTAACGACACCTTCTTTTCCCTGAAAGAGATGCTCAACCCCCCAGAAACAACCGCCAGCGAAGTAAGCTTTTTTGTATTCCACTTTTTATTTCTCCGGAACAAATACCAGGGAAACAGAATTTACACAATGCCTGGTATTCTTCAGGGTGTATTCTTCTCCTTCAAAGACATGCCCCAGGTGTCCTCCGCAGTTTGCGCAAATAATCTCCGTTCGTTTGCCATCGCTGTCCAGCTGCCTTGTTACCGCACCTTCGATTTCATCATCAAAACTCGGCCATCCGCAGCCGGACTTAAATTTGTCGTCTGCCCGGTAAAGCAGGGCATTGCACGCTTTACAGTGATAAGCTCCTTTTTCATAAAAGTCATCAAATTTCCCGCTGAAGGGCGCTTCCGTCCCTTTGTGGACGATAACTCTTTCTTCTTCCGGCGATAGTGTATTAGGGATCTTCTTATTCATTATCTATTCCTCCAGACGGAAACTTAATCAACCTGTCAAAACTACTAAATGAGTTTACCCGTTAAAGATTGTTGATCCTAAACTTTTATCTATTGTAACCTTTGTTTTCGGATCCTGCTTTCCTCACCCCTCTCTAAGGATCAGAATGTTTTTATTTTTTATCGCCAGGCGTGTTCTCTTTATCCTTCCTGATAATAATCCAGATAATGGGAAGAACCATCATCATGAAGCCAATAATCATGTAAACCCAGTATGATGCGCGTGATCCCTGGTTAAATAGTTGATCAGGAGTAATCAATAACCACCCGGCGAGGGTAATAGCGAGCGCAATAACAATTAATAAAACTCTCTTTTTCATTCAAATCACCTCTTTAGTGGAATCCACTACCATCTCCTGTGTATGATAGCATGCGAATTGCCGGTAATCCTGTTTATCTGGGGATAACAAGAGATTAACGAGCGGACCCTCTAGAATTGTTCGTGGAAAATCAGGTTTTAGAACAGTACTCCACCAGGATGATTTTGTTTCAAAGAGGCGCCAATTAAATTTACCCGCACTTCAAAAACCGCTCGGGGCGGATCAGTCCCTTCGAGGCAGCTGTTTAGATCAATAATTGACTCACTAACAAAGAGATAAGTATATTGAAGACGATAAAAGAGTAATAGTATTTGCCGATTCTTTTTGGCCTCCGCTCACCATTTTCCTCAACGACCACAAAGTCTAACCAACTGTGCTGCCATTTATCGGTTTTTACCCGGTAGGTCATGTGAACCAGCAGACTCAGGGAAAAAAAGACTCCGGAAAAAACAATCGTCTTGCGTGGACCAAACAAGAATAGATGTCCCCCTAAAAAACCCAGTATCATAAATACTTTAAAGATTTTGTACCATTGAGGTTGCAAGGTGTGCGACTTAATAAAATTTGCGTCGTCCTTGATTTCCTTGAATAATTTTGTCATTTGTATTTCGCTCTCCTTTCTCCCTCAAAGACAAGACACAATACCAGCAATCACTAAACCGGCAGCGATCGAAAGAACCGTCCCAATCAAAAATGCTCTGAAATGATACACATAGTCTTTATACGCCTGCATGCCATTTGTACCCGGGATAACCAAAAAACTTGGGGTGATGAAACAAAACAACAGCCAATCCAGCAGCAGCAGATCAACAAGATTAAAGATAAAAACCACACCAAAGGCATTAATAAAGAGGGGGAAGAACGAGAACAGTTCACCACTCTGGTGTTTCAAAACCAACGTTGAAATAAAGGGCACAACAAATAGAAGCAGCAGGAAGGGAATTCCGACAATCAGCGATTGGCGCTTTTCCTGATCCGTTTTGGGCGGGACCTGATTCTGGATCTCGTCCGGATAATCCTGCAGGAACAGCCTGGGATTAAATCGCAGAATGCCAATTAATAATGTTGAGGCAAGAACCGACAGAATAATCCCGTCAAGAAAGATCTTACCAATGTTTAACATATCCAGTATCTCCGAATTAAGATAGGGTTCTTTTTAATTGTATACCGAATTACTGGGGACTGACTACTGTTTATAGTCTGTTCTCAATTTACCCCTGTCCCCTTGGTGGTCTGAGATCAAGCCCGAAATCAAATATGCCCTTTAAAACCATCAGGGAGGATACCCAGCCGGCAATGATTTTCGTGCTGGAGCATATCCTAATAGACAGAGATGAAGCTGGGGTAGAGGCTCATCTAGAAGGTACTTTTCCATCACCTTTATTAATTAGGGTGACAAATTTCTCCCCTCTCACAAATGCCGCTCTGCCGCTCAAAACTATAAGGTGAGGGAGATTAATAGGGAGCAGGTTTCCTGGGTCAACCTTACCCAGCGATCAACCCACAACAAGGATCTAGCTGGCCTGATGACCGTCGAATCGATAGGCAGGTTTGACAAAATTTCTAGACGAAAATATCTACTTTGCGTTAGTTTTTTCAAAATCAAGCAGCCATTTTTTTCTGTGTAATCCTCCACCATAACCAGTTAAGCTGCCATCAGAACCGATAACACGATGACAGGGGATAATAATGCTGATTCGATTATGTCCATTGGCTGACCCTACAGCTCTTATGGCGGTTGGTTTTCCAAGTAAAGCGGCTTGTTGGGCGTATGAACGGGTTTCTCCGTAGGGAATATCCATCAGACTTCTCCAGACAGATTTCTGAAATTCTGTTCCCGGGGTATGCAGCGGTACTGTGAATTTCTTTCTCTTGCCAGAAAAATATTCCTGAATCTCAGATTGAACATGGTCTAAGTGTGGATTATCCCCAGGAAGGACCACCGCTTGAAGTCTTTTTCTCAAATCCTTAAATTCGGTCTCCAACATTCTTCGGTCCGTAAATTCAAGCAAACAAATTCCCTTACTGCTGGCACAAGCGTACATGGGACTAAGGGGTGTAGTGAAACGCACAATATTCAATACTGATTTTTCGTTTGTACTTGTAGGTGGTTCTCCAAAAATAGTTCGGTAGCTTTCCTGAAAACCACTTAATGACTCGTAACCACTATCAAATGCTGATTTTGTAATTGTCTCACCTTCTTTTATTTGATTAAAAGCTGAATTTATTCGAAGCAATCTTTGATATGTGTGAAAAGTCATCTGGTGTTGTTTTTTAAACCACCTTCTAATCTGGTTGGGTTCGATCCCTCTTTGCCTTAAATCAATATCTTTGATTCGCAGATATGGGTTCTGGTGCAGCTCTTTGATGATGGCTGTGATGTATTCCGGGGTTTCGCCTAATTTTTCCATTGGATTACAAACCTTACACGGCCTAAACCCATTTTGAAGCGCTTCTTGAACCGTGTCGTAAAAGACAACGTTATCAGATTTTGGTTTTCTTGCTCTGCAAGAAGGTCGGCAAAAAATCCCTGTCGTCTTTACGGCTGTTACGAAGATACCTTCAAATCTAGTGTCAAGACTGCCAATGGCATCATATTTATCCCAAAAAGTTAATTCGCCCATAAAATGACATCCCTGTTATTAAATTCGGTGTTCAACTGTGTAAAATTGAATTTAACATCACACTAATTTTTCTGCAACCGAAATATTGACAAGTATTATTTATCCACACCCATGCTCAGAAAATAATTCCTTTCTTTTGTTATTGGGTTCGAGGTTTTTTTTGAGCGACAGGATCCGCCCCTCCAGTAAACCCCTCGGAGCTGCTAGAGAGAAGAGTCACTCTCTCGGTACTGACAAGACCGAGCTGAGTGGGGATAGTTCCCCGGGCACCAGGTGTTGGGCGCTCTCCTTCAGCAGAAATAATGCCTGGTGACAGTTTCCCAATTCCTTCTGGGGCTTGGCAGATAGTCGCGGTTATTTCAAATGCAGGATGAGGGTCCACGGCGCGGGCGCTTCAGTTCCAGCTGCCGATGCCGCTCCAAGTTGGTTCTCCACCTCGGTCGTCGCACCATCCTCAAACGAGAAAGTAAGGGGGATGATCTCGGAACCCTCAACCTGAAACGGATTTTGCTCGGTGAACAGCACCCTCGCACCGGGCGGATAGTCGGTGAAGTACTGTGTGTTCGTGCCAGTGTAGACCAGATCGACGTGCAGCACACCGCTGGGCGAATCGGACAAACCGATCAAGACCTCCCCGCCGAGGGTGACGTCAGCGTAGAGAATGTGATTGTGGGTCACGCATATCTCGCCGCACAGCTCCCCGCTGGACGAACAGTCGATGACCCCTTCGCCCTCTATCACAAGTCGTCCTTGTTCCTCCCTGACGGCGAACGGGATATGGGACACGCATTCCTCGCCTGTCATTGGAAATGGGATTCGACTCTCAATCTCTCCCGATGTGGGAAGTGAGCTGTCTGGTCCAAGGCCTGGTGACTCTGGCGTTGGGGTGAGTGTGATTGAGGGAAGGGCTTGTAGCGCACTGCAAGCTGACAAGGTCAGTGCGGCTAAGGTCAGA
>JAUWEC010000050.1 GCA_030608465.1 Chloroflexota bacterium
AGGGATAACATAACCTTTTCCAGCAGATCCAGGCGGGAAATATCTCTTCCGGCAACTTCTTCCAAGGAAGCCGCTGGAAAATGCAGGTCCTTGTCCTCCGGAACAGATCCCCGGGACACATTTATTCCAATTCCCAGCACAACATCTTTCAATTGGTTTCCAATCCAATGAACATCTACCAGCACTCCGCAGACCTTTTTCCCCCCTACCAGCACATCATTGGGCCACTTTATCTCCGCGTCCAATTGATATTCTTCGATTAAGACTTCAGCAACTGCCAGGGCTCCCAATCCACTTAGGTTACCCAGTGATTCAGGGGTTATTATTCCCGGTTCAGGGTACAAAATCCAGCTGAAGGCCAGGGCTTTTCCTGCCCGGGTCTCCCAGGCCCTGCCGTGCCGCCCCCGGCCAGCAGTCTGGGTATCTGCAAGGACCAGAGAAAAAGCAGAGGCTCCTTGTTTGATATAATTTTCTGCTGCCTGATTGGTTGACTCCACCTCTTGATATAGATAAAGTTCTCCCAGCGGTAATTTTTCTAAGCGGCTTCTCCAAGCGGATAGATCCATTATTCAATTATACCTGAGGGAGTTCCCTTAGAAGATAGAGTCTTATAAAATTTGCAATGATCCCAACTGCTTTTGGCTTTAAAGATACACAACTATGATTGACAAAATCCCAACCCATAACAGGCGATTTAAATCACTCCTTAGGGCTCCGCCGGACGTCGACCTCCGTCGACGTTTAATTTTCCCTGAAATATGATTAAAAGTCGAATCATTAAGCGTCCCTGGAGAGAGAGTTTATCCTGAGTTTATCGAAGGGCTCAGCGGCAGCTCCTTCTACGACTTCAGTCGGAACTACTTGGCAGGACATAACATCTTATTACCTGAGGAATAGATTACGGTCCTAAATCTTTAGAGGAATACAGATCGTTCCTTAAACAAAAAGGGACGGGGGATATTACCCGTCCCTTTGAATTTATCCCAAAACTTATTTTATCTACTGTTTTTTACCGGCATACCACCGTCTTTCGGAGAGGGAACCGGGAAAATCTCATCCAGTTCTTTTTTGTCAACAGTCTCCTGTTCTAGCAGTTTTTCAGCCAGAACTTCCAGTACGTCACGGCGTTCTTTCAAGATATCGATTGCCCGCTGGTAGGCATCGCTGACCAATTCCTTGACTTCGATATCGATTTGTTCGGCAACGGCTTCCGAGTAATCCCGCTGTTCAGTGAACTCTTTTCCCAGGAAAACCATCTCGTCTTTTTTTCCGTATACCATGGGACCTAACACTGAGCTCATCCCCAGGCGGGTGACCATCTCCCGTGCCATCTTAGTGACTCGTTCCAGGTCATTAGAGGCACCTGAGGTTATATCGCTGAAGACGATTTCCTCTGCGGCCCGTCCACCCATAAGACTCACCATATCTGCCAGGATCTTATTGCGAGAAACGAGGGTGCGGTCGCTGTCAGGCAGGATCAGGGTATATCCGCCAGCCTGTCCCCGGGCGATAATGGAGATTTTATGCACATGATCCGCCTCAGGCAAAGAGCGGGCGGTGATGGCATGGCCGGCTTCATGGTAGGCAATAATCTGTTTTTCAATATCACTGATTATTCGGCTCTTTCGTTGCGGACCAGCAATGACCCGTTCAATTGACTCCTGGAAATCATCCATCTCAATGGCTTTCTTTTCATTCCGGGCAGCTAAAATTGCCGCTTCGTTGATCATATTTTCCAGATCAGCGCCCACAAATCCGGGGGTTGCTTTGGCGATGGTTCTTAAATCCACATCTGGAGCTAATGGTTTACCGCGGGCATGGACCTCAAGAATCGCTTCCCGTCCCCGTATATCCGGGCTATCCAGTATGACCCTACGGTCAAACCGACCCGGACGCAGCAGCGCTGGATCCAGTATATCGGGCCGGTTGGTGGCGGCGATGATAATCACATTTGTATCGGTATCAAAACCGTCCATTTCCACCAGGATCTGGTTCAGGGTTTGCTCTCGTTCATCGTGGCTGCCGCCCAATCCAGCGCCCCTGTGGCGCCCGACTGCATCAATTTCATCCACAAAGACAATACAGGGGGAGTCGCTCTTGGCTTTTTCAAATAAATCCCGGACCCGGCTTGCGCCAACGCCGACGAACATCTCCACAAATTCAGAACCTGAAATAGAATAAAACGGCACACCGGCTTCACCGGAAACTGCTTTAGCAAGCAGGGTTTTTCCAGTTCCCGGGGCTCCCATCAGCAGCACACCTTTTGGTATTCGCGCGCCCAGTGAAACAAACTTTTCCGGTTCCCGGAGGAATTCAACCACTTCAGCCAGTTCCTCCTTGGCTTCCGGTATACCAGCCACATCATCAAAAGTCACTGTCGGGTTGTCTCCAGTTAATTTCCTGGCCTTGGATTGACCAAAACTCATAGCGGCCGAACCGCCGCCCCGTGCCTGACGAAATACAAACCAGAACAATCCGGCAATCATAATAAAGGGCAGAATGTACCCCAATACATTAATTACGCCGAACCAGACGCTGGGGGGCTTTATTTCAATAATGACATTATTAGGGTTAAGCTCAACTGCGGTTACACCCAATTCTCGCAACTGCTGTACAAAGGTAGCATCCGGTTCCTTCTGAGAGGTCCCTTCAGTGCCATCCTGAAAGATCAACTCCAGCTCATTTTCATTCACTGTCACCCGTTTCAGTGTCCCAGATTTGATTTCCTGGGCTACTTGCCCAATGGTTATCTCCTCGGTAGTGATAGTCTGCTGGCGGAAACTGTAAAAAACTAGGATGATAATGCCCACAAACAGCATAATATAGATTATTGACTGACGATTATTTGTTCCAGAATCCACAAAAACCTCCGTTGGGCTCACGAGCCCAGGATGCACCAGAATAAACAGCGGGCACACAACGCTGTCCAGCAATCCAAAATACACTTTTTTTTATGAAAAGTAAAGCCCATTATACCAACCCCTTTCGAGCTTGAATATAGGGCAGGGATATATTAATATGGATTTAACAATGTTAAAATCGATCTGCAACCTTGTTATAATCAGGACAATCTACCTAAAAATCAAATGTTTATTACCTCTCTAAAAAGTCACTCTGCTTTTTCTATTGTGCTTATTTTCTTGATAGGGTTAATTCTTGCCACCGGCTGTGATATGCGGGATTCCAACCCTGCAAGTTATACACCCGTTGTCACTCCCCGAATCAGAACCTCGCCTTCGCCCAAGAATCTCTGGCCCGGGCTTATGCTCTGGCAGGAGATTTTATGCAAGCTGATGAACATCTCAAGGCGGCGGAAAAATTAGGGCAAGCGATCAAGGATGCAAAAGATCAGGAAATCTTTCTAGAGGATCTGAATTCCGGTGATTGGTATGGATAAAGTAAAGTCTTCTTACCCTTCCTTCCCAAAAAAGCTGCGGACGGCTTGTTTCCCAGACTCATAGAGCTGATTGTATTTTTCACTTCCTATGTCGATCTCAAAATCTGTCGATGATATCCCACAGTCGCTGATTTCTACCGTGCGGTGCTGGTCCACCGTGCTGGTTTGGTAGTAGGAAAGCTGGTGAGATTGGTACAAATTCCGGAGCGCCAGAGTGAGAAACTCCCAGACATTATCCGGAATCTCTGGTTCTACGGGCTGCAAATACTGGTCTGGATAAAGGAATAAGCCCAGGGTTTCCCAGTTAATACCATCACGGAAGAACCAACTTTTGCCTGCAAGTTCATCCTGGTCAAATATATGCATAGGGAAATTATCAAACAACCCACCGTCAACATAATAATCTCCATCACCAAATTTCTTACCATCAAAGCGCAGTGCCTCAAAAAAGATCGGAATAGACATTGACATTCTAACCGCATCCGCTACAGCAACATCCGGGGTTTGAGCAGCGGAAAATACCTCAGCCCGCTGCCGGGACACATTTGCAGCCACGATATACAGCTCCCTAAAACCGCGATCATGAAAATCCGAGAAAGTTGATCTCCCTTTCCCATCACACTGATCGGCAATGATATCCTCCAGCCAGTGGTGAAAGTACTCGCTGGAGTACCAGCCGTACTTATTAAAAAATCGGCGGTAATTTTCTTCTTCCTTGAACCGCAAGAATTTCCACCTTCTTTCCTTTGTCTCGCTTTGGGGTATTTTCGAGAAGTCCAGGGAATTAAATAGCTCCGTGGTTTCAGGTATGCTTAACCGGAAACTGACTAGGGTAGCCGCAATCGCTCCCGCAGAAGTCCCTGCCACCCGCTGAATATTTTCCACAATTCTATATTCATCCAGGACCTCCAAGGCGCCCATGTAGGCAATTCCCCGCACACCGCCGCCTTTAAAAACCAGGTTCTTATAAAGGTTTCTCTTAAATTCATGATCGATGGCCGATTTGATTTTTTTTATATATTTTGGTAATTGTGTTTCAAACACTTAATTTCGATCCTTTACTTAAAACTTCATTTTCATCTTATTATACGGAAATATGGTTGACAGGTTGCAAATCAGGGAACAACAGGAAACGGTGTCCTCACCCAGGAAACCGTTTCCAACGTAGAGGGGATAGTAATGCTCTTCCCTGCTTTTAGAGATACCCTGCTTCTTGATTTAATTTACGCCAGGTAATGCCATGCAGGAATGATTTCTTCTCCGGTAAAAACCGGACACGTTCCAGCCAACCCTCTTCTGCATCGGCAGCCTGCCGGAAGCACTGCTCAGAGAAGGCTGTTCTCTCTTCGGGTGATGCCTTTTTGAGCGCCAGGGCGCCCTGAATAAATTCTTCTTCCAGTTGATCGCGATCGGGTTGATAAGATGCCAATCTATCAGTGTAATTAATCAGCACTTCCCGGTGCAGACGTTCATGAGACCAGAAGGTTGTTTTTGGATCATAATAATCCTGCGGCAAGGGTATTTGATCCTGCGAGGGAGCATCCACCCAGCATGGTTTAAAAATACCAGTACACGGCGCAGCTGTTCCCGTTGTAAACACTAGCGGATTCCCTTCTTCCAAAGAGACAATCATTGAACCAGTGGTTTGGCTGACGCGAATGGGTCCAAAACTGGCGTGCATACATATATCCGCACCTGCAATTCCAGCAGCAGGATCAGGGTGGACATGGTGATCCCTGAGGATTGATGCCATGGTTTGAACTGTAATATTCCCTGAATTAGACTCCATTAATCCCCTGGACCTGGAGCAGCGCCGGCGAGCGTCGCTGAAAGTGGTGTATAAAAAATCTGAATAGTTCCTGGAAAAATTGATCTCTTCTTTTGATTAGGCAAATTTTTTCTTCACAGTGTAGTCCTGAAAACCAGCAGAAGATTGATCCCATTGGTCTTCGATTGTGAGTATATTGGAGATGCTATAGATCGGTGTGACCTCGCGAGAAGCCCAATGCCCGTCCACTGTCTCCAGCACCCAAGTTTCTCCATGATCGGCAATCAGAAAGCTATTGTGGTAATAAAGCTCTCCTTTTTGCTCACAGTTTCCGCCCTGCCCGTATTCTTCCAGCAGATCGACAATGACTCCGATCGCTTCTTTTGGGGTTACCGCCCGCTCTAGCGCCAGTCTAAGCAAATCCATCCCCAGCAAGGCTGGTGTTTTATTGGCCGGAACTTTTGAAAAAACTGCCTCGTTACCAATAGCCAGACCATGCTCATTCACTCCCATTTCCGCTCCCCACATCCAGAAAGGTTTAGATAGCAGTACCGCATGAGTTTCCCTTACCTGGGGAATTTCAAGATACGTGCACTGGACCTTCATTCCCGGTGAGTGGGTTTGAGCTGGAAACCAGGCCAGGTACTGGGCTTCATTGGGCTAGCGGTCAGAGTTCTTGGCAAAAATCGTGGTTTTATTCTTGGTGACTTCAGGAGCAGCAATCAAAGTATCACACATAGTTTTCTCCTAACTGGATTATTCCTGGTGTCTAAAATTTTATCCGTTTTACGGTCTGTTCCGCCTAATATTAAGGACGGAAACGGTTTCTATTAAGGAAACCGTTTCCTCTCGTAACCTCCCGCAGTCAATTCAGGCTGATACTGGTGGCAAACCTGCAATTGTTCTGGTTTGTATTTTACCTCTAACCAACCGGTAAAACATGACCAGTGTTTCAATCACGGTAACAATCAGCGCCACGACAAAGGCTAACCGGTATGCTTGCATACCGACAACTTCCCATTCTCCCCCTGCGATACTGGAAATAACCTCAAGTGAGTCAAAAAAGCCGCCTGCTCCCCACGCTGCCAACCAGGCATTGTGACCTTGAACCAATAGAGCCAGGACAAAAATACTGAAAAGGTTCGCAGCAATTTTCACGAACCGGGAAATCGCGCTCCGCCGTCCCTGCCAAAGCAGGTAAATGTTAAGCCCAATGCCTGCCAGCAAGGAGACTTTGATCCAACCCAGGTATTGAATGATCACCGGATTGGGATAGAACTTTCCACCCGGAGTGGTCACAAATCCAATCCACTGCGGGAAAAAAACCACCAAGACCAGGAACAGAATGCCGCCTACCAGGCCGACGATTAGTTCCCAACGCTTGAGATCCTCTTCATCATCGATCTTAGGTAAGGATTGGGGATCCCAGGGCTTATCTTCGAGATCTGGTTGGACATCAAAGCGCTGCAGGATGATAAAGGTTAGCACCAACCAACCCAGCGAAACAGGGATGCTGTTCAGCAGGGATCCCAGCATTTCCAGGACTGAAAAGGATTCCCCGGCAATAAAAATCGCCACTCCCCAGGCCAGCATCTGTGCTCCCAGCACGGCTGCCACGACAATCCAGGCAATCATCCGGAACAAAGGATATAAACTGGGACCAATCAAGTACTGTCCTTCCGGAAAATACGCGGCGGCTACTTCTCTGGGCTGTCCAAATTCTCTTAGGAAATCTTCAACTTCAGATTCTGACGGTTCAGGACCAAAGCGATCTTCCAGGGTATCTACCATTGAGGATCGCAGTTCAGCTTTGATATCAGCCCGGTTTTTTCGCGGCAGGCGCCGCCCTACATCTTGGATATAACGATCAATCAGACTCATTTTGTTCTCCTTCACTGGATATTCCATCCAATAATTTCTCCATTACGTTTGTCAAACTTCGCCACTCCCCGGCCAGGTTCTCCAGGGTTCTGGATCCTTCAGGACTGATCACATAGTAGCGTCTGGGGCGCGAGCCTTCCACATTCCACTCGCTCTTCAGCAGACCCTGGGACTCCAACCTGCGCAGCAGGGGATACAAAGTACCCTGTTCAATGTCCAGTCCTTTTTCAGCCAGACTACTTATTAATGCGTAGCCGTATTTTTCCTCCTTCAATTGGCTGAGCGCGACCAGAACCAGGATACCCCGCCGGAGTTCTTGGGTCAGCTTGTTATACAGTTCGGAAATTTCGTTTTCTTTACTCATGCACACATTATACAATGTATTACACAGTATTGTCAAGAGCTTAATATTACAGTTTTGTTACATATTTCAGACGTACAGTAACATTTCAGGGCACCAGCAACCCTCAGTTAGCTGAAAACTAAAAACAGCACCTCAACCGAGGTGCTGTCCATCTATTTGGAACAAGGGGCTAATAGGTCAATTCCATTTCCCGTGAACTTGCCCCCCCCTTATTCCCGAATGTGGTTATCCCCCCAAATCACCCATTTATAGGTAGTGAGCTCTTTTAGCGCCATCGGCCCGCGGGCGTGCAGCCGCTGGGTGGAAATGGCTACCTCGGCGCCCAATCCGAGCTGGGATCCATCAGTGAAGCGAGTGCTGGCGTTGACATACACCGCTGCAGAGTCCACCAGAGACACAAAACACCGGGCATGTTCATCGGTCCTAGTGAGGATGCCATCCGAGTGCTGGGTGCCATGTTCTGCGATATGCTCAATTGCCTCATCCAGTTCATCCACAACCTTGAGACCCAAAACCAGTGAGAGCCACTCAGTATCAAAATCATCCGGACCGGCAGGCTGAACCAACTCTGCCGGAAACGCACTTAATATCTTCCCGGCAATCTCATCGACCCGGAAAGTTACTCCGTCCTCTGCCAAGCGGTCTACCACCGCAGGCAGGAACTCGCCGGCAGATCCCTTATGTACAAGCAGAGTATCCAGGGCGTTGCAGACTGAGGGACGCTGCACTTTTGCATTTTGAGCAATCTTAACGGCCGCCTGTAAATCCGCACTCTCATCGACGAAGAGATGACAGATTCCAATCCCCCCCGTGATAACCGGGATAGTGCTGTTCTCGCGGCAATATTTATGCAAAGCAGCTCCGCCGCGGGGTATTAACATATCCACCCATTGGTGCATTTTCAACAACTCGGCAACGTATTTCCTGTCAGGAGAATCAATCAGTTGAACCGCCCCGGCAGGTAGATCTTTTTCCTTGAGCGCCAAGTGGATGATTTCCACCAGCTTTCGGTTGGACAGGATGGTCTCACTACCCCCACGCAAGATTACCGCATTCCCGGTTTTAAGGGCTAATCCGGCAACATCCAGGGTGACATTCGGCCTGGATTCATAAATAACGGCAATTACTCCCAACGGGACCCGAACTTTATGAACTTTGAGTCCATTTGGCGGGAAGTATTCATCAAAGATTTCCCCAACCGGGTCAGGCAGCTCTGCAACACGGCGCAAGTCATTTGCGATGGAAGTCAAGCGATCTTCAGTCAAAGTCAGGCGGTCCACAAGGTGCTCTGCCATACCCGCCGCCCGGGCTTCCCTTACATCCGACTCGTTAGCCACCAGCACAGCATCCCTCTGAACAGCCAGGGAATCAGCAATATGCTCCAGAACCGTGTTCTTCTGTTCTTCACTGAGCAACGCCAGCTGTCTGGAAGCCATTCTGGCCTCTTGGGCCATTCTCGTTAGCACAACTTCCTCCTCTCAAGGATATCCATCAGACCAAGATCAGGTTGTCATGATGAATCAGTTCATCGCCGTAAGTAAACCCAAGCAGCTCCTCAATCTCTGCCGAGTGATGACCTTGGATTAATTTCATGCTCTTCACGTCATAGTTTGCCAAACCGAGCGCAATCTCCTGGCCGCCCTCATTCTTGATCGCCACAGTTTCTCCTCTTTCGAACTCTCCCTCAACCTGAACCACGCCTACCGGGAGCAAGCTGCTCTTCCCTTTCCGGAGAGTATCCTCGGCGCCAGTATCTACCACAATTACTCCGTTGGATTTTTGACCTGCTAAAATATAGCGCTTCCGGCTTTCCAAGTTCGAGACCAGGGGCTCAAATCGGGTACCCAAAAGCTCCCCGTTGACTACACGAGTAATTACCTCTGGGATGGAACCCTTGGTAATCACTACCCGGGTGCCAGACCGGCGGGCCAGGTCAGCCGCCTGGATTTTTGTATACATTCCTCCTGTTCCGATACCGCTGGTCCCTTTTCCAGCTGCCTGCCAGAGCGAGTCTGGAATACTCTCCCCTTTCACTTCAGGGATTAACTCAGCATCCTGATCCTTATCAGGGTCAGCAGTGAACACCCCTTGTTTATCCGTGAGCATAATCAGCAGATCTGCTTCAATCAAATTACTTACCAGGGCGGAAAGGTTATCATTATCCCCCACCCGGATCTCTTCCGTGGCAACCGTATCGTTCTCATTAACCACCGGAATCACCCCCTGAGTAAGCAAGGCTTCGAGTGTGTTACGGGCATTCAAATACCGCCTCCGATCAGACAAATCCAGCCGGGTGAGCAGCACTTGAGCGACGTTAACATCAAATATCCCAAATAAATTAGTGTAGACATTCATTAACCGAGGCTGGCCTACTGCTGCCAGCATTTGTTTGGCCGGGATAAATTTGGGCAGCTCAGGATAACCCAGGGTTTCCAACCCTGCTGCCATGGCTCCTGATGACACCACTACAATATGGTATCCTTGCTCTTTCAGAAGGACAATTTGTCCCACAAGGCTGACAATCTGCGGCAGTGATAATTCATCTGTACCCGCAGTTAAAGTCGAGGAACCAATTTTTACAACAATTCTATTCATGAGGAATCTGTTCCAGAATAAAGACTGGTATTAAATTCAAATCATACTACAATTTATTACTCCCGGATAAAAAAGAGAAGTTCAAATGGCTGTGTTGATGCTGACTTTGTTACGATATAAATCGGGTTTTTTCATTTTCCCCCTCATCCCTTCACTCACCGCACCTTGCTTGGGCTTTCGATACCGGTAATGCGTTCTTTGACAGCAGAGACCATCACCCCCCTAGTTGATACTGCTGTTAACTCTTCTAGTGATTGTCCCCCTGACGGCGCTGGGATACAGCATGTTTGATTAACTGCACCCAATAACAATGATTAATGTTCTATATTCTAGAATACGCAATTTTCCCTTTGACTACACGATACAGTTTATTTAATATATACTTAGTTTATTACTCGGTTTAGATTTATTCAATTCTCCTCTCATGCTAATTTTTCGGTTGAAGTAAAGGATCGCGTGAAAAGTTGGATATAAAACAAAAAAGAATCTTATCTTATGCCCTGTATGGGTTTTTCCTAGGTTTGGTTTTACCAATAATCAGTACTATCTATGAGCTGTTTCAATCCGGGGTTAGATTTTCGCTCTCGACCCTATGGGCAATGCATCTTTCTCAACCTTTAATGTTAATCATCCCCATGGCTCCCCTTTTGTTATCAGCATCGTTTGCTCTGATTGGTTTACAATCATCCCGATTCTATGAGACATCTCTCAAACTTGATGAACAGATCAAAGAACAAACCTTACAAATTCAAAATGAACATTATTTTCTCGAAGCATTAATAAACAGCACATCTTTTGCGGTGGTGCGATTAGATATTGATAACCGAATAATTACCTGTAACCCAGCCTTTGAAGAGCTTTATGGCTATTCAAATACAGAAATCATAGGGCTATATCTGGATAATTTAATTGCTTCTGATGCTCTCTTAAGTGAGGCTTCAGAAATTACCCATTCGGTCGCAGCGGGCAATATCACCAGAAAGGTAACCCAGCGAATGAGAAAAGATGGCAGCCTTGTTGATGTTGAGATCGTTGGTGTACCAGTACTCGTTGGCGGAGAGCAGATCGGCATTCTTGGGCTCTATCATGATATCAGCCAGAGAATAGAAACTGAGAAAAAGTTACGTGATAGCGAAGCGCGTTTTAAAAGCTTGTTTGATGAATCACCCATCTCTCTGTGGGAAGAAGATTTTTCGAACGTTAAGAGAATCCTGGACAATATTTCTGAAGATCAGGATGTTGTGGAACGGTTGAAAACTGATGATGACCTGGTAAATCAATGTATTAAGTTGGTAAAAATCCTGGATGTCAACCAGGCTACTTTAGATCTGTTTGAAGCCAATTCAAAAGCGGAAATACTTGAAGGTTTACCTCGCGTGTTGGTGGAAGAATCGCTTGCAGCGTTTAGAAATGAATTGATCTCTTTAGTCAACGGTGAAGTCTCTCATGAATGCGAGATAATCCAGCAAATAACAACTGGTGAGCTAATAAATGGCTGGCTTCGTTTATCACTTCCCCCGGGATATGAAGATACCTGGGAAAGGGTGTTCATTTCAATCATCGACATCACAGAACGCAAACAAACTGAAGAGAAGCTGCGCTTTTTGAGTTTCCATGATGTATTGACTGGACTGTACAACCGGGCGTATTTTGAAGAAGAAATGACACGCCTGGGTTCCAGCCGCCAATTTCCTGTCAGCATTATTGTCTGTGATCTTGATAACCTCAAACAAATCAACGATACATTGGGGCATGATATCGGTGATCAAGCGATTAAAGGGGCCGCAAAAATATTAGGGTTGAATGTATTTAGAAAGGAAGATATGGTTGCCCGAACAGGGGGAGATGAATTTGTGATCCTATTGCCTAATGCTGATATGAACGATAATCATTTTATCCTTAAACGACTGAAACAGGCGATCACTGAATTTAATGAAAGCGAAGAAAACGATGGTCTATATCGTCCAATTTCTATGTCATGCGGTTATGCGGTAACCCAACAGGGCGACTCACTCATTGAAGGATATAAACAGGCCGATGCGGATATGTACAGAAATAAAATGAAAACTAAAGAGAAAAAATCCTAAAATAGTTCATGGTCTTTTTTTTTCTTAAATATTCAAATATATATACCTCCACCTAAGCAACCCCCTATTAGATCCCCAGTGAACACAGCAGTCCAATGAACTCCCCAACCCATCCCTTTACAATCCGACCTCACAGAACTCTGCTTGGGCTTTCCATCCCCGTGCTGCTCTCACTGACTGCCGAGCCAATTACCGCCCTGGTAGATACCGCCTTCATTTCCTCTCTGGGAGTTGTTCCCCTGGCGGCATTGGGTGTGGGCACCACCGCTCTCTCCAGCCTGTTCTGGATGTTTAACTTCCTGGGAATCGGCATCCAGACGGAAGTCGCCCAAATCTACGGCAAAGGGAAAAAAGAAGATGCTGGCAAGATATTAAGTCTGGCTCTGCTGCTGGCAGCCGGATTTGGCATTCTATTAATCCTGGTGTTTGGACCTACTGCAAACTGGTTAGCCGGGCTGCTGGGTGCCTCTGGTGGGGTACAGCTAAAAGCAGTTCAGTACATGCAGATCCGTCTTTTCGGCGCTCCCGCGGTACTGCTGACCCTGGTCACTTTCGGCGCATTCCGCGGCCTGCAGGATATGCGCACACCACTGTGGATCGCTTTGGGTGTTAATCTCCTGAACCTTGTCCTCGATTGGCTTTTAATTTTCGGCAGGGGTCCCATTCCCGCCATGGGTGTAGAGGGTTCAGCCCTGGCAAGCACTGCCAGCCAATGGTTGGGTGCATTGGCAGGGATCATTCTGGTAAAAAAGAAACTCAGTCTATCCAGAGGGTTTGTCCTGCGAGATGCAGTAAAACTGCTGCAGGTAGGCGGAGACTTATTTATTCGTACAGGCATGGTCAATCTTTTCCTGGCCTACACTACCAGGGCAGCCAATGGCATTAGCCCTGATGCAGGAGCGGCGCATCAAGTCATTCGCCAGATGTGGGTGTTTACCGCCCTGGCATTAGACGCCTATGCTTCAACAGTGCAGTCGCTGGTGGGATATTTTATTGGACAGAATTCAATCTCCTGGGCCAGGCAGGTGGTCCGGGTGGCAATGAGTTGGAACCTCGGCACCGGTTTCCTTCTCGGGGGATTGATGTGGTGGAGTCGAGGGACTGTAATCCAATTCTTGGTCCCAGCAGCCTCAATCAGTGTCTTCCTGCCAGCCTGGGCAGTATCCTCAGTCAGCCAACCGCTGAATTCATTGGCTTTTTTAACTGATGGTGTTCATTGGGGTACAGGAGATTACCGGTATTTACGAAACGCGATGCTGATCGCCTCCGCGGTTGGCATTAGCGGGCTCTGGCTACTGGACATGCGGGGAGATGGATCGCTATCCTGGATTTGGGTTCTGATTGGAATCTGGATCGCGTTTCGGGCACTGTTTGGTATGCTGCGTATCTGGCCCGGGATAGGAAAAAGTGTTTTTGTAGATCGGGATCCAACCGCAATTTGAGCAAAGCTAATAGATCTTTCTCTCTAGATTGCCTTTGTATAAAAAAATATTATCCCGATTCTTGATCACAAAAAGCTCAAGGCTGACATGGCGAAATAGACATATAAATCTTTATGGAAGAGTTGTAGTTAGAGCTAGCCGATACCATCCATTTGTTATATACTTATGGTTACCCACCGCTACCCTACTTCTAATCTCATCACATCCAATCGAAACTTAGGGCCTGAACAATAAAAACATAATATTGGGTTTCCCGCTCAGATGGAAAAACTCCGCTATATTAGTTTTCATGATGCCCTGACCGGTTTATACAATCCGGCGTACTTTGGCGAGGAAATGGACCGCCTGGATTCCAGCAGATAATACCCGATCAACATGATTACTTGTGATTTTGGATGGTCTAAAACAAATCAACGACAAGCTGGGGCACGATACTGTAGAAAAATCCATAAAAGCGGCCGCTAGAATCCTCAGAGCAAATGTGTTTCGCAAGGAAGATGTGGTTTCCCGAACCGGGTGAGATGAATTCGTGATCCTATTGTCTAATGTTGATCTAAACAACAATCCTGCCATCCGCATGAGGCTAGAAAAATCAATTATAGATTTTAATAAAAGTACCGAAAACGATGGTCTCCACCGTCCAATATTTATCTCATACGGTTTTGCAGTAATCCATTCTGGCGAATCGCTTATGGAAGGATACAAACAAGCAGACGCAGATATGTACGCCGCTAAAATGAAGAATAAATCGAAATAATATAGTTACTGGAGCATGATAACCAAAATATCTTGGGTCCATTATTGCTCCCAGAGCCCTTAACTTTACGGTCTCCGCAAGTATTATTGTGCTAGATATCCGATCTACAATTTAAATTAATTATCCGGAAGATAGATGTGAGAACCTTATGGATTATCGCAAGATTTTTCTTCCCCCGGTATATGACAATCTAGAGAGATCACAAAAGGCTGCCTTTCTTCATTACACCCTCATCATCAGCACAGCAGCTCTTTCCCTATTCGGTTTTCTCAATCTGTATTGGAATGCAATAACACTCGGATGGATGTTATTAGGTATCTCCGGATTTTGCATCGTTGGAGTTGTCCTCAATAAAACTAAACATTTTTACCTGGCTGCAATCGGTTTTACCGTCATAATCTTCATTGCCATCTTTTATAACCTGGTTGATGGAGCAGCTTTACATGATCCTGGGATTGCTGCCCTGCCTATCTTTTTGTTATTGGTCAGCATTTTTTTTGGAAGGTCAGTCATTCCCTACTTTACTTTGGCATCAATCCTAGGAATCTTTTCTGTCTATTATTTCTGGAAGACCGGCCTTCTTGTACTGTCACAAGCCCCCACCCTAAATCGGGTTATCGTTCTGACAATCTTACAAGTAGTGACCGGGTTCTTATCCTGGATGATTGTCTCCACGCAGCATAAAACCACCAGTGCACTTGATCTGAGCGAGGAAAGATTCCGATCCCTGTTTATGGCGGCTCCAATAGGTATTGGTGTGACAACACAGGATGGCAGAGTGCTTGTTTATAATGAATCACTTATCAAAATGGGCGGTTGGACTCCAGATGAATTTAAATTGATCAATGTCCAGGATCATTACGCGAATCCCGAAAATCGAATTGAGATAATGAATATTCTAGAAGCAGCTGGGGTTATCAGAGGATACGAAACTAAATTCTTGCGCCAAGATAATAGCATTTTTGATGTCAATATATCTATTATCCCCATCAGATATGGAGCAGAAGATGCCTTGTTAACCATACTGGAAAACATCAGCGAACGCAAACAAGCTGAGTTGGAAAGGCAAGAAGAATTGGACTTCAGAAAATTACTTGTAGACAGCTCCCCGATTTTTTTTACGGTTGTTAATGAACAGGGGGAAACGACTATGATGAATAAATCCATGCTCGGGGCTCTTGGTTACGAATGGGAGCAGATTCGAAAAGCAGATTACATAAACACATTCGTACCTGAACGGGAGCGATCATCAGTATTAAAAGTAATTGAAGAAGTGTTTCAAAAGAACAAAACCAGAGTGAGCGAAAATCATCTGCTCACAAAAACCGGTCAGGAATTATTAGTAGAGTGGCATACTTGCCCGATAATAAATCCGGAAGGGAAGAATGATTTTATCTTTGCCTATGGGGTTGATATCAC
>JAUWEC010000102.1 GCA_030608465.1 Chloroflexota bacterium
CTGACTTGTGTGGCTGATACTGCTTTCCCGCACAAACGCTCTGTGATAGCTGCGACCTTGCGGGTGGAAACGCCCTGAACATACATCTCAGCTAGCGCCAGCATCAGGGCTCGTTCACTGCGTAAACCTTTCTCCAGTGCCCGTGGGTAAAAGCCACCTGCTCGCACCTGGGGCACATCGAAAGTGATCGGTGCGATCCGGGTGGTGACCGTCTTGGGCTTGAAGCCGTTAGAGTGACCTCGGCGCTTTATTGACCGTTCGTATGGTCCCACACCAAGGTGTTCTTCTCGTTCGGCTTGCATGGCATTATTGACCACAATGCGGATCAACTCAGGCAGAAAATCAAGGCCTTGTTCTGCTACCTGTTCAAGTAATTCAGATGGTAAGGTAAAATGGTCTTGGTAGGTCATGGTGTTCTCCTTTTTGTTGTCGTAAACTTAAGGATACACCTGACCTACCATTCTTTATTTATCAATTTTACAGAAAGAAGTTTACACTAACCTTTAAAACCTTCTTTTACGTCTCTATGGTATGGGTTATAAGGAGACTTCTAATGAAAAAATACCTGTTATCCACATTAACAATTCTTATCTGCTTGTTATTCACTATCAGCTGTTCAATAATCCCCGGGGCTGGATCAAACCAGCTCTCCGGCACATCATGGAAGTTAGTAAGTTTTTCTGATAATAAACCACTCCCGGGAAAAGACATGACCGCAGTGTTTGATTCCGAGGAAATCCGGGGGTCATCTAGCTGCAATTCATACTTCGGTTCCTATCGGATCAAAGGTAATCAAATCTCAATAGGTAATTTAGGTTGGACCGAAATGGCCTGTATGGATCCTGAAGGAATCATGGAGCAGGAGCAAACTATCATGAAACTGTTGTCTGAGTCCAGCTCATTTTCAATCCAGGGAGATAAGATGCAGATAACAACCTCATCTGGAGACATTTTGATATTTCAACAATTGATAGGGATAGATTAAGGAACTTATCCTCTGCTCCTGGCAGATAAGATTCACAATAATCTTAATTACCTCCAGTTAAATCAACAAATCTACCTAACGAAATAACTGGAGGTGTATTCTTTAAGTGTATCCATTAAACCCCTTGAAACCTGCTTTCTGTCAATTGGATAGATAATCGTTCCAAAAGTGTTATCTTCTTCTAAGATCTCCATCAGACCGCGGTGATCGATCGATTTAATATAATAATATGCTAGTAAACAGCCAATGATATTCCTGTTAAATCTTCCTTCCTGAAATACACAAGCGCTATGTCCTCGGAAATATACAATATCCTCTGAGCTAACCCAATCCTCTGTCCAGATTGAAACCTCGTGAACTGGATATCCACCCTTCTGATAGCACTGCTCATATAATTGAAGATCCTGACTTGTTGGGGTTAAATAGGATCTTGCTACATCCGGAAGGATCCTCTCCGAAGTTTCCATCTGGAAATCTCCTTTTTACCAGTCGCAGATATCTTCCCGGCGGACGATATCGAATCTATTATTCGTAAGAACTTTCCTGATGATAGTCTTTAGATTTGAACACAAAACACGATACTACTCTTTACTCTCCCATAGCAGGGGTATTGCAGTTATTGCCAAATCCCAAAAAGAACCTTGGGAATGATTCTAAAGTAAGTTATGATAATTGTATTTGACAAAAAGCTGATCCGGAATTATTCACCTCGCAAAGAGAGATCATCAAACTAGATGGGAGTTTCAATGACTAACTCAACTATTAAAGACCGCCAGCAGCAGTTAAAAGAATCTCTAATCGCAAACGGATTCAAGGCTGCTGCATTAAATCCCGGGCCTGATTTAACCTATTTCACAGGACTTGATTTCCACCTTATGGAACGGCCAATCATCGGTATCTTCCCTGCTGAAGGAACCCCGGTTCTTATCCTGCCAGAACTGGAACAGCAGAAGTTAAGTGAACTGGATTATAATATCCGCGCTTTTTTCTACACAGAAGACCAATCCGGCTGGCAAACAGTGATGAATAATGCGCTCACGGAAGCTGGATTGAAGTCTGGAAAATTAGGGGTAATTCCCCACCGGCTCCGGCTGCTGGAATTGAAGTATCTAGAGGAGGCATCTCCGGCCCTGGATATTGTCTCTGCTCAGCCCATCATAAGTTCTCTGCGGATGGTGAAAGGAGACCATGAAATCGAGTTAATGCAGGAAGCATCCAGAATCGCGGAATGTGCTCTGACCGCAACGCTATCAGCAATCAAACCAGGTGTAACTGAAAAAGAAATTGCCTCAAAACTGGTAGGCAGGCTGCTGCATCATGGATCTGATCCTGATCTCCCGTTTTTCCCGATTGTTGCCTTTGGACCGAATTCTGCTAATCCTCATGCTGTACCAACAACCCGGGAGTTAACCTCCGGAGATTTGGTGCTGATTGACTGGGGAGCAAATATAGAAGGATATTACTCAGACATTACCAGGACTTTTGCCATGGGCGATATTCACCCCGAATTAGAACAGATAGCCGAGTTTGTCCGAAAGGCTAATGCAGCCGGCAGATCGGCTGTGAAAGCTGGCGTTACAGCCAGTTCAGTTGATCAAGCTGCCCGGAAAGTGATTGAAGAGGCTGGTTATGGTGAATTTTTTATCCACCGTACCGGACATGGTTTGGGAAGAGAAGCCCATGAAGAGCCATATATAAGCCAATATAATAAAACTATATTAAAACCCGGCATGACCTTTACAATTGAGCCAGGTATTTACCTTCCCAGCCGCGGCGGAGTCCGCATTGAAGATGATGTTGTAGTGACTGAAGATGGCTGCAAGTCCTTGACACACCAACCGCGGGAACTCATCCAACTTATATTTGAAGAGTAGATCTTGTGGATTCTGGAGATCAAAATGATTATCAAAAACGCCGAACCGTTCTATTTTCCTGGAAATTCAACCGGTTGTTTATTGATTCACGGCTTTACCGGGGCGCCAAAACAAATGCGCCCCCTGGGAGATATCTTAGCTGACAAAGGATATTCCGTTCTTGGGATCCGACTGTCTGGGCATGGAACAAAAATGGCTGATTTAAAGCGCTCGCATTGGCAGGATTGGTCCGCATCAGTCCTGGATGGATGGCATCTTCTGCAATCCTCCACTGACAAAATCATTCTAATGGGGCTGTCAATGGGTGGGGTTTTGGCTTTGTATCATGCTTCTTTTTTACCAGTTCAGGGTGTGATCAGTCTGTCTACACCATATCAAATAGGCCCTGACCCGAAGCTGGTGATATTACCCTTTTTGACTGGGATAATCCCTTATCTACCAAAAGGTAAATCCGATTGGCATGATCGTGATGCAGCCAAAGGTCACATAGCTTATGAGAAATACCCCACCCGGGCAATCATTCAACTGACCCTCTTGCTCCAAGAAATGCGAGCCTCGCTGCCCAAAGTGACAGCACCAGCCCTGCTGATACATGCAAAAGGCGACCTGGGCGTTGCCCCAGAAAATATGCTCCGGATTTATCAGGCTCTCGGCACAGCAGAGGGAAACAAAGAAATGGTCTGGCTTGAAAACAGCGGACATGTTGTGACTCGGGACCTCGAAAAAAAGACCGTATTTAAAAAGGTTATAAAATTTGTGCAAAGAATTCAGGGTTCAGCTTTATGACAACGGATTTTATTTACGTAATTATCAGCATATTCACCTGGGGTCTTGGTGAGGGCATGTTTATATATTTTCAACCCCTCTATCTGGAAGAATTGGGAGCTTCTCCCCTTTTTATTGGAGCGATCCTGGGCATAGTTGGTGTGACAATGACTGTAGTTCACATTCCTGCCGGCTATCTCGCTGACCGAATAGGCCGGCGGAAATTTATCTGGGCCGGCTGGCTGACCGGGATTATAACCACCGGTATCATGGCTGCTGCCAGGTCACTCGCCGTATTTTCAATAGGAATCATCCTCTATGCGGTCACACTTTTTGTCAGTGCCCCCTTAAACAGCTACATAACGGCAGCTAGGGGTAATTTATCAGTTGAACGGGCAATGACGACAACCGCCGCTGCCTTTTCTTTAGGGGCTGTCCTGGGACCTCTGGCAGGGGGAAGGATCGCAGACAGTCTGGGGCTGCGATCCATCTACTTTTTTGCCTTCGGAGTATTTATTATCTCCGGAACATTGATCCTGCAAATAAAATCACAAACTCCGGAAAAGGATCTTGAAAATCCTCCGGGTGAACTTTTGAAAAATAGAAATTTCCTTATTCTAATGCCATTAGTTTTTATGGTATTCTTCGCTATGTTTTTTCCCCAACCCCTGGCGCCAATTTTCCTGAAAAATCAGCGAGCAATCTCATTACAAACTATTGGTGTCCTGGGGTCCATAACCAGCATTGGCAATGTTCTTCTAAATCTCATTTTTGGATACCTTCCGACACAGATCGGCTTAGTATTGGGACAGATTTTTGTCGGCATGTTTGCTGCGCTGATCTGGCAGACAACTCAAATGCCCTTCTTAGTAGCAGCCTATTTCCTTTACGGGGGGTACAGAGCAACCCGCTCCTTATTGATAGCTCAAGTAGAAAAGGTGGTTAAAAAAGCCAATCTCGGATTGGCGTATGGAATAACTGAAACCGTTTCCGGGCTCGCCCTTACCGCTGCCCCTCCTCTGGCTGGAATTCTTTACTCAAAGAATCCAACTCTAATTTTCAGCGCTACTCTACTGTTGCTCATTCCTTCTCTTCTTTTAACTATTTTAAGGAGAAAAATGCCATGGAATACCTGACCCAATTCTTTTTGCCTGTCTCAATCTGGTTTCAACAAGGACCGGATTGGTTGATCCCGATCATGAAAGGGTTCACATTGCTGGGAGAAGAGAAGTTTTATTTACTGATTATGCCCCTCGTGTACTGGTGCATTGATATTTCCCTCGGAATCCGAATAGGAATCCTTTTGCTAGTCAGCAGTGGAGTCAACGCCCTTCTGAAATTAGGAATTCAAACCCCCCGTCCATTCTGGGTGACGAAAGAAGTGCAGGGTCTTGCGGAAGGAACCAGTTTTGGATTTCCTTCTGGTCACGCACAGAACGCCGCCAGTATTTGGGGGCTGCTTGCTGTAACGTTGAATAATCGCTGGGGGAAGACCATTGCATTATTATTGATTTTATTAATCGGCATATCGAGAATCTTATTAGGCGTTCATTTCCTACATGATGTCCTGGTTGGCTGGTTGGTTGGTGCCTTGCTCGTGTGGCTATTCATCTGCCTCGAACCCAGGGTGATTAAATGGTACAAACAAAGCGCCCTCATGGAACAGATTGGCTTGCTCGTATTGGTCACCTCCCTTTTCATTCTTCCAGCCTTGCTGATCTCGCACCCATTTAATTTCCCTCCATTAGCTCCTGATTGGATCAAAAACGCCGGTGTGGAGCTAACTCCCTACAACTATGACGATTTGCTCACTTCTGTAGGGGCATTTTTTGGCCTTGGTTTGGGAGTCATTTTTCTCGATAGATTCGGAATGATAAATTCAAAGGTCAAGATCTGGAAGCTTGTCCTGCGCTACTTGATCGGCGTAATTGGCATGATGATCCTTTATGTTGGGTTGGGATCTGTCTTTCCAGATGATATTTCCCTGGCAGCCTACTCACTGCGTTTTATTAGATACGCCCTGATCGGATTGTGGATCGCCTACGGTGCACCAGTGGTATTTACCTGGTTAAAATTGGCTGATAAAAAGGAGCGTTGATTAAATTCTTTTTCGGTTTATCTCTTAAATCAAAACACCTCCTGTTTTTGATTCTCTCACAGGGGGTGTTTCTTTTCGTGTCTACTTTCTGGGGTTCAGTCCATCATTACCATGAGTGTTTACTTGACCTATTAGGATTCCGTACGATTTACTCTTCTTCTTTGTTCTCTGCGATAATCTCATCTGCTAATTGAGGAGTCAGCTGCTGGTATTGCACAAATTCCATTTCAAAAACACCCAGGCCTCCAGTCATTGACCTGAGGTCTGTCGTATAGCGCTGCATCTCAGCCAGCGGTACCTGGGCCGTGACCACGGATCTTCCACCTTTGGTGTCCATGCCTTGAACCCGGGCCCGGCGGGTATTAAAATCACCCAGAATATCACCCATGTGTACTTCCGGCACAGTGACCTTTGCTTCCATGATTGGTTCCAAAAGGACGGCACCCGCTTCACGAAATGCCATTTTAAACACCTGGCGGGCGCAGATTTCAAATGCAACCGGTTTTGAATCAACCGGGTGTTCTTTTCCGTCGTAAACTGCAACTCTGACATTCACAACAGGATAGCCGGCCAGGACACCTTCTTCCATAACAGTTTTCACACCTTTCTCAATGGCAGGCATATAGTTCTTTGAGATCGATCCACCAAAAACTTCGTTTTTAAACTCAAATCTCTCATCAGGAAGAGGATCAAGCCGCATATGGACTTCAGCGAATTGCCCGGATCCTCCAGATTGTTTTTTGTGTCGGTATTGCGCGGATCCACTCCTACTGATAGTTTCCTGATAAGGAACTTTCGGAATTTGGATATTCAACTCGGTCTGGAATATGTCTTTTGCTTTCCTGATCGCAACGTCAATATGCTGACCACCCATGCCATCGAGAATGGTCTCTTTTGTTGTCGTATCTTGCTTCCAGGAAAGGGTCATATCTTCCTCGCAAAGGCGGGTAAGAGTTGGACTTAACTTAGCCGAATCTGCCTGGTTTGCTGGAATAACCGCAACCCGGTAAAGAGCGCCGGGGTATGCAGGAACCGGAAGTTTTAGGGGATGGCCGGCATCACCCAGCGTGTGACCAGTGGAGGTAACATTTAGTTTTGGAACAGCAACGATATCACCCGCGTGCACGTTCTTCACATCCAGCTGCTGTTTTCCGCGCATCACGGAAATATTGCCAAAACGTTCTTCTTCATCTTCTTGATGATTCCATACTTTACTGTCTGAACTGACAGAACCGGAATATACCCGGAAGTAAGTAATTTTTCCAACGTAAGGATCTGCGGTGGTTTTCCAAACATAAGCGGCAAATGGTCCTGCATCAGTAGCCTGAAGCTCTTCCTCGCCTTTTGCGCCTTCCGCCAGAACCGGATCCTGTTCATCTGGTGCCGGCATTAATTTTATGATTGCATTCAGCAAAGGAGCCATACCCACATTAGCAGTTCCTGAACTTACCAGGACCGGCACAAAAGTTTGGGTCTTGATGGCACTCTTTAGACCGCTCAGGATTTCATCCTCTGATAAGGTTTCCCCTTCCAGGTATTTCATCAACAGATCATCATTGCCTTCAGCAGCAGCTTCAATGATTTCCATCCGAAATTCTTCAACCTGTTCCTGAAATTCATCCGGGATATCGACGGATTCTTTTCCATCCCCTTTATAGGCCTTGTTGGCTAGAATATCAATCACTCCACTGAAGTCCGCCTTTTCTCCCCAGGGTAATTGAAGGGGCAATAATCTTAATGATGTCATCTGGCGAACTGATTCGAGGGCTTTTTGAAAATTCGCATTATCCCGATCCATCATATTAATCAGAACAAACCGCGGCA
This sequence comes from Chloroflexota bacterium, assembly GCA_030608465.1. Taxonomy (GTDB): domain Bacteria; phylum Chloroflexota; class Anaerolineae; order Anaerolineales; family UBA11858; genus B10-G9. The sequence goes on from JAUWEC010000102.1 coordinate 7,547, forward strand.
GATTAAACTCATCAGCATAAGACCAGGCGAGCTCAGTACCCACCTCTGCTCCGGCGACAGAATCTACAGGAATAATCACTCCGTCAGCTACTCGCAAAGCGGATATGACTTCCCCAACAAAATCTGTGTATCCAGGTGTATCTAATATGTTGATTTTGGTATCGTTGTATTCAACCGGAATTACAGAAGTAGAAATGGAAATTCCCCGGCGTTTTTCTTCATCCTGAAAATCTGAGACCGTTGTTCCGGCATTGATTTCTCCCTGACGGTTTATACCGCCAGTGAAAAACAGCAGCGCTTCCGCCAGCATTGTTTTTCCTGATCCACTGTGTGAAGCCAGGGCAATATTCCGAATGTTTGTAGTTGAATATTCTTTCATGGATTAAACCTTCCTAAGAAATAATGGAAATTTGTCTCTTAATCATCCAATCAGCGATTGACTTTGTTATACTTATATTCTGTCAGAAACCTTACTTGATCAGACTACACGATTTTATGACATCATGGCTCCCTTGTCAAAGCGATTAAGGTGATTTTCCTCTCCAAAAGGCATTATCAATTGCAGAAATTTTCGAACTGAGGGGATAAAGATCTCAATAGCCGAGGACAAAAGCAAAAACAAACAATTATGCAGCGACTATCCATCCGAAACTTAATAAAAAGAGCAGCTGATATTCAGCAAATGATTGTCCTCGAAAAAGTAAAAGAAGCCAGTGCTTCCCAGGCTGATTATCTTAAACTTTTATCCGCTGTATCCCGGAACATTAATATCACCGCAGAGTCTGTAGAGCGGATATTTTCTGAACAGGGAAAATCTGCTGCGGATCTCCCCATCAGGTCCCGCCGGGCGTATCAATGGACTAAATATTTATCAGAAGAGCAGCATATTCAGAGACACATGGATGCAGTTCAGCGGATTTCCTTTTTTCTTCCTACTATGCCCCGTTCTCGTCGATTTAATCAATACCAGGTTGAGTTTTACCTCTACCACATTGGTCCCCTGTATAAAATCCGGGAACGGAAAAGAACCATCGAGATAGTTGCTCAAGAAAGCTTCTTGTACGCTCCAGATCATGTGCTGCTAGCGCTGTTAGATACGGCTCTACAGCCCTCATCTGGATCAAGCAGGCAGATTATCAGGGATTACGCAAGCGGTAAACAATATAAGACCATCCGCGAATCTCTAGAATACCTTTCTATCCCCCCCGGAAAATTTTCTACTGGTAAGCATCATGACCTGGAAAAAAGTTTTCACCGTGTAAATCGATATCTTTTTAACAACAGATTGGTAAAACCTCATTTAGTCTGGAACAATAGAATGACTCGCAGGAAGTATGGTCACTACCAGGAAGATACAAACACCGTGATGGTCAGCATCAGTTTAGACCATCCCAGGGTTCGAGAATATGTAATCGATTATGTCATGTACCACGAACTGCTCCATCAGCAGTTGGGCGCTTGTCTGAAAAATGATCGAAGGTATATTCACACACCTGAATTTAAAAGGAAGGAGTTAGATTTTCCGCGTATCAAAGAAGCCCAGCAGTTTCTGAATAAATTATCACGAAGATAATCCTGCTGCGGACTGGGTCCACCAGGTTTACATGCGTGCTGGTATTTGATTGAACTGACTTCTTATCCCCCTAGGCCCTCTTTGTGTTCTCTCACCAACTCCCTGCGCAGCAGTTTGCCAACATGGGTTTTTGGCAGTTCATCCCGGAACTCAATCTCTGACGGAATTTTGTATTTTGCCATTCTCTCTTTGGCCCAGGTTTTTAACTCTTCCTTGTCCAATGATTGCCCTTCCGCCAGGACAATCCAAGTTTTCACAATTTCTCCCCGTTTTGGATCAGGAACTCCCGCTACTCCAACATCCTGGATTGCAGGATGATCCTGAAGAACTTCCTCCACTTCCCGCGGCCAAACTTGGAAACCACCCACTTTGATCATTTCTTTTTTACGATCCACAATATAGAAATACCCCTGTTCATCCATCCGGGCAATATCACCTGTATACAACCATCCCTCCCGGAGTGCGTTCCGGGTTTCAGTTGGCATGTTGTAATAGCCTTTGAAAACCTGGGGAGCTTTAATGATTAATTCGCCAATTTCCCCCACAGGAAGTTCAGTGACCTCATCATCCAAATCGATTATTTTTGCATCCACGTCAGGGAATGGCAAACCGATGGACCCGGTTCGATTTTCTCCAAAATTTGGATTACCGTGCGTGGCAGTTGGAGTCTCTGACAAGCCGTATCCTTCGAATAACACACCACCGGTTA
>JAUWEC010000160.1 GCA_030608465.1 Chloroflexota bacterium
GTCGTTGACATAAACCTGATCATCAATCAGCTCTAGCGACTGATATGAGCCAGTAATGCCCTGGAGCAGAGTGGAAACCTCTTTGGTGTTGATATCCCGCTGGATCTTTTGGTCCTCTTCATCCTCGATACGGTCCAGGATTTGGATCACGCCGATCTCGGCAACTAGTCGGGCAATGAGTTCGCGGTATATCCTTTTCTTTTCTTCAGTGATTGATCTCAAATGGAACAGCGTTTCTTCCCAGGAAATGGTGATGTTATCGCCGGTCTCATGGCAGATTACTTGTTTCAAAGAGCTTAGCGTTTGCTGCGTGTGTTCAAGTTTATCATTCAAAGTACTCAAAACGTCTTGAAGGTCAATAACTCGTTGCGGATTGTATTCCTCATCAACGGGCTCTTCCCGGATTTGCTCCTCCGGCACCTTGAGTATTTCCAGCTCGAGATCAAGAGCATGGATATTTTCAGTGAGTTCATCTGATTTAATTTTCAGGTCTTGATAGGTCTTTTCCCAATCCTTTTCCTGGACGATCTTCCCTGTTGGCGCTTCGAACAAATCCTGCAGAGCGGATTTTCTTTGCATCTGCATTGTTCTTTTCTCCTGAATTTCCTTTTCGAGTGGTTCCACCTGAAAATAGCTTTTCTGGATGGATTTCTTCTTTTCTTTCAGGACCGACAATCCCCGCAAGGTTTTGCCAAATCTGGTTTTGTATTCTTCCTGGATGGATTGTCGTTCCTCTGATTCATTGATACTGGATGTCCACTGTTGGAGGCGAATTAGAGAATAGGAGATCATTACAGTGGAAATCAAAGCAAGCGAAAGACCAATCCAGAGTAAATTCAAAGTTGATACAAGGTCATTAATTCCAAGGAGAATTAATCCTAACAGCAGCAGGGACATTCCAAAGAAAGGAATCCAGCGTGCTGGTTTTTTTGTTACTTCAAGGCTGCGGCTTTCCCATATTGATATCGCAGATTCCAACCAGGGATAGTGCTCGCTGGTTTCTTGATGTTTCTTGAGATCCTTTTCCCGCTCCGAAAGTCGTTCCTCGTCTTTGGTAAAATCATGAAGACTTTCTCTCAGGTTCCCAACGGCCTCATCGGATAGTATGTCCTTTTCGTAACTTCGGTTCTTGAAATCTTGGCGAAGTTTATGCGCGGCGTAACGTTTCGCCATTTCCTGAACTTTCAAATCATGCTGGACATCCGCGATGTTTAGTTCCAGTTGGCGGAGGGGACCTCGGGAGTATTCATTTTCCACTCGGTCTAACAAGGCCTGCAGTTTTTCGATCTCGTCACTAAGATCGCGGAGGTTTTTTAGTGGTGGGCGATTATCCCCGTCAATTTCTTGATTGATGAGAGTCGCTTTCTGGATGGTTTTTGAGATCGGCTTCCGGATTTGATCCAGAAGCACCTCACTAGTAAGCATGGTCTTAAGTACCTCACGGTTCACACCCCCAGGCGTACCCGCCAGATCAAGTTCGCCACCTTTTACAACCAGTAAACGAGCCATATTCAGCGGGAGCCCAAGTTCGTCATCCTCCCAGTAATCTTCGATCTTTTTCCTGGTGGCAAGGGTGAATGAAGTAGGTTCCTCTGTAAGACCGCTGATGGTGACACTGCCTTTGCCGGGGATTTCACGTAAATCCCATTTGGACGCATGGCGGAATATGGACCCCAGCAGGAATTCCACTAAAAAGGTTTTACCTGTTTCGTTCTGGCCGTAGATTAAATTCATCGAGCCTAGTGTGAGATCTAGAGAATCAAGTGGTCCTAAATTTTTAACGCTGATTTTATCGAGGCGGATTGGCATCACTCAACTCCATAGATGACCTTCAGAGCTTCTTCAAGGATCTCTGTTTTACTCGGCGCAGAGGCGCTTTCAGTCCAATCCAGCTCTTCAATCCAGGTCTGGATATCGAGGGCGATTTGCTCGCGATCTGGATCAGGTCGGTGGTACAACTTTTTTAGATCAGGCTCGCCATCTTTAGAAAAACTGAAGGGAGAAAATACCTCCCTAACTATCTTCTTGACAGCTTCTCGGTCAGCTGAAAAGCCAGCAACCTCCACTTGGACTTGTACGCGTTTTTCCCAACCGGCAGGCAGTCCCCAGGAATCGATGCGGTCCTTCAGTTGATTCTCTAAGAACTCCAATTCATTTTCCCGCGACAGCATAACAAAACGTTCGTCAAAAAAGAGCAGGGGGCTGTCCACAAGCTTGGGAGTGATTTTGCCCTGTTTTAAGTCCAGCAGTAGAAAACGTCTTAATCCGGTTTCAGTCACATTGAGTGGGCATGGTGATCCTGGGTAGCGGACTTTTTTACCATTAAATGGGAAATGAATATGACCAAGGAATACCAACTCTGGTTTGTAAAGTGACAGGTCTGACCGAGTCAGTGGCATATAGACCCCGGGCTCATAAGGATCCGGTGACTTAAGTCCCGGAGACCAATCCCCATGACCGATCAGGATCCAGCGTTGTCCGGTTAGTTCAGCCGCGAAAGGGGCTATAACACTCCCCATGGTCTGGCCTTTTTGATAGGGAACAAATAGGATTTTCCAGGTTTTATTTAGAGGCAGGAGCTGGGGTTTGTCATGGATGATCAAGCCGTCAGCAGAAATGTTTTCCTGATTAAGGTTTTCATCGTGATTGCCAGGGATGATGGCAGTTGTGAGGTCTGGCGGACGATGTTTTTTGTAAAGAGCTTCGAATTCAGTATAGTTGGGCATGGACTGGTCAAACAAGTCTCCAGCAATAACAAGAAGTTTAACTTGGTTTTCACCGCACTGCCGGAGGATATCTGCCAGGGCCTGGAAACGTTCAGGATTTCTGGACTGGGTAGTGAGGTGGTTATCTGCTGTAAAAGCGATTTTCAAGGGAGTTCTTCTCCTGTATGAGGTGTTAAATAGTCATTTTACTTTATTTACTATGCCAGAGCAGAATATCACCCAAAGGAGTATGACAGCTGGTGTGCACTGGCTAGCAGGAAATGTACAAAGATGTTTTAGATAGAATTTCCGCGGAACTAAATTGTTAATATTATTTATTATCTGCCGGGAATTTTTTTCCTGTTATTTCGGTCAGGATTACCCGCCAGATTGTTGTCCTGGAGAGTTCTTTCTCTGAGATTTTCCAGTCATCATCTGAGTAATGAAGCATGATTTGTTTGATCGCATACAGCCGGTCTTTGGGATTGACTATTTTTTCTGCAATCCCAGTAGCTATAACGCTCTGGTAGTGAAAAGACCAACGGCAGGCAAGGTCGGGGTCAGGCTGAATGTGAATTTCCTGTTCAAATCCTAGGCAAACACGAGGATTCGTGGAAAGAATAACATTCTTTTTACCTTTGTGAGCGGTGTGAAAATAAACCGCATTTCCATCATAACCAAAAGAGAGCGGTACAACATAGGGTTGATCATTCAGGGAACAAGACAGATGGCAGATCAGTGAATTGTGGATAATATGATCCAGTTCCTCACGCCTTGTTATTTCTTTTTCTTTTCTTCTCATTTTAAAATCAACGAATTTATGAAGTAGAAGGGCTTGGTCTCATAAACCTGCGCAGCATATAAGTAAGCAGAAGAACAACCATAATTACGGCAACGGTGGGTAGAATAAGAGAAATCAGAGTGCCCAGGATTGAGGCAGCCAACTCGCCGGTAGAAACCAGTGGGTTGGCGAGACCGGCTGTCGAAACAGTAGACGCGCCGCGGATCAGGACGCTGGATCCCTGAACAAGCCCAGCAATTCCACCACCAGCTATGATAGCTAGTGACCAGCGCAAGAAGGGAGAGACATCTCCAACCATGGAGGCAGTGACAATTGTGCCGGCAACAATAGCAGCAGGTGTGGCAATTGTGTCCAACAGGTTGTCCACCCAGGGGATATAATACCCGGCGATTTCAATCAACATCGCAACCCCAAAAGTAATGGTTGCAGGCCAGGAGCCAATCCAATCGAATCCACTTGAAAACGAAAGTGCACCTGCATGGTGTGCGATACTCATCCCTAAAAGTGGAACAAATATCCTGAATCCGCAAGTGGCGCTGAGGCCAATACCGATAAACAATCCTAATAATTCTTCCATAGTTATACTCCTGAAAAGATGAAAGCTGCTAACACAAAAGGGTGTTGTTAAAAGGGCCAGAGCAGCGGAAGCTCAAGCAGTAAAACAACCATCACAATTATTGTTAACGGTAATCCAACTTTAAAATAATCGGAAAAACGGTAACCGCCAGGACCCATCACCAGTAAATTTGCAGGATGTCCTACGGGGCTGAGGAAAGCAGCAGAAGAAGATACTGCCACAGTCATCATCAAAGGGTAGGGAGAGACGCCTAAATCAGCGGCTGTGCTAAGGGCGATAGGTGCAAGTAAAACAGCTACAGCAGGATTAGGCATTACTTGAGATGCGAGGGAAGCCAGCAGGAATAAACCAGCTGAAACTGCTAGAGGACCTGCGCTGCCAATCAGAGAAATCATGCCGTCACCGATCAATTGCGCAGCCCCGGTATGATCTAAGGCAATACCCAGGGGGAGCATGCCAGCGATCAGGAAAATTGCTCTCCATTCGATCAGTCTATAGGCTTCGTCCATCTGAAGACAGCCGGTCAATATCATCAACGAAACACCTGCGACAGCTGAAATTGCGATTGGAAGCCAGTTAAGAATAACAGGGATCAGTACCAGAGCCATGATGAGGATTGCCAGGGGAGCTTTCTTTGCCCGGGGAGCTGGTAACGCATCCTCTCTGAGAACCAGGAAATCAGGTTCAGCCCCAAACATAATCAGCCGGTGGCGGGGACCAAAGAGCAGCAGGGCGTCACCAAACTGCAATTTCATGTCGCGTAAATGGGAACGGTAAGCCTTTCCTCCTCGCCAGATTGCCAGGATCGTTAAACCATACTTGGCCCGAAAATTTAGTTCACGGATTGCTTTTCCCGCCAATGTTGAATGGGGAGATAAAACCGACTCAATCAGTCCCGTTTCGTCAGTTTCCAATTCGGATAAATCCGGCTCCGATTGGGTTTCAATTTCCAGGTTTTGCAAACCTTTAATTGTTAATAAATCTTCTTGGCTGCCTTTTATCAGCAGTGTATCGCCTGCCTGGAGGACTTCCTCCGGAGAAGGCATAAGTTCAGTCGTATCCTGGTGGATGATACCCTGGACACTGAGTCCAAAAGCATCACCCAGACGACTTGATAACAAAGTGTTCCCGACCAGGGCAGATCCTTCAGGAACCCGCATCATCATCAAATGGTCTTCAAGATGGTAATCTTGAGGTGATTCGGGGTCAGATAAAATCAGATCATCATCAGTTTGGATTTGGATTAAATCTTCTTCTTTCCCTTTGATGAGTAAAACATCACCATCCATCAAGGGAATATTTTCCAGATCAGTGTAATATATTGTTTCACTTCTGCGTATAGCCAATACTATTACCCGGTAAGTATGCCTGAAGGCAGCTTGTGGTAGTGTGAGTCCTGCCAGTGATGAGCCTCTGCTAAGTTTTGCTTCTGCAAGTTTCACGTTCGCGGAGACAATTTTTTCAACCGATAGACGGTCTTGGTCGAGGGTCAACTGATCCTGATCATGAAGTTCAAACAAGCGGTCTAGTCGACCCTCTACCAGAAGACGGTCTCCTGCCTGGAGGAGAAAGTTGGGTTTCGGAGCCAACATTGTTTCATAAGCTCTGATAACTATAACCACATTTAACTCGAGGGCAGAACCTAACCGGCTTTCCTGGAGAGTTTTACCATCCAGGGAAGAGTCCTGGGGAAGATGGATGAAGGCCATACGTTCTTGAATAGCATAGAGGTCGCCGACGTCTGAATTGGATCTTCCGGCAAATTCCCTGGTGATATCACGTTTTGGCAGCAGATGACGACCAATCAGGATCATAAACAATGTCCCAGCCAGGAGAACGGAAATTCCTACTGGTGTAAAATCAAACATTTGAAATGACTCAAATCCGGCATCACTTAACGCTTCGCTGATAAGTATATTTGGGGGCGTACCGATTAATGTGTTTAGACCACCGAGAAGGCAAGCAAAAGCCAAAGGCATTAAAAGTCTTGAGGGGGGACGATCGGTTCTCCGGGCAATATCAATCACAACCGGAAGGAATAATGAGGCTACGCCGATGCTGTTCATAAGTCCCGATAAGATCCCGCTGGTGAGCATGACAATCGCCAACAGGCGGATTTCACTGTCTCCAGCGAGGCGCAGTACAAACCGTCCAATTTTGCTCGCAACACCGGTCCTTGCCAATCCACCGCTTAATATAAGAACTGCCCACACGGTGATGACTGCAGGATTACTGAACCCGGAGAGGGCTTCCGTTGAGGAGACTAGCCCAGTTAATGCCAGACTGCCCAGTATTAATAAGCCAACCAGATCCATCCGGATCTTGTTTGTAATAAAGAGCAGAATTGCCACGCCTAATATTATAAATACCAGGATGATATCTGGAGCCATAATTTTCTCTGCGACCCACTTAGGTTTGATAATTTGTAGGAGTCAATCCTGATTGGATGGAATTCAATCCATTTAATTATAGCTTATAACGAACTTTCCTCAGCGTCTGGAATTACTGCTTGGATAACCATGAGCGAGAGTGGTGGTAATTTTTAACTGCTT
>JAUWEC010000111.1 GCA_030608465.1 Chloroflexota bacterium
GGGATGAGAAAATCAGCGCCAGGAGGGTAAATAATAGGCTGGTTTTGAGGGATTGAACTTTTTCTTGATAGATTTGATCTGCCATAAACTCTCCTGATTTCTTGGACTGCCGCCTATTCTGCAGAGCTTGGTTTCCAAAGATGAATGCAAACAAAGATGGAAATATTCAACAGGGCGGTTTTATCAATTGAATTGTGTTCCCCAAACCTGGACTCGGCCGCCAGTTGCTTTAATTCTTTCAGGGTATAGAGCTTCATTCCAATACTTCCCCCTCGTTTTAAACCAAATTTATTCATTTGGACCGCCCCCCAGCGCCGTAACCAGCTTTTTTCCGCCATATTCTCCCGTATTTGGGCCAGCGCTTCTTCCAAGTTGATCTCTTTTCGGGGCTCAAAAAGCATTACCTCGCCGCCGGGTTTTAAGATTCGGTAGATTTCATTAAAACAATCCTCCGGGTTTTCCCAATAGGACATGCTGGCATTGCAGGTAACTATATCAAAGAAATTATCATCATACGTTGTAGCAGAGATACTTCCTGCCCTTAAATCAACCTTCAATCCAACCAGAGCTTTGGACGCAACCTGGATGGCGGCCTCAGAAAGATCCAATCCATATAATGCCAGGTGGGGTGCCATTTCATGGATTACTTTTAGCTGCAAACATGTGCCCGTACCGACATCAAGGACTCGCTCAGCTTTAATAAGGGGAAGCCGCTCTGCAATCTCCCTGTAAAGACCAGCATCTTGCCGTCGGAAAGAGACAATCCGCTGCAGCCCTGCAGCAAATTTACTCTGTGAGAATACAAACATGTTCTTTTTTCCTGGAAATTTTTGAAATCAAATTTGCCTTATCAACGTGATTGACAGAAACCTGACTATATGTTACTATTACGAGCGTTAAAGATGAAGTAGGTAATGGTAGCAATATATGAACTGCCCAAACTTGCGGAAACTGGGCAGTTTTTTGTTCTAACTGTACTGCTTCAATTCTATCAAATGTAACAAGGAGTAACAAAAGTGGCAGAAAAAGAAATTGGAACCGTGAAATGGTTCAATGATGCAAAAGGTTATGGATTTATCTCTCGCGAAGCGGGTGAAGACGTATTCGTTCATCACACTGCAATCGAAATGGAGGGATTCAAATCCCTTAGTGAGGACCAGCAGGTTGAGTTCTCAGTTGAGCAAGGCGACAAAGGTTTACAGGCAATTGACGTTCGTCCTGTCTAAGAATCTTCTTTCGCACCTGACTGCATCGTTCTGTTGAAGCAGTAAGGCGAATACATACCACCTGGTTTTCCGCAAACCAGGTGGTTTTTTTATCTATATCTCCATGTGATCTGTCTTGAAGGAAACAAATAAATAGAGGGTCAACTCATTATTTAATTACACTATCCTGTGAATCAATATCCCCCATGGGTGTAATGGAGCGAATAAATCCAATAAACATAATTATTGCTCCCAGTAATTCGCTGATATAAAGTGCGCCACTTAATCCCATCCGACTGAACGTGCCCCCAAACGCAGGCAGGATTGCTCCCGCTGCTATTAGTATGTTACCAATCGTCCGGTGCAGCAGCACCCGTTTCTTCCAAAAGATCCAGGCAGAATAGGCTGCGCCACCAACCAGGGTAACCGTACCATACAGATTAAAAAACGGCGTCAATGAACGGACTCCTGATGTCACAATCGCATGCCCACTCATCTCACTGCCGGTATGCAAACTGGTTGTCATCAATTCCGGATCAAGCTGTGCTCCAAAAACACGAAACAGTCCATACAGTGAACCCAAAGCTAGCACTACCATGAATACATTCGCCCACTTCCGTTTTGCAAGCAAGTATACAGTTCCCTGCCCCAACCAGGCAGCCACCAAAATGGCTCCAAACAAATACCAGAGGCGGAATATCGTTGCATTCCATCCAAAGGCTCCAAAATACCCTTCGCAGAACCCTCCGATACCGTAAAAGACCATACCTATACCCCATAACAAAAGATGTAGCCCACGGCGAGCTAAGTATCGCTTCAGTAAAATAAATGCAAATACAAAGCTAATAACACTCGAAACAAACGGTAAAATAGTATTCAATATCATTAAAAATCTCCTTCTATATACTGGATAATGCCATTTATTATGACATCATCAAGTGTTGAAAAATACTTATTCAAAGCCGGGAAAAATACCGGTAGCAACAGCAATGGCAATCAACAACAGGATGACAATAATAACTGCAATTGTACCCAGGGCTATGGGAATGAATTTTTCCCAAAACGGGGGGTAACGGCGATCAGGTGTTGTTCGAACCTCTGGTTCTTTCATAGGATATAGTTCCTCTAGCCACTGGTTATCATAATACCAATTAACCAGTTTATAAGTTTGGTCGGGCAAGGATCTATTTTACCAAAATGTTGAGATATAACACAGAAGAATATTATTTCTTATTAATATAACAACCAGGCTTCAGCATCAGATTCATTTTTGCAGAAATGTATATCCTGCCCCCGATTACATTCAGAAGCCCATTCCTGAAACCTTTCACTGGGAACATTTGTCAAATCAATGACAATTGCAGTTTTCACACGATAAGTGGAAAGTTTCAGGGTTATTTCGCCGGCAGTGCCTGTGCTTAAATCAAAAAAGCTCGGGTGCAGTGAGCCCTCACTGATCAAAACCCGATTTGAATCTGATTCGCCACAGAACCCGATTAAATCTAGAATATCCTGCTGGACCCGGATGATTCCATCTGCAGGATCACTTTTCACGTAACTTCCCCGGGGGGTTTGAACAATCAAGCTCATATTAATTATTCTGAATGCTTTTCTTTTTTTGGTATCCTGCGTTATTACTGACCACGGAATCCGCGAGTTATTTCATCCAGCCGGGCGGTTTCTTATCCCCTTGGCAATAACAGATATACCCCAAAACCGGCGACCACAATTCCCAGAATTCTAGTTGCTGATATCGGAATCGGCTCAACTCCGCCAATTCCCAGGGCATCAATTATAAAAGATAGTGCCAGCTGTCCCAGGATAACGCTGGCCAATCCGGCAGCAACCCCGGCCCGCTGCAGTGAAAAGGAAATTCCGGTAATAATAAACACTCCCAGAATTCCAGACAGTGCGGTGACACCAATCACAATAGGAGGGATTTTCCAGACCAGGGGACCCTCCCGTAGGAACCAGACTAGCATTAGTGACCCAGCCACGATTCCTCCCATGGTATTGGTCAGGATGCCTGTCCGGATATCCCCTATTATGCCTCCCACACGGCTGGTCATTGTGGACTGGACTGCGATCGCTATCCCAGTCAAGAGGGCAACCAGGGCGCCGGTGATTATGGATAATTTCATTAAACCTCCTGAATACACTTGTGTATATAATTAATGACCTCTCAACTCCCGTAGAAATTTTAGTCAGATACGTTCTAAAAATAAGTTCTGCAGTTGATCTCGAACTAACCCATCCTCAGAAAGCTATTTCGTCTTCCTTGAGCTTGCCGGTAAAAACAGCAAAAGAGATTAATGCCAGTAAAGCACTGAATACGCCGACAAAATTCTTTTTATTCAGGAAAGCCCAGCTGCTGAAAAGACCCAGGATAAAAGAGAGCGGACCATTTACTCTTTGAATTACTTGATCAGCTTCTTCTATTTCGTATCCTTTCTCAACCAGACTCCACTTTAATATCGGTCCACCATCAATTCCGGGTATTGGCAGCAAAGACACGGCAGAGAGAAATACATTGGTTTGAAAAGCAGCTTTAGCCGTCTCTCGGGCAATTGTATCCGGTTTAGTCAGAAATTTAGCCAGAGCAGTCAAAGGAATCATCACTAGATTAATCAGGGGCCCGCCAAGGGAACGGATCACATGCTGCCGGGGAGAGACTTCCCTGTCATTAATCTCTTCATACCGGCAGCGAGGCATCCCAAATTGGATCTGAAGTTCATCCATTGGTTTCCCAATCCAATCTGCAATAAACACATGGGCCAGGTTATGGCACCATTCCGATCCTAAAATTGCAGAAGATGTCAGAGCTCCTTCTGTGATATGTCTGGAAAAACCTTCTTCTGGTCTTTTCTTTTTGGATACGTGGGTCATGATCCCCCACATTATCAGCTGGGTCAAAGGGAGCCACGTATATCCGCGGATAGTAACGGGGGTTTCGAACAACCAGCCAATTATTTGTGTCTCTGCTGATAGGGATTTTTGATCCGCTTGTCCTTCAGACATTGAATGACCTCCCCTGGATTACCTCTGGTTGGATTAAAATGACACTTTCTTGATTATACCGATCTTTTATTGGGGCACATAAATCTTAATTGTGGAATACAAGAAAAAGAGACTATAATTTTGAAGGTTTAGAACATTTTCAGAAAACATGTGAATGTTTGTAGAAATAAAAACACCGTAGTTGATTTGGGAACTTATCCCTGACTACCCAGAGACAAAATGCCAAAAACGATTGAACCAATAACTCTGAAAAATAAATCCTGGGCAACTCCCTTTTTTACTATCTGGACCGGCCAGGCAATTTCTCTTTTAGGCAGCCAGATGGTGCAGTTTGCCCTGATCTGGTGGTTGACAAAAACTACAGAGAGCGCCACAGTCCTCACAACAGCCACCCTGGTCGGTATCCTGCCAACTGTGATCCTGGGACCATTTGTAGGAGCATTAGTAGACCGCTGGAACCGGCGAAAAATTATCATCTTCGCTGATAGCGGGATCGCCCTGGCAACCTTGGTGCTTGCTTATCTTTTCTATGTGGGTCTGGTAGAAATCTGGATCGTTTACCTGATCCTCTTTATTCGAGCGTTGGGGGGTGGTTTTCACGGTCCAGCCATGGCCGCCAGCACCTCACTCATGGTTCCAGACGAGCATTTAACCAGGATCCAGGGCATTAACCAAACGCTATATAGCGGGTTAAATATCGTATCTGCCCCGCTTGGCGCACTGCTGCTTGAAGTCTTGTCTGTCCAGGGTGTATTGGCAATCGATGTTTTCTCCGCCCTTTTTGCCATTATTCCGCTATTTTTCATCGCCATCCCTCAGCCCCTAAACAAACAGCTTTCTCAAAAAGAGAATCTTGTTGGTTCCGTTTGGGAAGATTTTAGGGAGGGATTAAGATATGTGATGAAATGGCCGGGATTAATCTTTATCATTGTCATGGCACTCAGTATTAACATGATCATTACTCCTGCATTTTCTCTGCTTCCGCTGCTGGTACGAGGGCATTTTGGAGGAGGTGCAGTGCAGCTTAGTTGGATCAATTCATCATTTGGCGTTGGCGCTGTAGTAGGAGGGCTGCTGCTCAGCATCTGGGGGGGATTTAAGAAAAGGGTTATTACCACTCAGTTTGGACTCATCGGTTTGTCTATAGGGTTGGCAATCATAGGATTTGCACCAGCCACATTACTTGTAGTCGCCATAACTGGAATTTTTGTGGTTGGTTTTATGCTTCCGATCACCAACGGACCTATCAATGCCGTGGTTCAATCCGCCGTTGATCCCGCGATGCAGGGAAGAGTATTTACACTTATTGGCAGCCTGGCAGGAGCCATGTCTCCCTTGGGATTAATAGTAGCCGGACCATTATCAGACTTGTTATCAATCCAGATCTGGTACATTGTAGGCAGCGTTTTATGCCTTGGATTTGGAGTGGGCGGATTTTTCTCTCCGGCATTGATGAGTTTGGAAGACAACAACAACCTCAAGATCGAAGAAAAGTGTGAGATTAAATAAACATCAAGACGCCAACAACCACCAGGAATAAATTGACCGCCTTGTTGAATTTTTCTCCATGGATTTTACGAACTATCCAATTCCCCAGCAGGTCTGCCAAAACCACAACCGGTATGGATGCTAAGAAGTATATGAGCACCGAACGTGTCCACAATCCTGAAATTCCATGGCCGACCACAACTAAAGCGCTTGAGATAAGGAAATAACCCTGCAGGGTTGCCCGGAACTTTTCCTTACTCCAACCACGCATTACCCCGTATATTACAACTGGCGGACCACCGGTGTTATATGCACCTCCCAGTATCCCGGCAAGGAATCCGAATGGAAATACTAAGTATCCCTTCTTAAGCGTGGGAAGCCGCAGGCCGAACAAGTTGTATAAACCAAATCCAATTAAAACCAAACCTAAGATCATCCTAACGATGTGTTCCGGAGAAGATTTTAAGAAGTACAATCCCAAGGGTATGCCAGCCAGGGTAGAAAGGATTAAATAAATAGCGGCTTTAATATCCAATTCCCGCCACTCCCGGAGCAGCATTACCAGGGCATTTATGATGCCGACCAAAGCAACCAGAGGTGCAGCTGTTTTGATGCCCAGGATTAAAACCAGCAGCGGCATGGCAACCAAAGCATTGCCGAAACCAAAGGCTGACCGAATCAACGTGGAGATGAATATTATTAATAAAACCAGAGTAAAAAGCAGGGTGAAGTTCATTAAATTGAGTATCTGCCAATATTTGTCAGGTTTTCGAGCGGGCTGGATCAGTAAACCGCTGTACGAAGATCACACCCACTATTACGACCACCAAGCCGAGAATTTGAGTCGTGCCCAGGATTTCTCCAAGAAAAACCCAGCTTAATATCGCTGTGAATATCGGCGAGAGATTCAAGATCATGTTCATCTCCATCGCCGTTAACTCCCGCAGCGAATGATTATACAGCAGGTATCCCAAAGTTGTATTCACCACAGCCAGCCAGAGAACAATTAATATTGACTTGCCACTGAATTGAGGGATCCCTTCCACGATTAGCGCCAGCACCATGCTGAGTAAACCTCCAATCGCAAGGGGGAGGGCTGTTAATATTAGTGTATCCAGTTTTCCATCCCGGGCAATGCTCCGACCCAGTAAACTGAATGCTAACATACCCATTAAGCCAATACCGATAGTTATAATGCCTTTAGGTTCTCCTGGCTGCATTCCGGAAGAAAAAAACAAGACACTGCCAAATAAAGATAAGAGAACACCGAATATTTGCCACCTGGTAGGAATCTCTCTCAGTAGGAGAGCTCCCCCGGCAAGCGCAAACAGCGGAATCAAGCTAAATAAAAATGATCCAGTCGTAGCAGGAACATACTTCAACCCCCAGAACAGTGCGCCGTTGCCAATCGTATAGGCGCTGACACCTATTAGAATCAGTCGCAGCCAGAGTTCCTTTGAAATTGTGGTTTTAAACGACTGTCTTTTGATAAGAAAGGGCAGCAGAACAACAGCCCCCAGGAAGTACCTGAGCCCTGCAATGGTAAGCGGACCCAAGGTTTCCAGACCAAATTTTACAATCACAAAAGTTGAGGACCAGATCAAGGCCACCAACAGGCTTTCGCCAATGGCGATTAGCCTCCGTTTCTCAATAACCGTATTGCTTATCGTTTGATTTTTCATAGATCACTTCTGTTCCCGTTGACAAACAAGAGGTATTATACTGCCTGAAGTTTACAAATCACGCTGGTAAATCCGGTAGCGCCGCAGCGGTTTGGCGTTTAATTTGTGGATGGCATTGTTCATGGGGTAATTATCCTCCAAGACATAATTGATTTCCATCCATATCTCTGGAGAATAAAGGAATTCGTAAAGAGCCCGATAGATTAAGCTGTCAATTCCCAAACCGTGGTATTCCGGGATCACTCCCAGCGCAAACATGCGGTAGCTCTTCAGTCGGGGAATCCCTAGAAGCAGCTTCAGCCACCCAAACGGCAGCAAGCGGCCGTTCAACCCTTTCAACAACGAATTTATATCCGGAAGAGCGGCTGCAAACCCGATAGGTTTTCCATCCGCATTTTCAGCAAATACCACCCCCTTGGGCTGAATAATCTGTTTCAGATCTTTCGCCATCGCCTCCGCTTCAGCTTCAGTGACTGGCGAATAGCCCCAGTTATCAATAATGCTGGTATTGGAGAGTTCTAGGAAAATCTGGACTTCCTCCTCGTACTTCTTCATGTCCAATGGACGAACCGTAACACCATATCTTTTCGCAACCCGGTCCGTCAGGGTTAATATGCGGTCCGGAATCTGATATCCCTCCTGACCGGACATATAATAACAAAGCAAATCCTTTGCTTTTTCAAGACCATAAGCTGTGAGCTGTTGATCATAATACGGCGGGTTGTAGGGTGACATGATCACAGGCGGCGGCGTAAAGCCCTCCACTACTAAACCCCATTCCTCTGAGACAAATGTCCAGGGCCCCCGCATGGAATCCATCCCCTGCTCGCGCAGCCACTCCGCTGCAGCATCCAGCAGTATCCGAGAAGCTTTTTTGTCAGGGATGCATTCATAATAACCGAACAGGCTGATTTTTTCTTTCCAGAAATCAACTGCCCGATAGTCAATGAAAGAGGCAATCCTTCCAATTACCTGGCCTTCCCGGATCAGAAGAAACAAGCAAGTATTACAATGATCCAGCAAAGGATTAGTTTTGGGATTAAATTGATTCCTCAGCTCAGTGCGGAGAGGAGGGACCCAATTTAGATCGTCTTTATAAAATTGGTAGGGGAAAAATATAAATTTTTTTAAATCTGCTTTGCTCTGTACAACTTGAATTTTCACTTCCGCACTCCTGGGAGAACTTCCTGCTTTTTATGATTTTAACAACCAGAGTCCAGTGCATTCCGGGAGGACAGGTTTGATTTCATTTCCAATCTCACTTATCATCTCTTCTCCGAAGAAAAACTCCACTAATTCCAGCGCTTCCTCCCGGCTGTCGAAACAGTAATCGGTTCGAATCCAGGATCGTTGGAAACCACGCTCTTTCAGGAAAGTAAAATATGGTTTCAAATTCTCCTTCTCCACCGGCTCAATATTGCCAGTACCCAGGGTTTCGATAATGATCATCGTTCCCCCGCTGCGCAGCACGCGCTTTATTTCCAGCAGAGCTCTCTCCACTTCCCCTTTCCATTCTTCCCCTTCCCAGACCACCAGGTAACAGATACTCCAGCCGGAGAGCACCAGATCAGCAGACTTGTTCGGCAATGGTATCCGGCGGTGATCTCCTGCGGTCACTTGCCATTTTCCCAGCTGTTGATTTCGCAGTCTATCAGCCGCCACTCCCAGCATGTGAGGAAACAAGTCCAAAGCATGAACTGATTTG
>JAUWEC010000237.1 GCA_030608465.1 Chloroflexota bacterium
ATGTTTGAGCATGTTGGTGTATTCCGGGTAGAAGAAGGTATGCAGGAAGCGGTTGACAAAGTCCGTCAGCTGAAAGAAAGGTTTAAAGAGATTCGCATTGATGATAAAGGCCTTAAATACAATAATAACCTGATCGAAGCCTGGGAGTTAAGCAATTTGATCGATATTGCGGAAGTCACCGCAGTATCAGCTTTAGCCCGCAAAGAAAGCCGGGGAGCGCACTCCCGGGACGATTACAAAAAACGGGATGATAAAAATTGGTTGAAACACACCCTGGCATGGATGGAGAATGGCGGTGTGCGGTTGGGGTATAAACCGGTTCAAATTACTCATTACAAACCCAAAGACCGGTCGTACTAGGAGGAAAACCATGCAGGTAACAATGAAGATCTTTCGCTATAACCCGGAAGATAACCGGAAAAAACATTACGATACCTTCACGGTCGAGGCGGAACCAACCGACCGGATCCTGGATTTGCTGGAGCGGATCAAGGGAACGGACGATGGAACATTGGGTTTTAGACGGGCTTGTGCTCACGGTGTCTGCGGATCGGATGCTATTCGAATTAATGGAGTAAATCGGCTTGCTTGCAAGGTCCTTGTCCAGGACCTGAAATCCAGGAAAGTAACCATCGAACCGATATTGGGACTTCCGATCGAAAAAGACCTGATCGTAGACATGGATCCGTTTTTTGATCACTACCGGTCAGTTATGCCTTACTTTGTTAATGATGACCCTCCTCCGAGTAAAGAGCGCCTGCAGAGTCCTGAAGAGCGGGAACGCTTTGATGATACGACCAAATGCATCCTGTGCGCAGCCTGCACTACCAGCTGTCCGTCCTTCTGGGTCAATGAAGAGTATGTCGGACCGGCAGCCATTGTCAATGCCCACCGTTTTATTTTTGACAGCCGGGATCAGGCGGCTGCGGAACGGTTAGAGATTCTGAATGAGCAGTTTGGTGTTTACCGCTGCCACACTATTTTTAACTGCACTGATGCCTGCCCGCGGGACATCCAGGTAACCCAGGCAATTGGGGAGATCAAAAAAGCTATTGTTGATAGAAATTTAGAATAATAACCAAAAAACTCGTTGGTAAGAAACAAAAAACCGCTGGAAATTTTCCAGCGGTTTTATTATTAAGTAGTGAATGATCCGCTCAGGCTTTTCCAGCGATGTAGTATTCCAGATGACCGATTAAATTATCCTGATCCCTGATTACCTGCTTAAGCACATCCCCGATCGTGATAATACCGATCATCTTGCCCTCATCCAATACCGGCAGGTGGCGGATGCGTTTTTCGGTCATTAAGCTCATGCAGTCGGAGGCAGTGTTCGCCGGGCTGATGCAGAAAACTTCCTTAGTCATCACCTCGGAAATTTTGGTGGTTAGTGGAGAATGTTTTTCCGGTGGAAGAATCCTGGCATAATCGCGTTCTGAGAAAATCCCTACCAGCAAATCTTCTTCCAGAACCGGCAAAGCACCGATATTTTTCTTCGCCATAAAATCCAGGGCTTGAAGTATGGTGTCGTCCGGGGATATGGTCCAAAGTTCCTTGGAATCTTTTCCAGCCATCATCTGCTTAACAGTGCTGTCCATCTTGGTCCTCCAATGCTCTAGTACCTAAAACAGTAAACTGGGTTTTTGTTCATTACCAGTGTATCACAATTGAAAGGATTGCTGGAATTTTATCCCGGAGGATAAAAAGAATAAAAAAACCCGCCAGCAGCTGCTGGCGGGGAGAGCAAGGAGAAGCACTTCATGAAGCCAGGAGATTAATCGTAGTCTCTTCCAAAAGGGAATAAAGCTAAAGGAATCAGTTTAAAGTGCTGCTTGGCAAAAGGAAGACCGATGATGGTCACAGCCAGGATGATTCCATGAATTAAATGCGCCAGGGCGATTTCCCACCCGAACAGCAGCAGCCAGAGCATATTAAAAATAGTATTTGTTACGCTGTTTGCATTTTCCTGCTCATATACCTCTTTTCCGAAGGGTGCAAAGGTCGCCACTCCGATTTTTATCGCCTGAACCCCAAAGGGGATGCCGACAACCGTGATACAGAGGGCGATGCCGCCGATGATATAACCGATTCCAGCCAGGAATCCTCCAAAAATCAACCAGACAATATTTCCCAGTAAAGACATTATTAAAACTCCTCTTTCTATTGTTTGTTACCTTCTTCTATTATATACGGGAATTCCGGCAATAGGTTGTGGGGGGGCAGTAGACAGTAAATAGTAAGAAGTGATCTGTAATCAGTATTCAGTTGATTTTCCCCCTGTTGTCACCATGAACCCTTCGTCTATTCTGCGCTTCACCTGTACCGAGTGGGAACCGAGTGAAGCGAGGTGCTCAGGACAGGCATGGCAATCTCCTCATATATCAGGAGATTGCTTCGGTCACTACGTACCCTCCCAATGACAGGTAATATTAAACGTCAATAATCCCCACCGGTTTCTCTCCTCAAGACACGGCCAACTGAAAATTACCTGGCCTCCAGCGATTAAGCCGCCGAGGGATTTAAGCATGTTGGGTTTCCTTTTGTTTTGGGAACGTTTGATGGACAGCTTTGATGAACATGACCACGCCAAAGATGATCCCCGAAAACCAGAAGATCAGGGCCAGGGGGTTGGCGATCGAGGTGAAGATGAGTTCCCCAGCAATCGCCGCCAGGGGAAAAACCGCTGCCAGCAGCAGCCAGCATTTGTTCTCCCAGGTTGCCAGGCTGGACGCCTCTGATTCCGGACCAATATCGACAATTTGCTGGCTGCGGGAGAGTAAATAAAAGCTTAACCCATACAGGATCCAGATGATAAGGTGGCCAATCAGACCAGGAAAAGCATCCGGGCGGATGAGGATGCTCATCGCCAGGTACATGATCCCGGTGGGAACCAGCAGCCATTTGAATTGTTTACCATTGGGAAGAAGTTCTTTCATGGTGTAAGTTTTGTCTTTAGTGACCCGTTTCCAGATCAGCACCAGAGCAACCAGCAACGCAGTCGTGGAAATACCGGAGAGCAATGACTCGCCCACAGAGGGGGAGTTGATGCTTTGAAATATACCGCCAAATACCATCACCAAGGCAAGCCCCCACCAGCTGTTAAGGAACTTACCGATTTTCTCCGGGAAGCTGAGCGAGAGCTCTGTGGATTCGGTGAGCAGCTTCTCGGTTACCAGCAAGGGGATTATGAATGAGAACCAGGCATGCCACCAGAATACCAATACCAGGGTTTCAACGGGAGCTACGCCGCCAACGTTCAGGGCTGCTCCCCAGGGGGGATCCCAGAGCACTTTGGTCAGGTAAGCTTCATAGAGACCAAACAGCATGCCGGCAAAAACCAGGCTGGCAAAATGGGGTTTGGAAGCCCTGTACACCAGATTGGCCAGTAAGAT
>JAUWEC010000235.1 GCA_030608465.1 Chloroflexota bacterium
GTATTGATTAACTCACCGGAATGTGTCGCTGCCCTCGAAACCATGCTCAGCCTACTGGATGAGGGAGTTATGCCTTCTAATGAAGAGATGGCTGGTGTCTCTGATGGAGATATGTTCACTAATGGTGAGCTTGGGATGCTGGTATCAGGTATCTGGATGTTCGCCGCTTTCGAGAACGCCCCCTTCAACTGGGATATTCAGGTTGAACCTGGTATGGAAACGCAGGCAACACATTTCTTCTCAAATGCCGTCAATGTTTTCGCAGGCACACAGAATCCTGATGCAGCATATGAATGGGTAAAATTCTTCACCAGCGATCCTAATATGGCTGAAATCCGTATCAATACAGGTTGGGAACTCCCCACCTTGGATAATCCGGAATATGTTGCCGGTTATCTGGCACAATCCCCTCCGGATAATCGCCAAGCAGTGTTCGATTCTTTGCAATACGCCATTGTCCCACCGGTCATAGAGCGTCAGAACGAAATGACCGATGCCGTCGGTGCTGCACTCGAACAGGCTGTTTTGGGAATCCTCACACCTCAAGAAGCTCTGGACCAGGCTAAATTAGACGTCGAAGCCTTACTTAACTAAGTTACTGAATAATGAAGGATGGGGCAGAGATAATCTGCCCCATTTTTAATTAGAAATAACTAAGAAGGTGAGGAATAAATGGTTCTATATCAACAAAGTATTGATATTATTTTGAAAAACCAACATAAAAGCGGCGCTTATATTGCCTCTCCAAATTTCCCTACTTATGCCTACAGCTGGTTTCGGGATGGGAGTTTCATTGCATACGCAATGGATCGAGCAGATTATTATGAAAGCTCCCGACAATTTCATCTGTGGTGTGGAAAAGTCATTGAGCACCAGGCAAGCAAAATTGAAGCGCTTATCCTTCAAAAGAAAGCCGGGCAAGGAATAAAAACCGAAGAATATCTCCCCGCCAGGTACAACCTTGATGGCAGCCCCATAGGTGACGATTGGACTGATTTTCAACTGGATGGCTATGGATCCTGGTTGTGGGCTCTAAACGAACATTTACAATCGCGCAAAGATCAAAGCCTCCTCACAGCAGTAATACCTGCGGTGGAATTAATCCTAAAATATCTTATCACTTTCTGGGATAGCCCTTGTTATGATTGTTGGGAAGAACACCTGGAAGCGATTCACCTCTATACTTTAGCATCCATCCATGCTGGTTTAATATCTGCCCAGAAAATTCTTATTAATCAAACACGGCTGCCAATTTCAGAAACAATAGAGAAGATCAGAACTTACATAAGAGATAAAGCAGTTCACCCAGATGGATACTACCGGAAATTGATTTACTCCAACAGCACCATAGGGAACCCTGAATTAACAAACATGGTAGACGCCAGCCTGATTGGCTTGGCCGTTCCTTATGAATTCCAAGCTGTTGACCATGAAATCATTTATAGGACTCTACAGAAAATTGAACATAATCTCTACTATCCACATGGTGGAGTTTATCGCAATTTGAATGACACCTATTATGGGGGTGGAGAATGGATCTTGCTGGCAGCATGGTTGGGTTGGTATTGGTGCAGAATCGGGCAATATGAAAAAGCTGCCCAGATAAAGTCCTTCATCAATAAACAAGCCGACGCGGCAGGAAATTTGCCCGAACAAGTATCTGATCATCTCCTGGCACCCTCTTATTATCCAGAATGGGTCAACCGGTGGGGAGAGATCGCAAGCCCTTTGCTTTGGTCACAGGCGATGTATATAATATTGTGTGATGAATTAGAAGACCATGAAAAAAGCCATTGAAATCATCCATCGTCCCTTTGGAGTTCATCATCCGTATGAGAACGGCGCCGACGAACGCATTCCGCGCCTTCCAAGTGCCCACCAATCCGTAGAAATTGGCATTCTGACTCGTCCGATTGGCGCGGTAAAAAATACTTGGATCACATTTTGGAATGGTGATTATCAGGACAGGAAAGAAATCAGGGAGGCTAATTTCGAGGATTCATTATCTGAGGAATTTGCTTTTATTGAAGACGGACACCTGAGTGAGGCTGCGGCAAGAGCGGGCTTGATTTTTGGCGTGGATCAATGGTCAGGGTCCCTGCCAGCCTTCCCAGGTGGGACTAATGTTTTTTACCAACTCAGCGCCGAAACTGGGGACACAACACTCCAAAGTCGGATATATGAATACACAGTGCGCAAAGAAATTACTCTCAATAAGATAACAAATATACTACATGGGCAGAATTCTTTAGTGCTCATCCTCGAGAATCCCGAAGAAGAGATATGCGGTTATCTCCTGTTTCACGCAGCTGCAGACGGCCACCTTCAAATCATGACCGGTCACGGCGAGTATCCCATCCAAGAAAAGAGGGAGTTAATCCAGACGGACCTAAGCGGGGTTTCATCACTCACAAAAGAACTCGGAGAAATCACTCTACATGTGGATATCAATGTTTTCCATATTCAAATACTCTATCAAGACAATTTAGTCTTTAAGGGCATGAATGCCCCCCGAGTTATTGTAGGAAGCGAAGGAATGATTGAAACAGCCGGTTTATCTTTTGATTGTCCTCTGAATGAAGATTTCTACGGTTTTGGGGAGAGGTTTAACGCGCTGAACCAGAGAGGACAGAGACTCGATGTGCGGGTATATGACCAGTACAAAAACCAAGGATTGCGAACATATATACCAATGCCCCTTTTCCTTTCATCCCGAGGATATGGTCTGCTCGTGCATAGCCGGCGTTATACGGTTTTTGATCTGGCACAGAGTAACCCAAATCGCTGGACAATGGAAACAGAGTTAGGTGATGACAATTCCGTCACATTTGATATTCTGCTTGGGAACCCCGCAAGCCTTCTTGACATCATCGGCCGGTTGAATGGGCTTACTGGCAGACCAACGCTGCCTCCAGATTGGGCCTTTGGACTATGGATGAGCTCGAATGAATGGAATACACAAGCTCGTGTAGAAGAGATGATGGCTCAAAGCGAACAGCATGAAATACCAGCCACGGTAATCGTGCTGGAAGCCTGGAGCGACGAAAACACATTTTATATCTGGAATGATGCCAGATACTCCCACAAACCAGGAGCAGAGGGTTTTTGTTACCCTGATTTTGACTTTCCCAGCGATGGTATGTGGCCTGACCCCAAAGGCATGGTTGAGAAACTCCATAAACAGGGTTTACGCTTGCTGTTATGGCAAATTCCAGTGTTAAAGAGTAACGAAGACGACCATGCTCAACTAGCCAATGATTGGGAACATATGTTGGAACAAGGTTATTGCGTTCATACAGAAGAAAATACCCCATACATCGTGCGCCCATTTTGGTTCCGAGACGGTTTGCTGATGGATTTTACCAATCAGCAGGGTGTTGAGTGGTGGATGCGTAAACGGGCATATTTGTTGGATGAAAT
>JAUWEC010000198.1 GCA_030608465.1 Chloroflexota bacterium
AAAGTGGCGAACCCCGATCATCCAGCGAGCATACCAGCGAACCCGAGAACAAGGAAATATCCTGACCATGGATGCCATCTGCAGCTGGTTTGGGATCACACGGCAAGCGCACTATCAAAAGCTGAGCCGACAGAAAGAGAACGAGGAAAAGGAAAGAAAGATCCTTGCCCTGGTGCAGACGGTTCGCCAGCGCCATCCGCGCATGGGTGGGAGAAAACTGCTGACGAAACTGCGGCCAGAGATGGAACAGGAAGGTATTTCTATCGGCAGAGACCGCTTTTTTGACCTTTTGGGAAGACAGGATCTGCTTGTGCCGCCTATCAGACTCAAACGCAGAACAACTTGGGCTGGTTTGTGGCGCTGTCCTAATCTACTGGAGGATCTAACTATCAGCCGGGTGCAGCAAGCCTGGGTAGGTGACATCACTTATCTGGAAACTGAGGAAGGTTATTGCTATCTGAGCTTGCTCACAGATGCTTATTCCAGATACATTGTTGGCTATGAACTTTCCACCTCGCTGGCCGTTGAGGGAGTGAAATGTGCTTTGGAAATGGCTATTGATCAGGCTTCTGGTCCACTCGCTGGACTGATCCATCACACTGATCACGGCAGTCAATACACCAGCCGAGCCTACCGGGATCGGCTGGAAGAAGTTGGTATTCTTTCCAGTATGGGAGAGATTGGGAACTGCTACGAAAATGCCTTGGCTGAACGGATGAATGGAATTCTCAAATTAGAATACGGACTGGATCATGTCTTTATTGATTATGAACATGCTCAGCGAGCAACCAAGGAGGCTGTATGGCTCTACAATTTTGAGCGGCCTCATCTTGCCTTGGAGTATCAAATTCCGGTCAAGATGCACACCGCTCAAGTTTATGAAATGGTAATGGTTTAGTAATATTGGCTGTAAACGTTATTCAGGACAGCACACCCGGACTGAATACTATTTATTCTCACTACTTACTACTTCCTCATCGCTGACCACAACAGGTAATCCTGTCCACTCTCTCCAGGCAAGAGTCCACAGCGTGGAATAATAGGCGGTAACTCCACCCCCAACCAGCAGCAGCACCGGCCACAGGAAACAGCACAACGCGATCAGTATGCCCGGAACCATCATCATAATCCCAATCCCGAAACTGATGGCCATTTGCAACAGGAATAATAATGCTGCCGGACCCAGGTTGTCTCCCAGTACTTCAAATCCTCGTCGGTAGGAACTGATGACATTCTGATCTTCCAGCATACAAGCCCGGTTGGCAAACGCCCTTAACAAAGACAGAATTAGCATCACCGGTACCAGGATGCAAGCCAATACAGCAACCGGCAGGAATACCCACAGTCCAGCTGGACTAAAATCACCCCGGGAAAGAACCTCCAAACCGCCGAACACCATCAAAGTAGCCACCCCGATCAAGAACAGCACAAAACCCGGCACAGCCGGCACCAGCCCAATGCCAATCAAACGCCAGCCTTTTTGCCAGCCGGCTCGAAAGGCTTCTGAGAAATTGGTTGGATTGCCAAGCTCGATTTCATTAACCGCACTGATCAATCCCCCGCGGGAGATCGTTCCCAGGGTCCATAAAACAAGACCAATTAAGAATAAAAAGGCGACCAGTAGAACAATCCCGCCCACGGCGATGAATGGCAAATCCAAATTTTGGAATGGGGAACCATATTCATAATCAAACCGGGGCATATTTTGCCAGTCAAGGTCATTCCCGCTGAATGCATACTGGGAGGGGTTTCCCCCGCTTCCTCCAGAGCCGCTGAGTGCAACCAGGACACCTAAAAGGATTAAGAATTTGTTTTTCCAGATGATATCCCATGCTTTTGAAAATAAATTTCCGTAGTCCATGATTTTTCCTCCATTTATACCTGAACACAACTTACCTTATCACCTCACTGAACCAATAGGTTAAGCTGTCCGATCCCAGCTTCAATTTTTATATTCACGACAGATCCAGATCCGGAATACTTACTGACAAACAGTTCCCCATCCCGATATAAACCCTTGGTATTAATCTCACCCAAACCGCCTGTGACTTCAGCGATTATGTTAGTTTCGGGTGGTAACAGTACAGTAAGCTCACCTACACCACCTTGGATATTAACAGAGAGATCTTGATCGCGAGTTCCGCTCAAGTCCACATAAGCTGCGCCCGCGCCCATCTTTAGGGCAAATGACTCCAGGTTCAGGTCTGCCATATCCAGAATACTTTCCCCTGCCCCGAGAGTGATATCCAAATCGAGCGGAATTTCTTCATTAAAGACCAATTCCCATTCATTTCTGTAGTTTGACTGGACACGAAACTTTGGTCCGTCATCCTGTTCTACCTGCAGATCACCTCTTCCACCGCTGCGGACATTATAATTAATATCAGGAGCATAATCCCGGTTACTGTAGTGAAACTCACCTTCCATTAAGGCCTCAGTCCCCGACTGGACTGCCAGTTTCCCTGCACCCATCATGACCTCCGCTGTGACTGATTCGGCATCTTCCAGATCAATCACTTCAGTATGGGATCTCACCTTACTGACCGCTGGAATACTGATACAGCTCACTGCCGCAATTGACAAAACGGCTATTAAAAGCAAACCAAATTTGATTCTTTTATCCATTATATTCTCTCCCGGAACCATTTGTTTTCCAAAGGTTGTGGCTCCCATAATTTTCAATAAATCTTTGATTTCATACTCATATACGGAAAATATCCAGAGGAGTTGTAAAATCACAATAAAACAATACTCAGGTATTGTTTTTTATCCGGCTCCCTTCGATACGCTCTCCCTTGTCGGATTACTCAGAATGCCTATTATGGCAAACCACTGACCAGGCATCCTGATTTTTTCCTAAGCTTGTTAAAGGGTTCCGGACAAGCACCGGGCGGACAAGAAATCATATGATTCGATACCTGCTATATTCGCCGGCGATTAAAATCGCGGCCTAGTGAGTCAAAGTCCCACCGCTGTGGGACTCCTGCGATAAGGACTGGAATTTTTCCAAACAAAAAAGAAATTAATGTTAACAGAAAAAACAAACCGTCCTTGGGACGGTTTCTATCATCTAGCCTGCGACTTTTGCGCAGCACCCTGGTGGGGTAGTCGCCGGGCAAAATCTTGGTTTAGCCTTCTGCTACTTTCGCAAACCCCTTCATCTAGCTAACTTCGCCTGTCCTGCAACCGAAGGAAGTGTCGATGGATTCACTTTACTCAGGTTAGGTAGGTTTTTTACGCACCGATTTATGAGGGAGGTCCACTGAATACTAATTATTACTTACAAACAACTGACCAATGTTCACAAAACGTTGACGGAGCCGCCGAAACGGGTACACTTAAGATTGAATCAGTTTGATTGTGTTTGGGGTAAAAACTACAGGGAGCAAGACCATGAAACAAATAGTGGCACTTTTGATAATATTTACTCTTCTCTCAGGCTGCGTCCCCCGGCAGGAGACTCCTCTTATCCAGGATCAGGATATCATTGCTACCTTCGTAGCAGGGACGTTAACCGCAGAACCGCACAGCCTTGATCCGCCGGATCAACCAACAGACACACTTGCTCCCCCCGAGGAGAGTTCACCGCAACCCCCAACGCCGTCACCGACAGCGACCGATACTCCCACCCCTACCCTAACCCTAACTCCCACCCCTACCCTGACCCTAACTCCCACGGCAACAGATACCCCCGAAACAATACCCGGGGATCCGGTTCTTTCCCTTGGCGCTCCAACATTTAAAGACACCTTTGAGGGTGGATCCAATTTTTATCTATATGATGGGTCTCAATCCAGCTATGCAGTGGATGAGGATCAGATGATCCTGACAGCAAAAAAAGCCAACGGATATGAGACCTGGAGCCTTTCCTGGGGAGATCTGACTAATTTTTACCTGGAAATCACCGGTACGTTCGGGGAGGAATGCGGTGGGAAAGACCGCTACGGCATGATCTTTCGCGCACCGGATACCAGCCAGGGATATCTGATCAGCATCTCCTGCGATGGTTCTTACAGGTTAAGCTTCTGGGACAGTGAAGACGAGGAATACACAGTGATTAAGAAATGGACCGGCAGCGATCATATCAACGCGGGTCCAGGCGGGACAAACCGACTGGGAATCAAAGTCAAAGGGACAAAATTAACCGGATATGTCAACGGGCACCAAGTTTTTGAAAAAAACGACAGTACCTTCAGCAAAGGCAGATTTGGAATACTGGTGGCCGCAACAGATACACCTGGTTTTACAGCTTATCTATCTCAGGCAGTTTATTGGAAATTACCCTGATTAAGACCGGGTTTTAGATTTAATTTTTAATTGGAGACAAAACAATGAAACTGAAAAGAACTCAGCTGATTTTAATCAGCCTCGTGATCAGTTTAATTCTAATGAGTTCCGCCTGCAGCCTGTCAACGGATCAGAATTCTGACCTCAGTGAGGTATCCGGTCCCGAGCTACCTGAAGATATTGATTCCCTGGTGATGCTGGCAAAGTTTGACATTGCCCTGAAAACCGGTGCGGATATAGAAAAAATGGACACCGAAAGCATCAAGGAATTCAATTTTGCGGATGCCAGTTTAGG
>JAUWEC010000209.1 GCA_030608465.1 Chloroflexota bacterium
TTAAATTGGGTGGAGAGATTTAATTTCTTCAGTTCATCGATAACCCGCTGGACGCTGGATTTTTTATCACCCATATGGTGGATCTCCTTTCCGGTTTACTCACTTAGTACTATGATATCCATATAAACCGGATCTCCAAACCGCTTTCCATTGGAATCAAAAGCCTGCCACCAGGAATTATAACGTCCGGGATTATCCGGAGCAGTGAATGTTATTTCCAGGATTGCTCTCGAGCCCTGCCGGGCAGGGTAGAGAAGCTGATATTTTTTTGCCCCTAGAGCCAAACCTGAAATATGCTGCAGAGAATAGGATTGGTTCCAATTGCAGCTGCCTTCGTTGGAGATTAGCCAGCGCTTCGTGATTTTTTCCCCTTCTAATACTTCAGTGCCATCGGGAATAGTCAGGTCTTTTACATACCGGAGTTGATTTACACAATTCCCCTGTTGGGTAGGAAGGGCGGTGGTTTGGGCTTCGGGATTTTGCTCAGATGTTGGCCCGGGTGTGGGAGGGATGAACATCGCTTCTGGTGTCGCAGTTTGTGCAGGCTTTTCAGCCTGACAACCTGTGACCAGGATCACCAGCAGCAATATCCGGATCTTAACCCTCATTTTATTCCTGGTCTGGTTCATCTCCCCTGCCAGATTCGGGTCCATTGGGATCAGGATCGATTTGGGGTTCCTCCATGACCAAAGCCCGGACTTCTCCTTCAATCTCCAGGGCTAAATCCGGATTTTCTTTCATGTATTCTTTGGCATTTTCTCGACCCTGTGCAATGCGAAGGTCATCACCGTAATAATAAAAGGATCCGCGTTTATCGACGACACCAACTTCTACAGCCAGATCAAGAATATCGCCATATTTAGAGATCCCATCCTTCATGATGTCAAATTCGGCTGTTCTGAAAGGGGGAGCTACTTTGTTTTTTACGACCCGAACCCGGATTCTGCTGCCGATAATGTCCGTGCCGGATTTAATGGATTGAATCCGGCGGACATCCAGCCGGACTGAGCTGTAAAATTTAAGAGCACGGCCGCCGGGAGTGGTTTCCGGGTTTCCAAAGACAACACCGATTTTTTCCCGCAGTTGGTTGGTAAAAATCAAACAGGTATTGGTTTGTTTGATCGCGCCAGAGAGTTTTCTGAGTGCCTGGGACATCAACCGGGCCATCAACCCCATATGGGAGTCTCCCATATCACCTTCAATTTCTGCCCGGGGAACCAGAGCAGCGACTGAGTCGATAATGATGACATCCACAGCCCCGGAACGGATCAAAGATTCAGCAATCTCAAGGGCTTGCTCTCCGGTGTCCGGTTGGGAAATCAATAAATTATTAACATCCACACCCGTCCGAGCTGCATAGGAAGGATCAAGAGCATGTTCCATATCAATAAAAGCTGCTGTTCCACCTTGTTTTTGCGCTTCTGCAACGATATGCTGGCAGATTGTGGTTTTCCCGGATGCCTCCGGTCCAAAGATCTCCGTTACCCTGCCCCTGGGTATTCCCCCTACACCAAGAGCGACATCAAGAGATAATGTGCCGGTAGGAATTACGTCAATCTCCATGCCCTGGGCATCACCAAGCTTCATAATTGCTCCTTCACCGAAGCGTTTTGTGATATCCTGCAGTGTTTTGTCTAAAGCTGTTTTCCGCGGATCATCAGCCATAATATCCTCCTCTAAAACAATAGATTTCCACCTGGCTTGCCTTGTTTTAGTGTAGCACAAATGTTCTAAACGTCAAGGGGAAGGTGAAAAAAAAACTTCCGGTGTTGGGGGATTTTCTCCAGTAAACCCTCGCCAAAGATTAAATTTGAAAAATGTGACTTGTCCAGGCCGGATTTCAATTTCATCATAATAGGAAAATCCGATATCTGTTACCGGTATTGATACCATATAGGTTCCAGCCGGAATGTTGGCGATCGTAAGATTTTCTTTGTAATAGGAGTCACTGTTAATTGCTTGATTTTGATATGATTTCCCGATCCATAAACGATTTGTAGTTTCATCCTGGGAACCCTGTTTCCCGATCCGGTAGAGGTACACAGTCTGCTGTTCCAGTGGTCTGCCTTCAAAAGTTAATATTTGTCCAACCAGGATTCCCCAACCTTGTGGGGGAGAAATCCACAGGTCAGGATTCCAGGTGGAAAAATATTCGTTTTTTCCCAACCGGACTTCAAAGTGAAGGTGGGGGCCGGTGGTTTTTCCAGTTTCCCCTATTAAACCAATTAGATCTCCTGTTGTAACCGCCTGACCTTCTTTAACCAGGATTTCACTAAGATGCGCATAGAGTGTAAAAAGTGGTTCACCCTGGTAACCGAAGGAATGTTCAATTACCACAGCCTTTCCATAAGGATCATCAAAAACATCGGACCCGCCCCGGTAAACACCGAATCCGGCGTAAATTATTTTTCCATCTCCAGCCGCCAGGACCGGGGTTCCTATATCACCTGGAAAATCAATACCAGTGTGGACGACATCCTCGAAAAACACATCTCCATAACCGTAGGTAGAATGTGCTGGATCGATATCATAGGCTGCTATTGGATTTGAAAAATAGAAATGATCCTGGGGACTTGGCATCCAGGGAACCGGATACACGGGTGGCCTCCAGGCTGTAAAAGATTTTTGCGGATCGGGGGGAATGGATAAATCAGGAGTAGATGGGATCGGTTCTGGTGTTGAGCTAATTTCCGGCACTGCAGTGAGAGTCAGTGTGGTCAGATTCAAGCTCACATGAGTCTCTGTTGGTTC
This sequence comes from Chloroflexota bacterium, assembly GCA_030608465.1. GTDB lineage: Bacteria > Chloroflexota > Anaerolineae > Anaerolineales > UBA11858 > B10-G9. The sequence continues at coordinate 2,752 of JAUWEC010000209.1, forward strand.
CGATGGAGTAAAACTGGCTGCAGGCGTATATTTTGTAGGGGTTGCAGTGTCCTTTTCGGCATCGGAAGAACCGATATCCATGGAGCAGCCGCTAAGAAGCAGTAATGCTGTTAAATATGTACCGCCTTGAATCAGTACTCTTCTTCGGCTTATATTTACCCGTAATGCTTTTTTCATAATCAAATCAGGGATTTGCGGGACTCGTAAGTGTTTGGATGACTTGTGGTGAATATAACTCAAGCAATGCGGATTGCAGACTTAATCCCTGCGTAAAAGCAAAGTATTGATAGCGGGCAGCGGATTCAGAATATTGCCAGTGAGACTTTGCGGGAAATCGCTCCCATCCAAAGGCCGCTGCCAGTTCTGTAAAGTCGATCCAGTACCCTTCTGGAATATTGTTCGAGATACCACCGCCATTCTCGTAATCCAAATTTGAGCCGGAATACCTGGCATTAAAATCCCAGAAGTAGTTGTGAAGCGGTTGACCCTGCGAGCCATTCTGGACGTTGGTGCGAATATAAAGCCGCCAGAATGTCTGGGTGCCATAATCCTCTCGTTCTACGATCAGCCAATTTGCTAGCCTGGGAATGTCATTTACCGATAGTCCCCGTCCGGTGTACAGCCAATTCTGATTAACCCCTGGATCCATAGGTTCTGTAAGCGGCACATAGACGTTTTCTAGGGTAGAAAGAAAATCCCATCCCAGTAAATCTCTGGTTTCCTGCCTAAGAGACGTAAATGATTCGACAGCATCTTGATTTAGTTGAGGATAGGGGGCATTAAGATTTCTCAGTTGGAATAAATCCTTTTTAATGATCTCTGAGCTCCCGTTCTGCAGTGGTGCAGGGTTCCAGAGAGGTGTAGGATTGATCTGCCCAGCAGCATCCAAGGGAGCAGGAAGCGAAATACCTTCAGCCCAGCTGAACCCGGCTACGGGACCGGGTAATTTGACTGCCGGCATCATCACCTGAAGATCATATTCGAGACCGGGATAAGCAGTGAGATAGGTATCATACGGAGTTTCAATCAGGGCATACAATACTTTTCCTGTTCCTGCCCAGAGCGGCCAATCCCCGGTTCCAGCCAGGATGGGATCCAGATCCGGCCGACCTGAGTCCCAGGTAACAAGGGAATGATTTCCTTCTTCAGTAACAATTGACCAGGATAAATACCTGCCGTCCGTTGTCCAGGTGGGGTGTTTAACACTCACCCCCGGGAGATTCCTTACGCGGACTGATTTTTCATTTTCGGATGAGTCAAGATCAGCATACCAGACTTCCTGGACGCCATTTCGAGTGGAGATATAACTTATCCTGCGTCCCTGCCCG
>JAUWEC010000176.1 GCA_030608465.1 Chloroflexota bacterium
AAAATGATGGATGTCGGTCGACATCCAAAAATCAAATTACTAACATTTTCAGAAGTAGAAGATATCGCCGGCTATGTGGGTAATTTTAAAGTACGGATCCGCAAAAAAGCCCGTTATGTAGACGAAACCCAGTGCACTTCCTGTGGGGATTGCGTGGAGGTCTGCCCGATTGTAATTCCGGATGAATACCAGGAGGGTTTGGGAAGCCGTCGGGCGATCTTCCTCTCATTCCCCCAGGCTGTTCCCTCGGCTTATATTGTGAATGCGGATGAATGCCTGGGGCAGAATCCCATTGCTTGCGGGAAATGTATTGAAGCCTGTGAAAAATCCTGTATCGACTTTGACATGCAGGATGAAATTATTAATGTAGACGTGGGCGTTGTGATCGTTGCGACCGGGATGGATATCTATGATCCAACCCCGCTGAATGAATATGGCTACACAAGTTTTTCAAATGTGGTGACCAGTCTGGAGTTTGAACGGCTGATTTGCACGGGGGGGCCGCTGGAAGGGCAATTGGGCCGGCCGAGTGATCTCGCCTTCCCGAAACGAATTGGTTTCATCCAATGTGTAGGGTCAAGAACCCAGGATCCGGAACGTGGAAATCCGTACTGCTCCAATATCTGCTGTATGAACACCATTAAAACAACCCAATACCTGAAGGATGCCCATCCGGAAGTGGAATCCACTGTGTTTTATACGGATCTGCGCGCCTTTGGCAAAGGGTTTGAGGAATTGTTGATGCGCAGTAAAGGGAACGGGGTGAAGTATATTCGCGGTTTACCCGGTGATGTGGTGGAGGATCCCGATACAGGAAATCTTCATCTGACGGTGGAAAATACAACCCGCAACAGGCTGGAAAACCACAGTTTTGATATGCTGGTACTGGCTGTAGGGGCTGTCCCGGCTGAAAATACGGAGACCATCCGCCAGATGGTCAGTCTCTCGAAATCTCCCAGTGGATTCTTGCGTGAAGCCCACCCGAAACTGCGTCCGGTCGATACACCCACGAAAGGCGTCTTTATTGCCGGTGGTGTGGAAAGCCCCAAGGATGTCCGCGGAAGTGTCACCCAGGCTAGCGCTGCAGCCTCCAGGGCTTCTATTCTGTTAAACAAGGATCAATTCTCGGTGGATGCCATCACCGCTGTGATTGATGAGGAGCTGTGTAAAAATTGCGGCATTTGTGTGGATGTTTGTCCCTTCAATGCCATTGTCTGGGAAAAAGGGCAGGCAGCTGAGGTCATCACTGCGGCCTGCACCGGTTGCGGAACCTGTGCGGCGGAATGTAAATTCAACGCCATAGAAATGCGTCACTTTTCTGATCAAGCCATTTATGCCCAGATTGATGCTATGCTGGAAGATAATCCACAGGAATCGATTGTAACTTTTGCTTGTAATTGGTGCTCATACGCTGGTGCAGATACCGCTGGTGTGGGACGGATGCAGTATCCCCCCCATGCCAATATCATCCGGACCATGTGTTCCGGACGCGTAAGTCCGGAATTTGTTTGGTATGCCTTTAGAAAAGGTGCTCCCGTTGTGCTGGTATCTGGCTGCCATTATGTGGACTGCCACTATATTGATGCCAACCGCAGCACCACCCGACGCGTAGATGGACTCTGGGACGGGTTGGAAAAAGCTGGTGTAGATCCAGATAGACTTATGCTGGAATGGTGTTCAGCGGCTGAGGGAGCCCGCTGGCAGCATATCATGAAACAGGCTGAGGAAAAACGGCTGGCAGTAGAATTGGGAATGATCCAGGAAACCCGCTCGATATTGAAGGAAGCCAAGGTTCCCGGTCCCCGCAATCCCAGGGCAAAAGATGAAAACCAACCGGCGGATTATCAGTGTCTGGTTTGCGGTGAAAGCTGGAGCGGAACCTACCAATCCGATTCGGAGCGCAGCTGTTCAACCTGTCGATCCAACAGTGTGCGCTGGATCCGCAAGCGCTGATCCTATCTGAAAACATAAAAAAAAAAGAGCCCGGGATTTATCACCGGACTCTTATATATTAAAGTTGTTTCCTAGGGCGTGGGTGTAGCTTCCGCAATTTCTTCACCAGTCCAGGTAAATACCCGCGCTTCACTCTCGCTGCCAGCGGTCTCCCAGATTGAATTGCCATTCTCATCCACATCTACCTGACGGACTGTGCTGATGGTCCAGCGGTATATATGAGGGGAGTCTTCACTTGCCCGGAAGGATCCGGGAACGATGAATTTGGTATCAGTCACATATTGCACCAGTTTTCGGCCTTTGCCCTCGGTGAGATCCATCACAGAGACCTGGTATGCCTCATTGGCATTGATTAAACCTACAGACGACCACTGCAGGGTAACCTGATTATCACTGAGGGAGAAAACTCCGCCATCCGGAGGCAGCAGCAGGTTGGGTGCCGGGTAAGGTGGGGGCGGTGTGGGTGTCGAGGAGGGACCCGGCGTTGCGGCCCGTTCACAAAGAGGAATAATCAGCGGCAGTCCTTCATAGACAGTGTTGCTCACCATGCCGTTATAGGATTTAATCGCTTCTTCCGGCACGTTATAGTTCAGAGAAATGGTATTAAGAGTATCCCCTTCAGAGACTACATAAGCAACTTTATCACAGGCTGCCTGTGTGCCTTCTATTCCGCTTAATGTTGCTGTCGGGAAAGATGTGGCTGTTGGTGTAGGATGTGGAATCTTCAGTTCCTGTCCCTCAAACAGCGTATCACACGAAGCCGGGATACTATTGAGAAGAACAATGGATTTAATCGAGACCTCAAACCGGGCAGCGATCGCCAGGCAGGAGTCATTGGCAACGACGACATAGGTTAATGGAGTGGGCGTCGGCATCGGTGAAGGGGTAGCCGTCGGCGGTTCCGGGGTTGGCGTTGGCGTTAATGTCAGTGTTTGGGTCAGGGTGGGTGTTACCGTTGTGTCCACCATCGCACCGGATTGCTGTAAAGCCAGGTAAACCATTCCGGCGCCGATCATCAGGAAAAAGGCTACCAGACCGATTACGGCAGGGAGTCCGAGGGTGATTTCAGGCATCCGCCCCCCGCGGACGACCTGTGCATCTGCTTTTGTTCCGCCTAATGTACTACCGCAAACCAGGCAGCGCTCCGCATTTTCCTTGACGCGGGTTCCGCAAGTTGGGCAGATTTTTTTACTCTCATTCGCCATAAGATCACTCTTTTATCTTATTTTTGTCAATAGACAGCGGCAATTATACCAGAACATCGGGGGATGGATAGTGTCTGATAAAGGGTAGATTGTTAAGGGAGTAATGAGCCGAAATTAGTGGTGTAGAGTCAAAAAAGATGAGTTAGCGGAGGGTGAAAAGGGAGGAATAGTGGAATTTCCGACATATTGTTTATTCTTTCCGATGAAGGAGTTTGCCAGCTAATTCCCGCAGTATATCTCCAGCTTCGCCATGCGGTTGGGCGTTTTCTAGGGCAGTAAGGGCGAGATCCGTCAGGCGGTCAGCAGTGTTTTGCGCATAGGCACGACCTCCTTCAGCTTCCAGCATCTGGCTTAACTTCGCGGCTTCTTTACTTTTGATGGGTCCTGCAGACCAGCCTTCATAAAACCCCTTTTTCTGCGCCAACCCATAAAGTACCGGTAAAGTTTTTTTACCGTTGACCAGATCCCCAGTGTTCGATTTGCCGATCTGCTCCTGATTTCCCCAGATTCCTAATATATCATCCTGAGCTTGAAATGCCAGGCCAAGATAATGTCCAAAATCCCGGTAATTGGATTGAAGGTCATCTGGAGCAGAAGCGCACAAGGCACCCACCTCCAGGCTGAATGCCAACAGGGCAGCGGTTTTTCCACTTACCATCTGCCAGTACTCTTCGAGAGAGACCTGGTTAAGGTTTTCAAAGAGAATATCCAGGTGTTGCCCCTGGGTCAGGCGCAAGCAGGTGGTGTGAAACAATTTACCTGCCTGCAGGACAGTTTCCCGCGAAAGGGTCTTTTCAAGGTTCATCAGGGATAAATTAGCCAGGGCAAACACGGCATCGCCGGTGTTAATAGCCTGGGCTTCTCCCCAGTTTTTCCACACTGTGGGTCTTCCCCGCCGGAGTGAGCTGTTATCCTCGATATCATCATGGATGAGGGAAAAATTATGGATCAGTTCTACGGCTACTGCCGCTGGTATAGCTGCCTGCCAATCTCCCCCAGCAGCTTCTGCTGCCAGCAGAACTAAAAGGGGACGGATTTGTTTTCCTTCAGCTTTAGGACCTGCGTTTTCTCCGGTCCAACCCAACTGATAGGCAATCATGTTTTGCAGTTCGGGGGTTCCGTGATCTGCTGATGAGGTGATGGCTACCCTTAATTCCTCCCGCAGAGCAGGCCTGGCTTTTTCGGCAAAAGCGGAAAATCCGGAAGGTTTGTTCATGAGGAGCTGTTTTTAATTAATTGAGACCGGGAGAGGGAATCCAGATCACTGGCACCGGCGGCAAACATACATATCTGGAGCTCTTTTTTAATTCGATTAATTTCGTTTATCACAGCACGGGGAGAGTGAACAGCGGCTTTCAGGAATGGTCCAGCCAATCCACCCATCACTGCCCCGAGTGCAATACATTTGGCGATATCCACCCCGTTCCTTAATCCCCCGGAGGCAAATAGAGGCAGTTCAGGAACGGCAGAATGAACGATTTGAACCGTTTCCGCGGTTGGAATTCCCCAATCAATAAAAGCGGAGGCGATTTTCCGCTGATCATCCGTTTCTGCCCGATGCATTTCCACCTCGGTCCAAGAAGTTCCTCCCGCGCCGGCAATATCCAGCGCTGAAACCCTGGCATTTTTTAGTTGGACGGCTGCTTGGCTGGAGAATCCCCAACCGACTTCTTTTACGATCACCGGTACTTCCAGGGTTTTACAAACTCCTTCAATTTTATCCAGCAGACCGGCAAAACGGGTGTTTCCATCCGGCATGACTGCTTCATGGAGCGGGTTTAGATGCAGAATCAAAGCATCCGCTCCGATCATATTTACAGACCGATGGCAATCTTCCACGCTCAATCCGTAATTCAGCTGCACCGCGCCAAGGTTGGCAAAAAGGAGAATATCGGGCGCAGCCTCTCGAACTTGAAATGTGTCAACTAAACTGGGATCTTCCAGGGCAGCCCGCAGTGACCCTACTCCCATGGGGATCCCTGTCTCTTGAGCTGCTTTCGCCAGGTTGCGGTTGATGATTCCAGCATCTTCAGTTCCGCCAGTCATGGAGGAAATAAACAGGGGAGCGGCGAGGTCTTTTCCAAAGAGGGAGAAACCGAGTCTGATATCTTCCAGATTCAGTTCTGGCAGTGCCTGGTGGGTAAACCTGTAATTTTCCAGCCCGGTAGTTAAACCGGAACGAACATTCTGGTCTAAATTAATCCGGATATGATCTGCTTTTCTGCTGCTGGTGGAGGAGCTCTTTTCTGGCATAAAAAGTCCTTGTGATGTTGGTATGGTAACAGTCACCCCCCTCGGTGTCAACGGAGGTCCAACCTTGATCCAGTGAACCTTGACATCTCCCTTCCTGCGGTTACAATACACACAAACCAGGAAACGGAACGAAAATCCATCTAATTTGTTTACAAAGATATCATTGAATCATTAAGTTTGGAGCCAAGGAGGAGCCATCATGGCCGATACATTTGAGCAGGTCAAGAATATAATTGTTGAATTACTGGCGGTTGATCCGTCCAAAGTGACAAAAGAAGCTCGTTTCCGCGAGGATCTGGAAGCGGATTCCCTTGACTTAGTGGAGTTAATCATGGAATTCGAGGATGAGTTCGGGGGCGAAATTTCTGATGAAGATGCCCAGAAGATTGCCACTGTTGGGGATGCTGTCAAATTCCTGGAAGAAAAAATGTAACCTGAAAACGAAATAATAAGAAAAAGTCTGCCGATTTTGGCAGACTTTTTTTGTTTCCATTAGAGCAGAGAGGGGATTTGGAAAATATTCTCAATCAATAAATTGCTCCCAGCGTCCCTGGAGGGGGATGCCTAGCGACAACTTCTTCTATGACTTAAGCCGGAAATTTATCTAATTCAGGCGATTGAAATCGCAACTATGGGCT
>JAUWEC010000114.1 GCA_030608465.1 Chloroflexota bacterium
TATGACGAAGTGACTGTGAGACTGGGTGAGAAGATATTTCATTATTTTGGAGTATAGCATGGTGATCATCAGGATAAATAAAGGCGAGGATTCCAAAATTATTATCCAGGGAAAAGTTACTTCTTGGGAGTATGTTACAGATCTCTCTCCCGGCGATTTTGTGGTTATCTCAACCAGGGAGCATTTTATCCGCTCCCAGAATCAGTCAGGATGGTTGTCGCCTCCTTAAGCCTGGCAGCAAATAGCAGGCTGAGAATCATCAGACCGATCAGCACCAGCAAGGGGGTGGTCATTGACCCGGTGACCGGGCTTTTAAATATGTCCATGGCAAGGATAAAAACGATTCCCGAGATTTGTCCCATCATCAAAAGCAGGCCGTTGGAGGTGCCTTCTGGGGTTGGATGGGTTATTTCGGCCCCATACTGGAATCCAACTGGACCAGCACTTAACAAGAAAAAACCAAACACAAAGCCCGAGACCAGCATCAGCCAATAGCTTAAGGCAAAGGTAAGGCCGACTAATCCCAGTATGGCACCGATCACAGCTGCTAATAAATAGGGAGTTCTTTTGCGATAATGGTCAGAGAGCATGGGGATAAGTACCGCCCCAATAATTCCCCCCACGATCATCACACCCCCGATGGCGCCTGCCTCGATGATTGAGAATCCCCTCGGTCTGACAATATCCTCGATCCAGGTTGTTACCGCGTTGAATACGCCCAAACCAACAAAAAAGACCACCAGTAGATAAAGAAAATTCTTAATTCTCAGGGATTCCTTCAGACCTTCAAAAACAAGGGAGCGTTCTTCTTGATCAGGCCGGCAGGGAGCTGTGGGAGGACGTTCCTTTACAAATACAAAAAATACTATCACGCTGATCACAGAAACGATCCCGTAGATTGTTAACATGCCGCTAATCTGGGACGTGAGCGTCAGATAAGGAGTCAGCACCAGGGCCGCTACGATGCCCAGGTACATCGCCAATGATCCCAGGCCCGCGGCAGTGGCTCGCTCCTTGATAGGAAACCAGCGCGCAGCCACGGTAGTCACAGCATTAAGAATGAAGGGCTGCCCGATGGCGATCCCGATCTGCGCGATGAGCACATAGGTGTAGTTGGGTGATAAAATACCCCGCATTAAGCCGAAGACTCCTGTCAGTACGGCGCCAATTCCAACAGCGATCCGGACGCCATAGGTGTCTATCACCCAGGAAGCAGGAATCGAGACAATGATATATACGATCATGAAGACCATGGACAGGAGACCAATGCTGAGATCTGAGACTCCGTAATACGTGGCAGCATTGCCCGTGATGGGAGCAAAGGTTATCCACAAAAGTTGATTGATAGCGACCACAAACATAAATGTGACCAGCACGACCCATCGATAACCATAGACTTTAAAATCAGTTTGTTCCATGAGATTACCTCCTATTAGCCGTTGATTTGAGATACTTTCTGTCATTGTTGAATTGGTAGATAGGGGAAAATTGGGCTTCTTTTAAGAAGTATAGCATGGGATTTTGTAACTGGGAGACTTAGGGAAGGGGTGCCTTTGTGACTAGGGGGCAGGGTGATGGGGAGACTGTGTGAGGTTGGACTGCTTACAATTTGTGATCAGTGTATTCTCCAGGTCAAGAGCGCGGACTTTAATTTTCAATAAGCTTGGTATTTATGAAAATATAAACCGATTTCTGCGTCTATCCCTGACAACAGGCGAAATGATGAATAGGGAGGCATGAGATTGAGTCTATCGGCAGGGAGGAAATTGGATTACGATCCGAATAAAAAAACCGGGCAGTATTCTGCCCGGTTTTAATATCACCTGGGTGATGAGGGTATTCATTCACTCAGCAGTTGGTATCTGGCGAGCAAGGTATTATAAATGTAGTTTTCCCACATCCGAACCACACGATCTTTCCCATAGTTATGGGTGGAGTATGTTTGAAGGATCAGGCGATTGTCCTCACAGCTGACCGCTGTCAGATATGTATCCTTGACATTTGCACGGGCAGTCCAGAGTGGCTCAGATTTACTTCCCGGGGCCAAGCGCATAAAGTCACCTATATCTGAGGATGGCCAGTACCCGGATGGATTGGTGAGGGCAATCCCTTCATTGGGTTGATGATGGATTGGCAAACTGCCGTCTACCTGCCAGAGCAGTTGATGTTTAACCGGGTCCCAAGCCCATTGTTCCTGGAATTCTAAGTCACATCGACTTATAAGCGTGCTGATTTTCCCATTTACAATGGATTCCAGTTGGTACTCCTCAATGATCACTGAACTGCCATCGGTGAAAGCATCATTGATATACTGATAATATTCGCCTCTCAACCAAAAGCCGCCCCCTTCTTCGCGGATTTCTATGGCGAAGATAATCAAATCCCAGCCTTCTCCTCCTGGACCACCAGAAAGGATCTGCTCCTTAAAATGCCCCGCAGAATCTTTGACGTCGACATAACTCAAACCCAGGGAATCCAGGGCCTGCATGATATAGCGGGCGGTGGTGTATATCCCCGCCATGTCTTCGTAGAGCAGAATGGCAGCCGATTTCATCCAGGTTTCGAAATCAGCCAACTCCTGCCCCGTATCGGGCTCAGGCTCAGGGGTGGAAGTGGGTTCAACAATCACTTCTATTGTAGGCGGATTGGGTGAGGGTTGAGCAGCATTCAAAGTTGCCTGAACAGCCTCTGCCACCTGGGTAAGCTGCCTATTGGCATCATCGGCGCTGGAGCTTTGTTCTTTTTCCATGGCATTGAGTGTGACTTGCAAAGCAAGGGCCATGGTGGTTTCCTGGGCTGAGTTGTCCGTAGTAGGGAGCAGACACCCAGCCAGTACAGTGGATGAGAGAATCAGCATAACCAGTAAGCGGGTTCCAATGATAGATATTTTATTCAATTTTGTAGACATTATTTTTCCTTTCTGTATACCATCTTAGATAATTGAAATTGTGGTCTGGAAACTCGCAGAACTGGTTTGGATTATAAACTACTAAATAATAATGATCAGCAGGACAGAACGGACTATACTTTACAGTTTTATTAACTGTCTGACCCAGCTCCAAATAGTACACTCCCCTTTCCAGCTGGAAGGGGGCTGGGGGGTAGGTCATTCCTTCATTTTCGATCGTTTTTGTTCTCACAAAAAGCTTTTCCACAGTCTCGTCATCAACCTAAAACCGCGCCGGAACATTCACCTGAATAGAAAACCGCGGAGGGCCTTTCAGCGCTCCGGGGTTGTTATGTCACTTCTTTTAGTCTAATCCCCCGGGAATTATTTGCTTCCCGTTCCAAACTCCGTCATTTAGAGAATGTTTAACATTTTTCGCCAGGTCTCTCGTTTTATTTTTGGAACCTCTGGATGAATCGAACCTTGAGCCATGAGATAAGGGCAGCCGTTTGGCTGCCCTTATTCCCAAATATATGAGGTTATGGTGAGGTAACTTTTCACGAATTTTATTGGGCAAGGGCCTCAAAATATGTGTAAAGGACCTCGGTCTGTGAACTTCCCTCCAGCACCTCGATGACGGAAGAACAGGAAGATGCTTGTTCATTTTCAATGACGAAGGAAGAGGTAGATGACTGTTCATTTTCAATGACTGATATTGCTGCTGAGGGATCAGCGAGCATCAGCATAAATATTACAGAGATTACGGCAATTATTTTCTTCATTTTAATACTCCTTTGATCTAATTTTCAATATATCGATAGTCAGCAAACCGAATTACTTTTTATGAGCACCTCCTTCTTGATCCTAATGGCCCTGTTGTTGAATATGTGCGCTGCTTTATGAATTCCTGGAAAATAAACCCCTCTAAAGGTTCGAAGAGCGGTTAAATTTTGCAGGTGGTAAAGAAAAGGTCTCGAACATTGTTGTTGGGCACATTTTTTTGATCTGATTAATCTGCTTTCACAGATTTGTGATTATCTGTCGGTTACCAGTCGGGCATCTTTAAAGATCAGGCTCAGTTTCTGGATCCAGCTGATCTTCTCCCAATTTGAGTTCTGATCAGCTTCCTTCTGTTGGGTGACAGATTTCACCAGTCGAGCATGTTCAGCTTCGGCCATCCGGTCTTCTCTAATTTGTTCTTGAACGTAATAATCATTCCAGGATAACATCGGTTTTCTCCTTATTTCTACTGTTTACTTGAACTTACACCCGCAGTATACAAAAGGGGGCGTTTCCAAAGCGTTTCAGGAAACGTTTCCGGAATAGAAATTGTAAAAGAGGTGCGTTTCTTGCCTGAAATAAAAGGGTCTTGTTATCCTGCCCTGCCTATGCTACCCTAAATAAGCACCACAATAGCTGCCCAATCCTGTTCCACTCCAGGGGGAAATCTGAGGGAAATAACGTTGACTCCAATTGAAGCCAAAAACTTAGATGTATGTTTCTGCTTTTGACCAATTAGAAGTATCAGACTAAATCAGAATGGAGGAAGAAATGAAGAAGGACTTAACTGCTATTGAGGGTATAGCTAATATTTCAGTCACTTATGATGATAGTCAATATACATTCACTGAAATAACATTAAGTGCGACAGAGAAACAAGAGGCAAAAGGAAAATCGAGTGAATTAATGATTGCCAGGGTGATGACTTATTTTCAGGTTACTGATAAAAATGATCCCCCAAAGAAGCAAAATAAATTTGATCCTCCTCTAATATTTGAAATTAAATATTCAGCTAATGATTGGAAAGACGCACTAAAGAATAAAAAAGATAAGAGGTTCAAACGCCCCAGGGTCGCCTACTTAGCCAGAAAGGAAAATAATACAAAATGGGTTAAAAAATGGGTTGAATTCAAAAAGAACGAAGTAACAAAAATCACTTACCCGAATCCAAATGGAGACCCCAATGGTTACCTGGAAATCACTGTAAAAGAACTGCCTGACCCACTGATTGGCGGTTGTTAATTTAATCACTCTTTAAACAGAAAACGGGCTGTCCCAAAAGTAATTGGCACAGCCCGTTGGTCTCATTGCGATCCATCCTTTTGTCATCCTGAACCCTTCGACTCCCCCCTCGGTGGAGTTTATGCAGAGCAGAGCGAAGTGCTCGGTGTTCGCTCAGGACAGGCTCTGTGAAGGATCCATACTGAGATCAGAATCAACAAATGTCTTAGTTTGTTACAATCGGTTTTGGGTATTTCTGCTTATAATGGATTCCTCGTTGTACTCGGAATGACAAATGTGTAGAGGGCTGACTTTTGGGACAGCCCCTTTTTATTATTAAATTTTTAATTTTCTATTTTCCCTCTTTTCCCATCCTTTTTACCTCAGCTGGCATATCCAGCCGTTGGAAAATGTCTTTGGCTTCACCCCACATTTTCTTCCCTTGTTCCTTGTCGCCAGACTCCATTTCAAATTCCGCCCAGGCCTTCAAGGTGTGGGCTCGTTCCCCATTGGCTCCAACATCCACAAAGATCTTTTCACTTTTCTTGAAACATTCCCCTGCCTCGAAGGTTTGTCCTTCAACGGTCACTCCCTCAGCTCTTCTGGATGCCACTTTCCCGAGTGCCCGCCAGGCTGCTCCCAAAGACTCCTGGGCGCCTGTTTCTTGCCCATATTCGAGGGCTTTTTTGGCTGCAGCAAGCGCATCCTCTACTATCCCTTGACCCAGGAAAGCCTCAGCCAGGAAATAATAAGTCAGGGAAATTCCCAACCAGTCTGAGGATTCAGTGAGTTCCAAAACTTGCTGCAGATCCCGTTCTGCAAGATCATAAACCCCCATCCCGACCCGGGCAGCACCCAGGTTGAGGTGACACATGATATTCCAGTCCTGATCACTTATCTCCCTCATAATCTCTAAAGCTTTCTGATAGAGATCCACAGCTTCTTCAAATTCCCCCCGCAGATTGGCTGTATTGGCAAGGTTATTATAGACATTCCCAATCCACCATTTTGATTGATGGCTGTTTATCTCCTCGAATATTGCCAGGGCATGCTCTTTATGCCCCTGGGCTTGCTGATAATCCCCCAGCACATCCTGGATAAGACCCAATAAATTCAAACAGCGGCCAGTTGTGAATTGATCCTCCTGTCCTTTGCTCAACTCCAGGGCTTGTTCTGCCAGGTTTTGGGCTTTCTTCGTATTTCCCAGGCGGTAATGGGTCTGGCCCTGCATCAACACTGCAGCAGCTTTCTCCTTAATGCACTTATTCTTCTGAGCCACCGCTGCTGCCTGTTCAGCACATTCCAGGGCAGCGGTATTATCCCCCTGGCGATCCTTGACCTTGCCTAACGCCAACCAGGCCTGGGCTTCCGCCTCACCATCCTGAATATCTTTTGCAGAAAGGCGCATCTCCCGATAGGCTTCGGCGGCTTCCTCATACCGGGCTTCTTTCAGCAGAGCATTCCCCCATCCCTGGTAAAGACTGATTGCGCGTGAGTCCTTCTTATCCCTTAATAAAACTGCCGCCCGTTGATAGTAGTCTATAGCATCCTGTCTGGCGTAAACCCGGCGCGCATGATCACCTGCCATAATAAAATAATCGATCGCCTTGTCTGGTTTTCCTGCCAAATCATAATGGCGTGCAAGCTGAGAGGCTATTTCCTCCCTCCCGTCCTGATGGAGCTCCTCCAGGGCTTCAGCAACTTTCCGATGCAGATATATCCGGCGGTGAGGACTCAGATTCTGGTAGATGACTTCCCGAAACTTATCATGGCTGAAGTTGTAACCCTCAGCTCCCTCATCCCGAACAACACGCCTGAGCCAGAGCTCATCTAAACCCTGCATTACAGTTTCTTCGTTCAATTCCGCCGCGCGGAATAGCAGGTCAAAACCAAATTCCCGTCCTATTACTGCGGCAATGGTTGTTAACTCCCGGGTTTCCGGGGATAGTGCACCCAAGCGGGTTTCTATTACAGCCTGCACCTTTGGCGGCAGTTTTTTGGTATCTGGGTCCTTCATCCCATCTTTTAAAAATCCAGAACGCACAACTTCCACCACAAAGAGCGGATTTCCTTCTGTCTCCTGGAAAAGGCGATCAGCAGTCAGGTCATCTAATTGATCACCCCAGAGAGTAGAAGCGAGTTTGTTAGTTGCTTCTTGATCCAGGGCATCGAGCTCAATTTCAGTGATCTTCCCGCTTCGCCGAAGGTCTGAAAACAACTTGTTCAAGGGATCATCTGTGGTGATCTCCTCAGTTCTTATGGTCCCGATAAATATCAAATTTGTTTTTGAATCAAACTCCATCATGTACCGCAGCCAGGCCAGAGTCTCCCGATCGCACCACTGCAAGTCATCCAGTAGGACTACCAGCTTCTGTTCTCCTTGAAGGATAACCCGGGCACTTGCTTCGAACATCCTCTGCCGCTGCCAGTTCTCACTCAACTGCTCAGGGGCAGGAAGGTCTGGGAAATCAACCCGCAGTTCGGGCAGCAGCCGGGTTAATTCAGTGAGCCAGGTTTTTTCCAGAGCTGTAAATTTTGCCCTTACTGTTTCACTTCTTAACAAAGCTGTTACCGGAGTGTAGGCCAATTCTCCCTCGAACGGAAAAGATCGGGCCTTAACCGAGTTAATTCCACCCCGGCGTGTCCAGCGCAAAAATTCTTCCGCCAAATGGGTTTTTCCTATGCCTGCTTCTCCTTTTATCAAAACAAAGTGAGGCTGATACTCCAGATCATGCCATGCCTTTTGGATGTTCCTCCAGGCGCCATCCCGGCCTACCAGCTCTGCTCCCTTTTCAGCAACCCGGGAAGGTTTTTCCACCTCGATTTCCCGATCAAGCAGCTGCTCATATAACTCCTTGGTTGCGGGGCCGGGATCCATCCCCAATTCTTTCTCCAGGGCATCAACGCAGGTATGGTAGGTGCGTAATGCCCGGGCTTTTTCCCCATTCATAACAAACAAGCGCATCAGTCGGCGGTAGGAAACCTCATGCAGTCGGTCATGCCGCAAAAGCTGTTGAGCACTCTTTATTGCAGAAGCGTATTCTTGATTTTCCTCGAGGATTTCAACAAGCTGTTCCAAAACTCTCAGATAGGCCTGACTTATTCGCTCTCGCTCGGGGAAGATCCAATCATCATAACAACTGGGAAGCAGATCCCCTCCATAACAATCCACCGCCTCTTCCAATGCCTTGCGAAGGGTTTCAGGCTCCCCTGATTCTTGGGCTTTTTCAGCTTGCACCGAGGCATGCTCAAAATCATCCAGATCTATTGTGAAGGGAGCATCAGGCTGCCACCAGAGAGTCTTTGAACCGACATCCAGAAAACGATCCGCATCGGGAAGCGATTCCCGAAGGCGATAGAGTAAGTTTCTGAGGTTTGTGCGAGCCTGCGATTCGGAGGAATCCGGCCAGAATAGATAGGATAACCGCTGGCGTGACAGGGGAGATTTGCGGTTGATCAAGAGGTAGGCGAAAAACGATTGCAGACGTGGAGAATCAACGCCAGTGACCCCTTCATCGCCGTAGACGAGGTAAAAGTTCCCTAAAAGCTGGATATGTAGAATTCTGTCCGACAGCGACCCTCCTTTTTCCGGGTGTGGCTGTTGAGCTTATTCCAGTATAGATCAGTGAAGATTAACTGTCAATCAGGATGCTTGGTTTGTTGATCTATGTAAATTACTTACTACTCACTACTTACAGATGTCTTGTCCTGCGACCGAAAGAAGTATCGTAGGGCTTCGCAAATTCGCAGGCTAGGTAAGGAAAATTCCTCCGGAGGGGGACTTCAGTAATTAATCTATTAATTATAATCATCAACTTTTAAACCTGCAAACCTTCAACCTTCAAACGTAAAAACGTTCAACCTTCCAACGATCTCCTAGTCTCCCCATCACCCAGTCCCCTTGTCACAAAATCCCCCTCTCCTAGTCCCCCCGCCAGTTCTTAAGCATCCCTTCTAACTCTATCCCGCCAGATGTGTGCCATAATAGTCCTCC
>JAUWEC010000151.1 GCA_030608465.1 Chloroflexota bacterium
TGCCCAGGGGAAAAGAAATATCACTTCAATATCAAAAACCAGGAAGATCAGCGCATAGATATAATATTGGGATTTAAACTGGACTCTGATATTCCCTTTGGTTTCGATGCCGCACTCATACACTTCTTCTTTGCGGGCACTAGGCTTTTTGGGAGCAATTATTACTGGAATTAAAACCGCAACCAGGGGGACAACCACTGCAACAACAAGAAAAATACCAATATAAAGCCAGTAATTAAGCATACCTACTCCTCTGTCTCAAGAAGCCAATCCAGATCAATAAACATCCAAAATACCAACAGCAAATTTTACCATAGATAACACACGAATTAGTTGTCCAAATTCTGGTCCACAAGAAGTTTTTCTTATCGTAACGATTTAAATAGGTTTTTCAGATTAAGAAGATATTTAGTTCAATTCGTGATCGTTAAATTTAACTAGCTAAATTAGTACCCAGTACGAGAGTATTGACCTGTTCTTATCTTGTCGAATTTCGAAAAGGGATTAAATATCCCGGATATACTTATCAGCAAATAAAGCAGGTGTCCCTCCGGTATGCCAGAATAATACCCGCTCATTTTTACTAAAAAATCCCGACCGGATCAGATGGATAAGGCCAGCCCCTGCCCTTCCTGTATAGACTGGATCAAGCAGAATACCTTCCGTTGTGGCAAAAAGGTGAATCGCTTCCCGGTCCTGATCGTTTAATATCCCATACCCCGCACCAAGAAAATTGTCATTGATCAAAATTTGATCCGGATTGAGGCTTTTCTTATCCCCATAAAGGTTGCTAATTTCAGAAGCTAAGCGGAAGACTCTATCCTTGAGAACACTTTCAGATTCATCTACACTGATGCCCAGGATTTTTGTTTTCACCTGATAATTCTGTGCTCCAGCCAGCAATCCAGCCTGGGTTCCGCCTGATGAGGACCCAAAGACAATCCAATCCGGCATTTCTTCCGGTAACTGCTCCAGCAGTTCTTTCATGGCAACAAAATATGCGTATGCACCCACAGCATTTGATCCGCCGTAAGGAATGAGATATGGTTTTTTCCCTCTACCTACCGCTTCCTCGAAGGCTTTATTTAAAACCTGATCCCGTTTTTCTTTTTCTGTCCAGATGAGCTCGGCGCCCAGTAACTTATCCAGGAAAAGATTACCAGTGACTGTTTCGGGGCATGGTTCAACAAGCACCAGGGTGCAATCCAAGCCGCACCTTGCTGCTGCAGCAGCGGTTTGCCGGCAGTGATTAGATTGGTCCGCCCCTGTTGTTAAAACCAGATCCGCCCCCTCAGCTAAAGCTTGAGCCATGAGGTATTCCAATTTCCTGGTTTTGTTTCCCCCAAAAGCCAATCCGGTTTGATCATCCCGTTTAATAAAAAGTTCAGGTCCATTAAGGTTTTTTGTCAATCGATGAAGGCCCTCAACTTTTGTGGGCAAATGAGCGAAAGCTTCTCTTGGCAGCATATTAACTCCTCGATATAGGTTAACCAGAGGTTAACCAGTTTATAAATTCCGGCTTTCTGCAGCGGTACTCTCAGTTTTACTGTCCCCAATCTTGCGCAAAGCATTTAATAGTATCGGCAGCAAGCGAGTATAGATCTTGTATACCAGGGGTTTGACCGGATAATCCCAGGCGCCAATGGTCCTGATCACCTCTCCTCCAAACCCTCTTTTGAACCTGTACACTCCCCACATGGAATCCGACTGATCAAAATGATCCGGAGCGCCCCACATATCATAAGTTGTACAGCCATTCTCTTTAGCCCAGCGCATCCCCTCCCATTGAATTAAATAGGTTGCCATCTTGTCGCTGTGCTCCGGCAGGGACATACCGTGAAGATACCAGGCCCTGGCGCCAAATCGAAACATCACCGCTCCCGCAACAGGTATACCTTCAAATTCAGCAATAATCGATTGGGCTGCGGGGTCAATAACCGAATCCAGGCTTTCCTTCATAAATGCCTGCCAGAGAGTTTGGTAATAATCCTCTCCCCGGATCGTGAAACCTCCTCTTGATGAGGTTTCTGCGTACATCTTATATATTTTCCCCAGGTCAGTCAGATCACCATAACGGATCGTGATCCCTTTTCTGGAAGCCAATCTAATGTTATAGCGTGTTTTAGATTTCATGCGGCTTAATAGTTCGTCTTCCTCCTGGCGCAGATCAATCAAAAAGGTATTGCGGAATTGAATTTGATCGGATGAAAATCGCCATCCACCCTTCGATAACTCCTCCTTAAAAAGAATTCCCTGCGGATCTATCGCCGCGTCTTCTTCCCCCGGTACTCCTCTGCCTACCACTACATCCGGATCTATTTTTATCTGGATTGCTCCAGCTCTTTTAGCAAATTCCTGCAAATCCCCAATAACTTTCTTGCGAAGGTTTTTATCAGACCAATCACGCAGAATCGGTCCCTTTGGCACATACATGACTGAAAGACCCTGGAAAGCCTTTCTTTCCAGGACCAGAGCAGCAGCGGCCAGGTTTCTTACCTTAAGATCACCCTCTGTTATCACAATCAATTCCAGGTCGCTTTCGTGCTGCTGCCAAATCAGGAAATACGGCTGCCAGCCTAATTGCCCTTTTACCCCCGCCCATTGAGCTGATTGCAGCAAATGGACCTCAGGAAAAGAGTTTAGAATTTTGTTCCAGTTATTAAGAGGCATGGAGTTGTTTTCTCTTTATTCCAGGTTCAGATTATTTTAGATCTTAATCCGGGACCTCAGCAGGTAAAGGGAGTACAGGCCGGGATAAAACACTTTATCCCAGGGACCGCAAGTTCTCTTCAGATCGCCGCCAAAACCCCGTTTAAAACGGTAAATACTCCAAAGACCATCGTGTCTCTCCAAAAAATGGTCTTCCAGGATATTCTCACCTGCATCAGGTACACCCCAGAGATCATAGGTCAGGCAGCCCTGTCTTTTTGCCCAGCGCATTGCTTCCCACTGTACTAGATATGTTGGCATACGATCCCGGTGTTTATTTGATGAGGCTCCATAAAAATACCAGCTGCGTTTGCCGCGTATAAATACCATAATGCTCGCCAGCGGCTCTCCTCGGAATTCAGCTTGGAATAATTTACATTCTCCGGATGAGTCAAAAAGATTAAACGCTTCCCGGTAATACTCCTGGGTGTGAATTCCAAATTCTGACCGGTTTGCAGTATTTTCCAATAGTTTATAAAAAGGTTCAATTTGCTCGAGCTGTTGGACAGATACTTCTTTTTTCTCTGCCAGGCGGATATTATAGCGGGTTTTTGATTTCATTCTAGCAAGAATCTCCTCTTCAGATTCCTGCAGGCTGATAACAATAGTTCTGGGAGGTTGTATGCTGTGTGTACTTATCCTGTACCCTGTGAATGGATGACAATCGGCAGCTGCTTCTCCCTGCCAGAGATCAGGTTCTATCTTTAAAAATACCGTTTTCTTATCCCGGCAGAGATCATGCAATTTTCCTTGGAATTCACCCCAATCAGGGGACCCTTCTAATATACCGGTTGTTGATACCGGTCCCCGTGGAATATATCCAATATGAAAACCAAAGGGAAGCGTTTGAAATAATACCTGGGCACCCACTGTCCCGGCAATGATCCAGCTGGTATCCCACCCAAATTTTGATTTTAATTCACCCCAGGCCGTACTCTGAAGTACATGCGCATCAGGGCATTTTTCTATGAATGATTTCCATTCTTGAATGGTACTGCTTGGCATAAGCTTCCTGTTTTCCAAATTTCGGATAAAGAAATGAATTAATCCTGGTGAGTACTCTCCATCCAGGAGACAGTTTTCCTCAATCCTGTTTCCAGATCCAACTCCGGTTTAAAATCTAAGATTTCCTTCGCGAGAGTGGGATCCCCGGAGGAGCGGTAAATATCACCTGACCGTTCACTCTCAAAACTTGGCTGTATATCCCTGTTAAATATTACTGATAAATTTTCCATTAACTGCAGTAAATTGATTTCTGACCCAGAACAAATATTTACTATTCGGCCCGGCGCTTGGGTGGATTCAGCAGCTAATAGATTCGCTCGCACGATATCATCAACATAAATGAAATCCCTGCTCTGCCCCCCATCTCCATAAATGGTAGGCTGCTCCCCTGCCAAAATCTTTTTAATGAATATTGGAATAACTGCGGCATAATCAGATCCCGGGTTTTGCCTGGGTCCGTAAATATTGAAGTACCGTAACGCCACAACATCTAGGTTTAGTAGATCGGAATAGATTTTTGTGTATATTTCTCCTACTCTTTTTGAAGCCGCGTAAGGAGATAACGGATTCAATTGAGCATCTTCGGTTAATGGAACCGCGTGGTTATCACCATAGACTGCTGCGCTAGAAGCCAAAACAACCCGTTTTACACCAGCCTTTTTTGCAGTTGATAATAATTTGATTGTCCCGTTTACATTGACCTCAAAACACAATTCCGGGTCCTGCATAGAAAGCGGTACAGACACAAAAGCAGCCTGGTGAAAGATAAATTCGATATCCTGGGTGGCTTTTATCAAGTCTGTTTGTTCGCGCAGATCTCCTCTAATCAAATCAATTTCACCCTGGAAATCCTTCAGGTTTTCCTCTTTACCGGTTGAGAAATTATCCAGAACCCGGACCTCGTCCCCGCGCTCCAACAATCCTCCAACAATATGTGACCCGATAAATCCGGCGCCTCCGGTGACCAGACATTTACGCATCCGTTTATTTCCCTTTAAATCCAAAGATAGTTGCCGGAGTCCTTAAGATGATTCGAAAATCCAATAGTATTGTCCGGTTTTTGATGTAATACAAATCATATTCCAGTTTATTTATGGTCTCTTCAACTGTCGCTGGATAACCATAGTTAATCTGCGCCCACCCTGTCACCCCGGGTTTAACCAGCAATCTCGCTCGATAAAACGGCACATCTTCCTGAAGTTTATTTACCAGGCTTGGTCTTTCAGACCTTGGTCCAACAAGGCTCATTTCCCCTTTCAGGACATTAATAAATTGGGGAAACTCATCCAGGTGTGTTCTTCTCAGGAATCGACCAATTTTGGTTACCCGCTGATCGTTTTCACTGGCCCATTGTGCTTGTCCATCCGTTTCCGCATCTTTTACCATGGTTCGGAATTTGATGATTTTATATGGTTTGGCGCTCCGCCCTAACCTTTCCTGCCGGTAAAAGATCGGCAGTCCATCGTCCAGGAAAATCAGCATAGCCACCAGCGGAAGCAGCAGCAGATAGATACCCACACCGACTAAACTTCCAACTAAATCCATAACTCGTTTTCCAATATTGTAAAGACCACTGACACCAGTATCATCCACAAACGAGCGTAGAATCCAATCAGCTTCGAGGATCCTGATCGGTACCTGCTGATTGAGATCTTCATATGCTACTGGCATTCGGATAATATCAACTCCGAGCTCTTGCGCGTCAAGCAGCACCTGAAACGTTTCCCCATTAATACCTCCACTAATGGCAACGATGATGTCGGATATCCGTTCTGATTGAATAATATCCAGCAGGTCTTTGCCGCATCCAAGCACCTTGTATCCTTCGATTTCCTGATCAAGTTTACTGGAATCATCGTCAATGATGCCGATCATAAAATAAGGTTTTGGATCCAGGGCATTAATGGACTGAAGCAAAATCTTACCGGATACTCCTCCTCCCACCAGGAGCACCCTGCGTAAAAATTGTTCCGAGGTCAGGACCCTGATGTAAAAAAACCGCCAGAGCAGCGTAAATACTACCGAGCCAAGGATGAAGGCTGCTACCCCTATTCGCGGCAGGGATTCCGGAGGCGAGGTAAAATATACACCTAGATAGAGGATCGACCCAATTACTGCCGCAGTTCCTACACTCTGTAAAGTATGACTCCAGCTTCCTGCCTTTCGAACATCATAGATCTCAATTAAGAAGAAAAGCCAGATTAGCGGCAAAAGGAAGAACCATCCTGGTACTCGTTCCAATACAAACGCGATTGAAAAACCTAAATACTTTGCCTGGTTGCTCCAAACAAATATAGCAACAACCAGTGCTAAGACTTCTGCAATAATGTCACCGCTCAGTAACATGACCCGCCGCTCTACAAAGCGGAATCGCCAGCGGTGTTCTTTTTGAGTGTCATATAATGATTTCATAAGTTATATCTCAATTAATTACTGTGGTTCTTTCCTGAATATTTTATCAAAAGAATACACTATTAGGCTCCACAAAAACCCCGAACCCCAAGAAAAATGCATCGTGGCTACCGCCAGAGGTACACCCAATCCCAATAACACTCTCTTATTTTCTATGCCAGAACCTATTCCCGCTATAATCAATGCGCTGCCGTAGATAGCAGCCTCCACAGCCAGGAGCCAGCGGGCAGCGGGAAACCAGATTGAGAGGAATCCCAATATCAGCCAGGAAAGAACAAATAACCCGGAAATCTGCCGCCAGCGAAATGTTTCCGGATACCGCAATAACATTCTCAACTTCCAGTATCCATACCGCCAATATTGAAGGGCCAGTTCTCTGAGCGTCGAACGGGCAATATAATTAGCCTGAATTGTCGGGTCTAACCAGATCTTTCCTCCAGCTTTGCGGATCCGGACATTAAACTCATAATCTTCATTCGCCAGTAGGGTTTCATCAAAAAGACCAATCTTATCAATCAATGCTGAGCGGAAAGCTCCAAAGGCAACTGTTTCCACTTCTCTTGGTTCAGAACCAATCCTGTATCTGGCATCACCCACTCCCAACGGATGACCAGCAGCGATGGCAATCGATTGTGAAATCCAGCCTTCGTCGGCAGCTTGGATTGAAATCACTCCCCCGATGTTATCACCCAACCCACGATCAAGTGCTTTTATGCACTGAGTAATATATTCCGGATGGGGATTAGAATGAGCATCCAGGCGGACGATATATTCTCCTTTCGCAGTCCGAATTGCCTGGTTCAATCCGGAGGGAATAGTTTTCTTCTTGTTATCAATTACCTTGAGTTGAAGATCCGGAAATTCATTCGTAAAATCGGCAATTTTCTCCCTGGTTGTATCCGTAGACATCCCATCCGAGATGATTACTTCAATTTCATCTCTCGGATAGGACTGTTCGTAGATCGCAATCAGCAAATCAGTTATTGAGTT
>JAUWEC010000046.1 GCA_030608465.1 Chloroflexota bacterium
GCCACATTTCCATCTCGTTTGCAATCGCCGGTACGCACTGTTCCCGGATTGGGCACACCCGACATTTTTGGTCAGTTGGGTGTGGGTATTTCATATTCTATGGAACCTCTCACAGATGAGAACAATTTAAAGACTCGCACCGCAAGGCTTCAGCGTAAAAACAGTACTGAGTACAATGGAATATTAGCTGGCCCCCTCCAAAAAAGTCGTACGGGGTCAAAACAATCTTACCTGGATTTTAAAGTAATCATAAATGATGCGCATTCTGCAAAATTATCCCTGGGCAACCAGATGTTAGATCTTGTAGTAGGACAGTGGAGTCCGGTCGTTGAAATCAGTTTCCAGGTAGGCTTTATGATATCAGTGAAAATTGTCACCCGGGCAATCTTGACCCAACTTCAGCCTGATCCGGTGTTATATTTCTTGCCTTTACAACTGCACCCGTTGGCGAGTCCCTGGCCGTATGGAACTCCAAAAGGTATGCTCAATAAAATCTGGAAGAATCAGGGGGCATTTTTAACGTTGGGGTGGCCGCAAGACACCACGGCACTGGAAGAAGGATTTATTAATGATGAGCAATTTCTAAGTTTATGTGATCGGATTTTTAAGCAGCGCGCCAGTATTTTTATGGCAATGCTTGACTCCTATCAAGAAGGCATCTTGGCATGTGTGTTCGATTCTCTTGATAGAGTCCAACACATGTTCTGGAAGAACCGCCCAGATATAATTGAGTCCTGGTATCTCAAACTGGATGATATAGCAGGGAAAATCAACACCAAACTGAGTGCCAGGCCAGATGAAGATCCGATCAATCTAATATTCCTTTCGGATCATGGTTTTCAGAATTTTGATTACAAAGTGAATATCAATCGCTGGCTACTCGAGCAGGATTATCTGGAATCAAAAACCGGGGCTCTTTCTCAAGATTTGTCAGGAGTAAATTGGAATAAGAGCCATGCCTATGCTGTGGGTTTAAATAGCCTTTATCTCAACCTGGAAGGTCGTGAAGGTCAAGGAGTTGTGCCCCTGGCTCAAAAAACGGAAACCCTGGAGATTTTGCGATCCAAACTTCTCCAGTGGGCAGGACCGGATGGCAAACAGGTGTTCCTGAGTATCCAAACCAATCAAGAAGCCTTTAATGGTTCGCTATCAGTTTACGGACCAGACCTGGTATTAGGTTATGCTCCTGGGTATCGAGCATCTTCCGAAACCGGTTTGGGGGGTTGGAGTGAAAAAATCATCGAACGGAATACCGATCATTGGTCAGCAGACCACTGCATTGATGCAAAAGCAGTTCCCGGAGTGATTTTTCACAATCACGGGCTGGATAATTTTCCCAACCCGTCTTATTCAGATATCCCGGCAATGACAATTGGCAAAGAGCTCCCAGCACAACTAGCAGCTTCTCCCATTCTCGGTGATGATGATCAGGAATTACTCAAAGAAAGGTTAAAGGGTCTTGGATACCTCTAAAACAGATACTCGCTTTAATAAATCCGGATTGTGGAGACTTTTCGTTGCTACAGCTTTCCCCATTCATGTCTGGGCGATTGTACTGATCCTGAGGGATATATCCTGGGTGGCTGAGCGTACCAACTACTGGGACGCAATCGGAGTTGCCGGATACGGAATTGCGTTTACTTTTGTTGAAAGCCTGTTGATTTCCCTTTTTCTGGTCGCAATTGGATTAGTTTTGTCTAGGGTCTGGAAAGATAATATACGGGTCGCCTTGTTGGGCGTATTAATCATAGTAACTATATTTTGGGCAATCTTGGGGCAATTATTTTCCTTGGTTGAATTGTCGTTCTCCTCTGAATTTGTAATATTCCTGACCAGGCTGGAACAACCTGTTTGGTTCATATACGGTGGTCTGTTGATATTAATTACTCCGACCGTGTTGCTATCAGCATATTTCGCAGTTTTTTCCAATAAATTCCGGACCTCTTTTCTGTCAATATTAGATCGGATCTCACCTCTAATGGTTTTTTATCTTTTTCTTGATTGTGTCGGGGTTTTAATCGTAGCCATTCGCAATTTTGATTAGCGCCCAAAGGATAATAACTCAACCAACCCTCATCCCATGAGCCCTGTTTGGGGGTTGATTTCTCGGGCATTTTTTAAGGATGAGTCTGAAGTAATTTATCTCCACAACAAATGCCTCTTCCGTAATCCTGTTGGCTGTTTTCCGAGAAGAATGGTATTTGGTATTAATATTTTTGTTCAGAATAGATTATCTTTGAAAAAGATTTTTTCTTTATACAATTAGGAGGGTGCTGCAATTTTCCATTCTACATTTATAATCAAGTTGGTGAAATCTGGTTGCCTAAACACGGTTTGAGAATTTTATTTTTATGCCTGTTCTACAGTCGAGATAATTAAATATCGCCTAAAAACATATCAGACCATCGAATATATGAAAGTCTGATCAATACCTGATATTGTCGTTCTGTCATTCAGATTTATTGCTAGGATACAAGGTGTCAGCAAAGAATTAAGAACCTTATGATACTTGGAAATAATCGAACCGTCTCTGATAAAAACCGTCGTTCAGCAATTATCATTGTGTCTGGATTGCCCCGATCCGGCACATCGATGATGATGGAGATGCTAAAAGCGGGTGGTATACAATCGCTGACAGATGATCTGCGGGAAGCGGATATTGATAATCCCCGCGGCTACTTTGAATATGAAAGAGTTAAAAAATTACCCGAGGGCAATTATGCCTGGTTATCAGGTGCTATTGGAAAAGCAGTTAAAATAATTGCACCTTTGTTGCCTTATCTTCCAGATAACTACACATATAATGTAATATTTATGAAACGTAATATGGAAGAAATCTTATCTTCTCAAAGAGTGATGCTGCAGAGGAAGGGACAGGATACTCAAGACGAAGTCGAAAAAGAGATTTTAAATCTCTATAACGAAAACTTAAAGTCTGTAATCAAATTCATGAATGACAATACTCATTTTTCATACACATTTTGTGACTATAACGTGATTCTCGGGAGTCCCCTACAAAGCATTGGACAAATAGTGAATTTCCTAGATTTACAATTAGATATAAAGAAAATGGTTAAAGTTGTGGAACCAACTTTATATAGGCAGAGAGCAAACTAGTCAACGCACAAAAAGAATAAACTCTGTAATAGTTTCTTGAATAATCCAGCGATCTTAGACTACGAAAAGGTTTTTTCCTATCCTTGGCGTAGTAATCCCCAATAGTGTTGTTAATCCCGCAGGGCCAATACAAGTCCTCCCGAAGAACGGAAGGGCAGGCAGAATGAGTGACTCCTGGTTTTTCTAAAACCAGATTCGTTTTATTCTCCCTCTCGCAAATCCATAATTTCAGCACTGATTTTTCGGCTTAACTCATAAACTTTTTCAAAATCAGCTTCAGCCCATTCACCTTTATCCAATAATTCCCAACCGCATAAAAAACAACCCTCGATTTCTCCCAGGAGAGTACTTAAGTTCCTGCTTTTTACTGGCAATGTCAGAGCTTGAATCCTTTGGCCTTCAAACTTGCGGAAATAGTCGCTTTTTGTATCTATATCAAGCAATAAATTGTCTCTCTTGACAGTACCGACGAAATCACCAAAAATAATGATCCTGGTCAGCAAATACCCCTCAATCCAATCGAGCACTTTTGTGTTCAACATAACAATCTTTTTTGTAGCAATATCTGTACCATTATACACGAAAATTTCTAATAATCCTCTCCATATTACGAGGAACTATTGAGAGATAAACAGATTTAAATTGATCCTTAAACCGTCTTTAAATATTCCCGGATAAGAAGGGCGGCTGTAGCCCCTTCTCCAGCCGCAGACGCGACTTGTTTGGTGCTGCCAGCCCGCACATCGCCCGCAGCCATGATGCCGGGAACACTGGTTTCCAGTATTACCGGGTCGCGGGATTTGAATCCCTTCGGTCGAGAGCGGTCATGAACCAGATCGTGGCCAGTAAGGATGAAATCCCAGATATTGGTCTCAATCCCGGAATCGGTCAGAAAAGAAGTATTGGGATCCTGACCAATGAAAATAAATACCCCTGCAGGATGAATCTCTTCGGCCTCACCAGACTTATTGTTTTTTATTATCACAGATTTGAGTTTAGACTTTTCTCCCCGGAATTCCTCAACTTCGGTGTTAAAGCGCACATTGATATCTGGATGATTGAGTACTTTGTCCTGTAGAATCTGGCTGGCAGAGAGATTATCCTCCCGGACCAGCAAAGTGACCTGATCAACAAATTTTGTTAAGAACAAGCTCTCTTCTGTGGCGCTGTTTCCACCACCCAGCACAGCCACGGACATCCCTTTATAAAAAACCCCGTCGCAAGTAGCGCAGAAGTGGATACCGACCCCGATATAATCTTCTTCCCCTGGTATATTAAGTCGTTTGTAGCGGCTGCCGGTGGTGATTAGTAAGGCCCGTGCGCTGTACTCGCTGCCGTCACTGGTAAGGACACAATGATAGTTGCTGTGGCTGTGAATACTTACTACATCTTGCGCTTGAAGCAGCTCTGCGCCAAAACGTTCGGCCTGAAGACGCAGCTGGCCGGAGAAATCGGCTCCTGAAATCCCTTCACTAAAACCGGGCACATTGTCCAGCCATTGGGTGGTGGCAGCCTGTCCTCCTAGCGCAGCCCTTTCAATAACCAGCGTATCAATGCCCTCGCGGGATGTGTAGAGCGCTGCGGTTAGGCCGGCGGGACCGCCGCCAATCACAATCAAATCGTAGTGGCTGCGTTCCGCAGTGGTTTTGAGATTTAGCTTTTCGGCCAGCTGCGCGTTGGATGGTTCCACCAAAATTGAGCCGTCCCCGAATTCGATGGTCGGGATAACCCGTTTGCCGTTGTTAATCTCAATTACATAGGCTTCTCCATCTTGATCCTGTTCGATATCCACCCAGTTATAAGGAATCTGGTGTTCACCGAGGAATCCTTTGCTGCGACGGCAATCCGGGCACCAATAGGCGCCATACATGGTAATTTCTGGTTTTTTACTCATTTATCCTCTCTTATAACCGGTCATTTGCCTTTAGATACCCGCTAGATCTAAAAACTTACTCGATGTGGTTCTTCTTGCCTTTTTTTATAATTATTCAACTCAAAATCAATACCCAAAGGATTCCATGTAAGCTTATTCTTGCAGATGTCATCCAATGGTTACCTGAAAAAACGTTCTGTTTTGTAAAACACTGTATTAGATATAAGGAGCTGATTATGAGATCCCGCTGGTATTTAATGGCAGCACTCCCGTTCTTGGTTTTATTCCTCGGCGTGTGCAGCGCTGGGTTAACAACGTCTGATAATTTAGAAAGTTCTTCCAACTTTTTAGCAGATGATATTCAAGAGGATAATGGCTCGTCAAACGAAGGTGCCGCTTCGATATCCGGGGAAGAAGGAAATGAGAATGACGTCGCGGCAAACCACACTGATGAAGTCTGTGATGATCCCTTTGATGGCACTATCCCCGCCTTCCGGACGGATGGCTGGGAAACTAATTTTTGTTTGCACAATGTGCCTTACGATGAGATTTTTTCCGGTGGCCCGCCACGGGACGGCATCCCTCCGATTGACACTCCCCGGTTCGAGACTGTGAATTCGGCCGATACCTGGATAGAAGACGTGGAACCTGTAATTATCCTTGAGGTCAATGATGATGTCCGTGCTTATCCCCTGCAGATATTAATCTGGCACGAAATCGTCAACGATGAAGTCGATGGTCTGCCGGTAGTTGTTACCTTTTGCCCTCTCTGCAATACTGCCCTGGTGTTTGCCAGACCTACGGTTAACGGCGAACTCCTTACTTTCGGCACCAGCGGCAACCTGAGAATCAGCGACCTGGTGATGTGGGACCGACAAACCGAATCCTGGTGGCAGCAGTTTAACGGCGAGTCAATTGTTGGTGATCTAACCGGAACCAGACTTGAATTCTTACCCTCCGCAATCATCTCCTGGGCGGATTTTAAAATCAAACACCCGGATGGCCAAGTGCTCTCGATTGAGACCGGTTTCCCCCGCAGCTACGGGCGTAATCCCTACACCGGGTATGACAATATCAACTCTTATCCCTTCGCCTATTCAGGCGACTTGAATGACCGTCTACCTCCTATGGCAAGGGTTTTGGGCATCCTGCTGGAAGATGGTGAGGGCGGTGCATATTCACTTGACCTGCTGAAGGAAAACCAGGTCATAAATGATATCCTAGGAGAAACTTCCATCGCGATCTTCTGGAAATCCGGGACCGCTTCTGCTGTTGACAGCAGCACTATTTCAGATGGAAGGGACGTGGGTACCACCGGCGTGTTCCTACCTACCGTTGATGACCAGGTTTTAACCTTTACCGCCATTGGTGACGGCACATTTGAAGATCAGGAAACAGGATCCGTGTGGGATATTCTGGGAGAAGCTATCGCCGGTCCCCTGGCAGGAACCCGGCTGGTATCCCTTCCCCACCACGACACCTTCTGGTTTGCCTGGGCAGCCTTTGTGGCGGATGGATCCCTAACCAAATAAATGGACTCAACCCAAAATGGGACGTACTGAAAATGACTCTACTTGATACTTTCATAACAGGGCGAGAGAAGCTGCTGAACCAGGTCCTGGGAGTTGATCCTTTTACCTCTCTAAACCCGGATAAACCATCAAAAAAGGGAGTTTCAAAAGGATCTGCCCTTTCCGCTGAAATCAAACGGTCAATTAACAAATTTAAATCCGCTGCCATGGACAGTAACGGTGAGTTGGTTGATTACCCGGGACTTTCTCTTAACCCTGTTTATCTGTCATATCGGGAACTCGTTTCCCGGCTGCATGATTTCGATTACTCAGTCCTCTCATCTGGAGAAGATCGTCTGGCGTTTTGGATCAATCTCTACAACACCCTGGTCATTGATGCCGTCATTCAAGAAGGTGTAAAAACCAGTGTGACAGAATCCCGGCTGGGTATTTTGTCCTTTTTCCAGAAAGCCGCGTATTTCATCAATGGACAACGTTTCAGTCTGACGGACATTGAACACGGCGTCATTCGGGGCAACCACGGATTCCCTTATTTTCCAGGCCCCCATTTTCCCTCCTCTGATCCGCGGTACAACGCAGTGATTCGTCCCATCGATCCCCGGATTCATTTTGCGCTGAACTGCGCCAGCAATTCCTGTCCGCCTATTGGCGTCTACACTCCGGAACAATTGGGGACCCAGCTTGATTTGGCAGCCCGAAATTTTATTCAGGGTGATTTATTAGTGGATAAAGACCGGAAAACCGTCTCGGTATCCAGCATTTTTCGCTGGTACCAGGTCGACTTTGGCGGGAAAGGTGGAATCGTCGATTTCCTCCTTAACCACATAGTTGAACCTGGAATTCAGGGGTGGCTAAAGGAAAACAGGACTGCAATCCAGCTGAACTATCACCCTTATAATTGGGGACTCAACCAACTAAACTAAATTCTTAGCGGAATTTTTTTGCAGAAACCCCGCATTATTACTATTTGAATTTGTCGGCATGCTATAATTTGCTCATCTCCAAAGGAGCGGGAACAATGCAAACGCGGACAAATTCAGAATGGCTTAACGATCTTCGCGGACCTGATCAAGACCAAGCCATAGAAGATCTCAGGAAAGTGCTAAAAAGGGGTTTGATCTATTCTCTCTCCAGCCGGATTAAAACAGACCTTGAAACCCAGGTAGATGATTTTGTCCAGGATGCCATCCTGCGAATCCTGGATAAACTTGATACTTTTCGCGGAGAAAGCCGCTTTACAACTTGGGCCCAGAAGGTTGCTGTCCGGGTCGCGTTTACCGAACTCCGCCGTCAACGCTGGAAA
This sequence comes from Chloroflexota bacterium, assembly GCA_030608465.1. Lineage (GTDB taxonomy): Bacteria > Chloroflexota > Anaerolineae > Anaerolineales > UBA11858 > B10-G9. Next base: position 7,826 of record JAUWEC010000046.1, read on the forward strand.
GATATTTCCCTTGAAGATCTGATGCCTGAAGACAGTGGTGATTTCACCCCCCTTGTTCTGGCTGACCCCAGTCCGAATCCCGAAAAACGAGCTACCCAAACGATAATGACCGAAATGATCGAAACTATGCTCAAGGAAGATCTCACAGAGCGCCAGCGGACCGCAATGTTAGCCATTATGAAAGGGGGGATGCCGCTGGAGGAAGTTGCCCGCCGGATGGATACCAACCGGAATGCACTTTATAAATTACTTCATGATGCCCGGAAACAGATGCGGGAAAGTCTTCTTGAAAAGGGTTTAACGCCGGGAGAAGTCATTGAAGCCTTTGAAATTTAGTAAGAGAAACTCGACTAACAGCATCAGAACTGCAGGAGCTAGAAATGAAATTGTCAAGTGAAGACATCCAAAAAATGATGGAAGCAGTCAAAATGACTCGGGAACATGAGCTCGACTGCGGCCATTGTTATGACGAGATAGATCAATTCGTTGAAATGGAGTTAAGCGGCAAGAACGCCGCAGAAGTCATGCCTCTAGTACAGCAGCACCTGGATCTCTGCGGGGCGTGCAGGGAAGAATATCAGGCTCTGCTGGATACTCTGAAAGCCTTTATTGATTAGTTGGTCTCTCTTACCCGCGCACTAAATATCTTATTCTAATCACACCATTGAGGAAAATTATGACTGAATTAGACAAACAGACCTGCCTGCACTGCGACCGAGACAACAACCAGGTGCCTCTTCTCAATTTAAAATACAAAGACACTCAGTTCTGGATTTGCACAGAGCACTTGCCCGTCTTGCTTCATCGGCCGGAAGAGTTGACCGGGAAATTACCTGATGCCGAAAACCTGCGTGGGGTTGATCATGATTAGCTGTTTCATTAAGTAGGGAAATTTCATCACAATATTTGGATTCTCCTTTTGTATCAAAAACTAAAAACATGCGAATATTAGCTCTGGTCACCGATGAATTCGGCCATCGCAACGTACGAAATATCCGCGCGTATGCCCCCAAAGATTGGGTTGTCAATACCTGGCAGACACCGAAGGCGCTGCCTCCAATGATTGATTATCCCGAAGATCATCTTCCTGACGGGTTCCCCCAAACTGATCTGATCCTCTCCTTTGCGGAAATTAAAGGCGTGGCTGAACTGCTGCCCGAGATTGCCAGGCTAAGCGGGGCAAAAGCGGTGATTGTCGCGGTTAATAACGAGACCTGGCTGCCGCTTGGCCTGGGGCGGCAATTACGCGGATGGCTGGAAGACATGGATGTTGTTTGCGCCACTCCCAGACCACTTTGCTCCTTAACGCAGAACGACTATGGAGTCACCCGATGGGATCGAATTGAATTTGAGAGTCCTGAAATAGCAGAATTTGCCCGTCTTTTTGGGAAGCCTGATCTGAATGTTGAAGTAGACCCTGAGACAAAAAAGATCCTCTCCGCTGAAGTAATCCGCGATGCGGTCTGCGGCAATACCCGTCATGTCGCCGAACAAATCATTGGTCTTTCTACAGATGAAGTTTTAGATAAGGCCAATTTACTTCACAAGCACTTTCCTTGCCTGACTACCATGACCAAACTTGATGATTTTGACCACGAAACACTCATGCATGAATCCGGCCACCAGCTAACGGATAATATCGCCCAACAACTCAGCCTTGATTAAATAACTCTTCTCCCGCTCAGTCATTCGAGGCTGGTAGTTCCCCTCCCACATCTTGGTTTAAATAATCCTGAGTTGCCTATCTCCGGGTGATCGTATTTAACGGTGTCGGATAAGTCCGTAAATGCCTATCAAAACTTAACCTGCCTCAAAGATTTTCCTTATCCATTTCTAAAGAACCAACATCCCTACCGAACTGGCAATCAGCCACTGCGCTGCGAAATATGTGACCAGGTTCAAGGCCTGGGCTGGTTTAAATGCACCCTTGAATCGATTAGCGGCCAGAATGGTATCTGAAATGGCAAAAAGAACCGCCCCGATCAAGACCAGTAGTGTTTCGATTTGGACCATTTGTATCCATCGCTCCCAGGCAAGCCAGGTCATCACCAGAATGACCATAATATAAATAATCACTGGTACTTTTAGTTTTCCGAGAGAGGGGGAGATAAATAAGTAAAACACAATGCCCCAGACGATAAGGGGAATTAGCGGCCAGTAGCTCAATGAATAAATATCAGATGCAAAGGCGGTGATGTAACAAAGATGCGCCAACAAAAATGCCTCCAACCCGGCCAGGAATCGATCCGAAGGCAGCATGAGGAATATATCCCCTGCCAGAGAACAAACCAATCCCCCGATAATCATCATCTTATAAACCGTCAGGCCGTTCCCTCCCAGGATGGCTGTCAGGCAGATCAATACCATGGTCAGCGGTTTGAGAATGTAAAACATCCACCTGGGTCCCTGATAGGCAAACCAGATACATCCTGCAGCCGAGATAAATACTAAAATTAAGAGAGGAGATATCAACATATTTATAAGCTGTCTAATTAACGGGATTAAAACCTACTGGGCCAACCCCCCGGTTTACACGAACTAAGAATAATTTAGATCGAAGGTATCAATTGAGAGATCAGAACAAATAGGTCGCCCCAACCACCCCTTCTACAAATTGGTCAGGCATCTCCTGCGCAAATCGGCAGATTGCTTTAAATCCTGTACAGTGACCCGGCACAACCAGATCAGGTTTTATGCTTTTCAGATACTCAACGGTCTGATCAATCTCATCCTCACTCGATCGGGCAAGGTGAAATCCTCCTATTACTGCGTAGACCGTATCAACCCCGGAAATTTCCCTGGCATATTGTATTGTATTCACAATGCCGGAGTGAGCACAACCGGACAACACAACCAACCCTTTTCCTTTGATATTAATCACAACCGCCTGATCTTCTTCGAGATCATCGGGTATAAAATCCGAGCCGTTTCGATATCTTAATTGATCCGATCTTCCTGACTCTTCAAAACTATTCCTGGGAATGTAGCCGGTAGTCCAACATCCTGGGGCAAGTTGGTATGGTCCCTCAGAGAGGATAATCTCCGCGCCGGCTGCCTGCCATTCCCCTTGAGGTGGCGGCAAAAACGGGCCAACCATCGTGCCGTCATCCTTTTCCCACCAGCGTTCTCGAAATGCTGCTGGATGGGCAATGATGGGAATTCGGGAGCTGATCATCCACTCCTCAATGTCATCTTTATTAACTGGCGTATCCCATTTTTTGTCTTTGGGCAGCAAATCAAGCCCGATTAACACATCGGTCATCGCCGCATAGTGGTCAAAGTGTCCATGGCTGAGGGCAATTTTTGATATTGGGGTTTTTTCCAGCTTCATGCTACGCATATTTTCCATCAAGGCAATTTTTGAAACCCCTGCATCCCAAAGAATTTTTCCTTTCGAATCGTTCAGTTGAATCAATACAGAAAATCCATGCTCCGCCAGCAATGGTCCATCCGGGAAATACTTTACCCGCTCAGATGACTTAACTATCAGATCAGCCTTGTTGTCAACCAGGACGGTTAAGGCTGTTGAATTTACGGACCCAAATTCCAGGGGTTTTTTCATCATTAGCTCCTTCTTCTGTTTATAGATCGAGCTTCGAAGAATATCAGGGTTGTCTGGTATGCAGGTTGTTCACCGGATGCAGTAAATCCGTATATCGGTCCAGCCATCGATTGAGGGGTCATGCGCGACAAAATCAAGCGTACCCCAGCTGTCGGTAATCCCATCCCAGGTGCAGGAACGATCATCTTCCCACCCGGTTAGTCTGGGTTGGTTGCTGACATTGTTATCAAGGATCAGCTCTCCCTCGACCTCCATGCCTTCAATTATGTAGTTGACCTGTGCCCCCGTGACAACATTATTAGCCAGTGTCAAAGTTTCCCCGGATGGGATATACCCCCAAGTCCTACAAACTGATTCTTCTGGACACGGCAACCCACCGGGTGGAGGAGACAAGGTAGTACAGATTTGATTACCTTCTCCATCTAATTCAATCGATCCAACAGCTGAAGGCCAAGCACCACCCCACCTACAGCCGGCGTTCCAGGGATGACCACCAATATTAATACCAATATGGATCCCGCCACAAGACTCGTCAGCTTCATTAATTACTTGATTACCAGTTACTTCAATCCCCGGGAGCCATCCAAAGGTCCAGGGGTGCACAGCGATGGCGGCAAACATGCCGTGATTGCCTGGTCGGGCTTGGACCAGGTTATTGGTGATAACCGTGTCGCGACCTCCAAAGAAGACAATGCCGACATCAGATGGATCACTGATGGTATTGTTGGTGACAATGTGTGCTGGTCCTTCAAATGTAATTCCATCAGACCAGGCTCCAACTTCCTCGTCCTGATCTACAAGGTCACAACCGGGAGCATGGGTATGCTCACCAGCGGTGTCAATTACTACGGAATCAATTCTCCCGGCAGCACCCTGGAACGAAAGTGCTGTCGCGCATTCAGTATTGGAGATAGTTACGTCTTTTACAATTATACCTGTACTCCAGTATTCTGGATAAGCTTGATAGTCTTGTTCGAAATCGTATATACCCATGCCACCATACATTGACAAAGTACCGGCACTGCACCAGGGATCTCCAGGATTAGTACACTCAGGAAGCCAGGATCCCCAGTTGTCGTTTTCCCCTTCTTCCTCGGCCCAATTCTGTCCCTCAAGGATTTTCCCAAAACACACTCGCTCATCCCGGTTGCCGTCAAAATCCAGCTGGCTGACAGTGATGTCATCAACCTGCCCCCCACCGCTCAATGTTGAGCGAGAGAAGAGATGGACAACAAATCCTTTCAGGTCGGATGTCGCTTTTAACAAAGCATGATCATCAGGGTCCGTGGAGGTGAAGGTAAGATTCGTTTTTACTGTTGGATGGACCAGGAAGATTGTTTTGTCTATCATATACCCCTGGTAGTCAGAACCCCCACCGCCGGAGGTGAAGGTCACTGTATCACCGCTGCAGGTCTGGTTGATACAGGCCTGGATGGCGTCGCTGTCAGGCTGATCATCAAATGGATTTGCCCCGCAGGAATCAACGTTGATTACCGCGGGTCCCGCGCTTGAGGTCACTTTCTCTACAGTTATCCGGCGGATCGTCTCCGCACCGTCCCCCATATCCACAATGCGGAAATCAGTGTTTTGATCGCGGTTGGCAAAATTGGCATCACAAATCGGGATCACTGCGGTCTGGAACTCTCCGGTGCCGGTTTTGAAGACAAACCCTGAGTCTTTGAATTTCCCATTCCCATAGGGTCCACCGCTGAGTCCATCGTACTGGATATTAAAACGGTCCGTGCCCTCATCCAGGTATTCAACAATGATGTTAACTCGCGAGGTTGGTAACCCACGATAAATAAAATTGTCATCCACCCGGAATTGGATGTAGGAGTCTGGCACATCATTACCATCCGAAGACGGCAGTGCCTGTCCATTTCCGGAGCGAAAGGCTTTCTCCCCTTCAATAGGGACAATTTCCGTATCAACATCCCCTCCTGAATTGATCAACAGACCCTGATCTGTGTGATCAAGATCGTAAAAGACCTCGGTCAACTCGGGGGCCGGCGTCCCGGTAGGTTCGGGTGTAGAAGTATCTGTGGGCGTGTCAGATGGCGGAACAGTCGCTATCCCTGGGGTTCCGCAGGCTGTAATAAATAACAATATAGTGAGAAGTATTCCAAAGATAATGAAACGGAATTTTATCATTGGTATCTCCTTTGAGTGGGCTGTCTATCTTTTATAAGTATAGCGAACTTAAAATTCCTGGTCAATAAATAAAATTAAGATCTTGACAAAACATACACAATTCACCGAGCCATAGCTGTTGTATAATCCAGAAAGAGTGTGGTTTGTGGAGGATTCAATATCGAATCATGTCCAGATTCCTGGTTGTTTTTTCCTTTATTCTGTTTTTGTTGGGAGCCGTTTTCCTTTCTGTAGTGACTGCCGGGGTTTCCCCATTTCTAGGCACCGCTCAGTCCACACCGTCCGTGGCAGATCGTCCGGGTCCCCCACCAACGGTTTATCCTCCCTCTCAGGCGGATAACGGCACCCAGGTCTACTGGGGTATCTGCCAGGACTGCCATGGAGACCAGGGGCAGGGCTTGACCGCCGACTGGCGGGCAGCGTTCGCGCCGGTTTACCGGGATTGCTGGGCCTCAGGCTGTCACGGGGAAGACGCCCCGGAGAACAGCTTTCAACTCCCGGAAAGCGGCGTGCCCGCCCTGGCCGAGCCAGGAGCCCTTCCCCAGTTCGCTAATGCTTTTGAACTGGGCACATATATTCAGAGCAGCATGCCGCTCTCTCCAGTCGGATCTATATCCAGCGATCAAGCCTGGGAGCTGACCGCCTTCCTGCTGACCCTCAATAAAAGAGACCTAGAGGACCTGGAACTATCCGGGAATAACAGCGCGGCTGTCCCCCTTCACCGTGATGTCCAGCTGCCGGGCAGCGAACTGCCGGGTGTTTTGCTTCTTTCTGTGGTACTCGTACTGGCTGCTGCCGGGATCTCAGTGGGAAAAAGAAAAGGACTAGAAAAAACCGGGGCTGAACGCAGAGGGAATTTTTACCACCATTTGCATCCACCCCGGATCCCTGCGGCGCAAGCCCGCTTCGGTTACACGCTGGGTGCAGGCGGTCTGGCGGTATTCTTCTCCCTGATCCTGTTGATCACTGGCGCCCTGGAAATGTACTATTACACACCGACCCCAGATCAGGCTGCCAGTTCTATCCAGACTCTGACCACACTGGTCCCATTTGGAAACCTGGTTCGCAACCTGCACTACTGGTCTGCCCAACTGCTGGTTATTACGATTACCGTCCACCTGCTGCGCGTGGTGCTGACCGGGGCCAATGCTCCACCAAGGCGTTTTAATTATTTATTGGGGCTGGTTTTGCTGGTCCTGATCCTGCTGCTGGATTTCACCGGGTATGCCCTGCGTTGGGATGAAGGCATCCGCTGGGCGCTGGTAGTGGGAACTAATATATTAAAAACCATCCCCTGGATCGGTGAGGGTCTGTATCAATTTGTGATCGGTGGGGCTGAACCTGGCGCCGCTGCGCTAACCCGGTTTTATACCTGGCATATCTTCGGATTGACGATGGCCATGGTTGGGATTACGCTCTGGCATATCTTCCTGGTCCGCCGAGACGGCGGTATCGCAAGTCCGCCTTCAGGTTCGGAAAACAAGATTAAACGGGTCTCCCGGTTTGAACTGGTTAGGAAGGAAGTACAGGTCATGTTAATTGCCGGCGCGGTCGTGCTGATGCTCTCGGTCCTAATCCCTGCTCCCATCGATCAGCCGCTCACTGAAAACGGCGCACTGACCGGAGATTCCCGGGCGCCGTGGTTTTTCCTCTGGATCCAACAGCTTCTCCAGCTGGGCAGCCCTTTCCTATGGGGCGTGATTGTACCGATCCTGATCATCCTCGTTTTAGGGCTATTGCCGTATTGGCTGCCCACCACCAGGGAAGAGGATTTAGGACGCTGGTTTCCAGCGGGCAGCCGGATTGCGCAGGTCCTTGCAGCCTTGATCATCGGGTTTGTTCTCGTCCTGACTTTTCTGGGCTTTATAAACTAGGAATATTTTATTTATTACTTAAGGGGTACTAGAAATATGGAAGAAGAAAAGAAACTCCCCCGTCGAAATTTTATTCAGCTCATAACCAGACTGTTGCTCGGCCTGGCAGGGCTGCTTGGATTGGGTGGATTGGTCCGATTTTTCAGCTTCCGTCCCGACCCCGGCTCACCTACTGTCTATGACTTGGGGGATGCTGCTGATTATCCTCCCGGTTCGAAAATCATCCGGCCTGATATCCCAGCTGTGATTTACAACCGTGGGGGTGAATTCTCTGCCTTCAGCCTGAGCTGCACTCACCTGGGTTGTTTGTTGGAAGAGGATGGGAATAGTTTTTCCTGTCCCTGCCACGGCTCTCGTTTTGATCAAAACGGCAGCGTGCTTAACGGTCCGGCGTCTGAAAATTTGATGCCGCTGCGGATTGAAACTAATGATGATAACACTCTGACGCTGTATACAAAAGGAGCCGGAAATTGAAATCCAGCTTAAAGTGGTTGGGAATCATCCTGGGTGGATTCATCGGTTTAGTTGCGGGTACCGCGCTGATCCTCTACGGGCTGGGCCAGGCCAGATTGTCAAAAGTGTACCAGGTTTACCCTGGTTCAATACTGTTTCCTGATGATGAGCATAGCTTAATTGAAGGGAAACGGATCTTTCAATACCGCGGATGTGAGGCTTGCCACGGTGAACGACTGGAGGGCCTGGTTTACCTGGACAATCCTGCCGTTGGCCAGGTGATCACTCCCAACCTGACAACCGGGCAGGGCGGGATCGGAACCCAGCGAACGGACGAGGACCTCATTCGAGCAGTTCGGCACGGCCTGGGTCCAGATGGTACAGCGCTGCTGTTTATGCCTTCCACTGAATTTTATTATCTCTCTGAAAGAGATCTGGGTGCGGCTTTAGCCTATATCCGCAGTCTGCCGCTGGTAGATAATCAGCCAGATCCCAGCCAGCTTTCCACCACGGGTTTTATGGTCATGAACCTCAGTCGGGAGATTACCTTCCTGCCGGCAGAGTTAATTCCGCATAATGAAAAACCACCAACTCCTCCGGAAGCAGGAGTGACTCCAGAATTCGGGGAATATCTCGCTTTATCTTGCCCGGTCTGCCACGGATTAACCTTGTCT
>JAUWEC010000040.1 GCA_030608465.1 Chloroflexota bacterium
AATATTTGACACGGAGAGAATCTGATGAAAAAGAAATACACAATACCCTATCGAGAAAGAGATCACGGTGATTTCAATGCAGAATGGCCGCCTCATCAAAAAGTGTCTGGCTGGTGGTATATTACGGGTTATCTGGCCGACCCAGAACACCCCGAACGCATTTACTCCTACCAATACACCTTGCTGCGCGCCAGAATTTATGGAGTTACCATCACGGTATTGCAGTTAGCTTTTACGGATTTTACAACAGGCAAACATTTTTTCAAACAAAGGTTCAGTTTATTTGAGAAAAAATTTTTTACTGACGAAAACAATATTCATTTCCCACCACTCGCCCATTTACAGCGACACACAGAGGATCTTAGCCTGAGTGTAAAAACAGATGAGTTTTCACTCGATCTCAATCTGGATTACGGTAAAGGGGCATTCTGGCACGGCGACGATGGCGTTTTGGTTATGGGGGAGCCGGACGATCCCGTCCAAAGAACAGTCTATTATTCCTATCCAAACATGCCAACTACGGGAGAAATGGTTTTACGCAATTCAGCAGGAGAAAAAACAACCCTGAATGTGACTGGAAAATCGTGGTTTGACCGGCAATGGGGGCCTTACCGGCTGGTTGAGCCTGCCACACATTGGGAATGGTTTTCCCTTCGTTTCTTTGACGACGAAGAGGTGATGCTCTTTGCCTTTCCCCAGCACCCCTATTATGATGGGACTTATATCGACAAAGCAGGTAATAGGGAATTAGTTCGCGATTACACTTACACACCAAAAGAACTCGTTGAGGTGGATGGATTTGTCTTTTCAAAAGGTTGGGATTTGGTTTTACCCGGGATCAAGGAAGAACGCTATCAGATTTGTCCCATCATGGATGGTCAAATGAACTTGGCCTATTACGAATTACTGGCTGAGATTATCAACCCCGGAGGGGAGCGCGTGGGTTATTGTTTTGTGGAGCTTTTACCAGGGGTGCGAAACCCGGGCAAGAAACCTGGTTTTAAGAAACTCTTTGTGCGGGTATAAAAAAAATGAAACAAGTTCCCCTAGCTGCTGACCGGCAACTTCGCCGCCATCTGGGCATCCCTGATGATGCCGAACGAGTGCTGATATTTTCCGAGTCGAGCCATTGGGATCCAAATTGGCTGTTCACAGCAGAAGAATATTTCGAGCGATTTGTGCGCCGCAACCTTGACCAGGCTGTTGAAGGGTTAAAGCAGGAACCGCGGCGAATCTATTCGGTTGAGTGCACTTTCTTCTTGCACCAATATTGGGATCACTGTCCTGAACAGCGTGATATCGTTCGCGAATTAGTCAACGAAGGGCGCTTGCGCCTGACCAGCAGTGGGGTCACTACCGCGGATACACTGCTGCCCAGCGCGGAAGCAATTCTTCGCGATTTTCTCCTCGGTCAGGAGTGGCTTCGCGCCAACGGGATGGAACAGGAACCGAAGCTGGCTTATTTTACCGATAGTTTCGGCTGTACGCCAACACTTCCTTCGTTATTGAGAGCCGCTGGTTTTGATCGCACTGCCATCACTCGTGTTGATGGGATGTACTTTATGGGCTGTGATCTGGAATCACCTGGGCGATTTCCCAGGGAAGGCTCAAGCGCCGAACGGCTGCTGGCCCAGGAACGCAGTCTAGACTTTGTCTGGCGCGACCAAAATGGGGCCCAGGTACTGTGCCACTGGAATGCATTTACCTACGGGCAAGGGGATATGCTCGCCTATGCTGGCGTGAGCCGCGTTTATCTTGCCCGGTTTGCAGTTTCTCTGCGATCTGACCGCCATGTTGCGCGCCGGATAAAGAAGTATGTTGCCCAGCTTTCTCCCTTAAGCCGCACACCCTATATGCTGTGTCCGATTGGTTTTGATTTTGTAGAACCAATCTCCGATCTCGTCGCCCTGCTTGACCGCTACAACATAAATCATTACTCGAAGACTGGCGTCTGGGCGGTCAACGCCGGGCTGGATGATTATCTTGCGCTAATTGAACCGTATCAGGATCACCTTCCTGTATTGGAACTTGATCCCAATCCCTACTGGACTGGTTTTTACACCGCACGCCCCACGCTCAAGCAGCGGTGCCGCAATCTTGTCAGTGATCTCCTGCTGGCTGAGAAGTTATCCTTTTTGCCTGAAAACCGCGGGGAAATAAAGTCCATATCCGGGGAGCTTGAAGATGCCTGGTGGCAGGCGGCAGTCTCGAATCATCATGACTTTATCACCGGCACCTCGCCAAACAAAGTCGTTGAAGAGGAGCAAATTCCCTGGCTTACAGAGGCAGCCGATTCGGTAAAGGTGGTCATAGATCACCTCGCTTCTGATTTATCCATATCTGATGTAACTGATGAAAGCTTTCAATCCTTGAGGTGGAACCGACAAAACGGCAGGATTCAGATTAAGAACGTGGACTACCAGATTGAGCTGAACGAAGATGCTGGCGGCGCAATCGTTGATCTACGATCCCGGAATACACCGACCCCTCTGCTAACTGGCATTTCAAATGATCTGGTCAGTTATCGCGATTCAGGTGGTCTCTGGCGTATGGGACTTGAGTTTGCTGGAGGCATCTGGAAAGAATCAACCCGCGCCAGTCAGGGTCGAAATCAGATCCAGGTGCATGAGCGCGATAACGGATTGGAGATTATTAGCAGCAGTGAACTTGACGGCGAGGTATTTCACCGCAGGATGTGGTTTAGGGACAACTCGTCAATAATTCACTGCCGCGTTGAAGGAAAAGCAGCTGAAGGACATTCTGTCACTGTCCGTTTTGCGACTGGTATCTATTCAAAAGAACTGGTGATGGATACGCCAGGCGGGATGGTCGTTCGCCCACCAATGCGGATTTATGACCCCACTTTCTGGCCTTTGCACCATTTTATCCACCTCCAGGATGATGAATCCCGGCGGGGGCTTGCCATTATGCAGCCTATGCCAGGGGCAATTTCTTACCAGCCAGACGGACAAATAGATCTGGTTGCGATGCGTAACGCCACCCGGGAAAAAGTATTTGGTTTGATCGGTATTCCTGGCAACCCGGCCAGCGGTCACGAACGTGAAAGCTACGCTTTTGAATATGCGCTCTTATTCACAGAAAATGGCGATTGGCAGGAAAACAAGGTTCATCTTCTGGCACAAGACATTGAGAATGGTCCCTGGAGCATTCCTAGAGATAGGGCGCTGCGCGGACTTGCCGATTCCATAGTCACAACCGACTCCCGCGATGTCTGGGTGGGAGCGATCAAGCCAGCCTCGCGGGGAGAAGGGATCATCCTGCGCCTGAATGCGCCAGTCTTGCCTAAATCACCAGTGCTGGTTACAGCTCATCAATTCAAGGTGATAAGAGCCTTTTTGTGCGATGCACGCGAACGCGATCTAATGCCATTGGAAGTACAGGATGGCATAGTTCGGGTGGCCATGCCGGGAACAATTGCTACAATCAGGCTACTGCCAGGCTAACCTGTTCAGGTTAAAGGAAAAATTCAACAATGCCATAAATTAATCCACCCAGATAGGGTGGTTTTTGCTTAACTCACCCAGATTGCCCCGCCTGCTTAAACGGAAAGACTGACTGGGGGAGACCAGGTCCTTCGATACGCCTTTCGATACGACCTTCGGTATACTCACTTCGGCACTTCCTTTGGTCGCAGTACAGGCAGGACAGGTGAGGGAGTGCGGAGGAGTTGGTAATAAATGGAACAACTGAATACAGATTACTGCTTACTGGTTATTTCCCCTTCCCTCTGATGCCCACCAACATCCATAAAATGACCCACTCTATGGGTGGGTTTTTGCTCACCTTAGGTGATTAGTCTTTTCCGTTGAAGTTATAATTCAATCATGTTATATTACAGGAATTGTACGAAAAATTGGAAAACCCTTTCCAAAATCTACCCACAGTGATGTCGCATTTTGTCAAACAATGCCATAGAAATTGGTATGTATTAAAAAATATTCAACGGGTAATATCCCCTATCGTTATCTCGTTATAAAGGAATTAATAAATGAATGTAAAAAAGAGATTATATATTGGATTAATATTATTGATAATTGGGGTGTCATTATCCGGCTGCGGACCTTCACCAGAAGAGCAGGCGGTGGCTTCTGCTACTAATACACCACCTTCACTAGAAGAGCAGACAATAACTATTACTGTAACGAATACACCTTCCCCTGAACCGGATTCAAATGCGATGCTGCCATGGGTTTGGGCGATTGTGCCTGAGACAAACGAAAATGTGGAGTCCAGCATAGCTCAGGTTGAGGATCTTATTGAGGAAAGAACTGGGATGGTCATCGAAACAGTTGTGCTGGAAGATTATTTGCAGCTTGTTAATGGATTGTGCTCAGGGGATTATCATTTTGGCGTGTTACCTCCCTTTAGTTATTTGCTTGCTGTTGGGAACGGATGTGCCCAAGGCTCATTGATTGCCAAAAGATACGATAGCACTTCAAGCATTAGCCAAATTCTAATTCACCACGAAAGTGATATTTCCAGAGTTGCTGATCTGACTGGTGCGGTATTCTGCAGGACTTCCTCTGAATCCATGTCTTCTTGGATTATCCCCAGTCTTATGATGCGAGCTGAGGGAATAGATCCCGAGCAAGATCTGGCAGGGATCATCGACTCAGGAAATCCCGAAGAAATTATATCTGCGATTTACAATGGTGATTGTGATGCCGGGGCAACGTATATTAATTCACTCATTCCTCTTCAGGATGAATACCCGGATGTCCTGGATGTTGTAACCATTCTTGCCGAATCTATCTGGATCCCGAACAATAGCTTCACCTTCTCTCCGGATATACCCACCGAAGTGCGAGTTGAATTAGAGAATGTTTTAAGGAACCTTGAGTCAATTAATGAGGGGCAGGTTCTCAATGATCTATATGGATGTGAGGGCTTCCAAGAAACGGATGATGCTTTTTACGATCAAATGCGTATGTTAATTAATGCAGCAGGAGTCGATATTGAATCTCTCGTACCATAAACGGTGCTAGTTGCTTGCTGATAGCGTGTATTCAGAATAGGAAAGCAGATGGTTCGGTAATGAAATAGCGAGATTGAATGTATTCGGAAGTCTCCAACTTCATACTGCCCTTATAACGACAGCGTTCTTTGTCTTTGCCTGGGTTTGGCTCAGCAACCAGACCCAGGATTGGGAATGATTTCTTCGGTAGGTCTATATCCTGCCTCAAGCCAAAAAAAACAGGTTCCATCAAGGCGCCCTATAAAGTATTGCAGGAAGCCAAAAAATCAGGTAGGATAATCATACCCCTTCATGATGCCCAAAAATATCGAGAGGTCTGATTTCCTTTGGCGGTTAAGTTAAGAAAATAGACAACACTATTGCCAGGGATACCAGTCTTCATCACATTTATGATCATCGTGGGCTCCTTGCATTGAAGGGGATGAAAATGGTTGCCGGAGAACCAACACTTTTACACTGCGGCATGAAAACCATTTCTCCTCGTTCGTATGTCCAGTGGGTCGTTTCGAGGAAGGTGAGCTGTACCACATAACAGATCACAATAGAATCATTACATCAATCATGACACCCATTTTGCAACGCTTGGGAGTTTGAACCGGCAGCAGTGGGCAATCCTCTAGTACAAGATCTGTATATCCTAAGGGACGAGGGCAGCCCCGGTCTGAAAATGAATGTGGTAGGTCTTGTAATCAGTGCTCAATGATGGGAGGGCTGATGGTTAACACTACTCCTTTGGTCTGGTTGATAGGGAATGAGGGGACACCCGACGAAATCCGTTTTGAGCTGACAGGCTCAGAAACCACGCTCGGCCGCGGATCCGACTGCGAAATCCAAGTGGATGATAACCTGGTCTCACGCCGCCATGCGATCATCCACTTTCGTGATGGCGGTTTTCAGATCGAAGACTTGAATAGCTCTAATGGGACCTTCGTCAACGACAAGCGTGTTACCTCCCAACCCCTTCTCGAAAATGATATTATTCAAATCGGCAATACTTTCCTGCGGGTCTGCCTGGAACAGGATGCGGACCAGACAGTCATCCAAATGAGATTGCCACCGCAGACCGACTCCACCTCAAGCTTGACGACACCTCGTGTTCCCGGTGCTGTTCCATGTCGACAATGCAGGCAAGCGAACCCAAAAGGTGGGAAGTTTTGTTTCGAGTGCGGCGCGGCTCTTCCGCAGCTGCCGGAGTCCTTCCGAAAAACTCAAGAGATCTTCACAGATACCCAAACCTCCTATAACGCGGGGCAGCTCACTTCAGAGGAATATCAAGCTGCCTTGACCAAACTCGTGGTCCAGGACAATGATGGTGATTATTGGATGCTGGGAGTGGACAGCGGCGACTGGTATTGGTATGACGGCGAAGAATGGAATCTTCGAACACCCTCGCTTGTCCTCCCAGAGGAAGAACAGCCCATCCAATCGATTACCCCGGCACCTCAACAGCCGGAGCAACTGGAAGCAATACCCCCGACCCAGACCAAAGGGGGGCGCTGGGGGGTCATTGGCCTTTGGTTCATCAGTGCGCTTTTTGTACTGGCATTTGGTGTTTACGCGGTAGTAGAAATTGTCTCATTCAGCCGAGGGCGTTCGGTGAGCCAGTTGGCGTCCATATCCCCAGGGGTGGCTGAAGAGGGGCTCGACAGCATTGACTCGGCTGCCGAGGAATCGCCTTTCCCAACCGACTCAGCTGCACCTATCGGTTCTGCTCCTGAGACTTGGAGTGGTTTTAATTTGCGATCCTACGATCCATCGACCGACGGTTCTCTCCTCAGCTTAACCGTGGAGGCTGAATACATGCCGGACCTGAGTAGTGAAGAGAACTTCATCTACGAAGGCCAGTTTCCTGCTGACACACCAGGCACCCTGGTCATGGGATGGTGCGCGATTGATCAGGCCACACTTGAAGGCAACATGGCTGTCATTGAGATGGTGGGAACGTTCGATGGTACCGCCATTCCACAGAACATGTGGACGTGGGAAGACACCCAACAAGATGGGATGTTTTGCCGCTTTTACCGAACCGTCGTGGAGGACCTGGAAACGGGAATTCATCACTACCTCTGGTCCACATCGTATGAGGATCCGATCTTCGACGGCTGGGAAACCTATCAGCCTGGGACCTACACAAAAGATTACGTCATAGAAATTGAAGAGCGTTATGAATTCGTCGATGAATTCGAGAGCAGTGCGGGACATTGGGGTGAAACCGAGAGAGAGGAAGTTAAGATATGGATTGAGGGAGGCAATCTGCACATAGAATTGTACACAGAGGCAATTGGTACATATTCCCATTTTCGAGATCGGGAGTTCGATGATTTCACTTTCGTCACCCAAGTCCAAAGCGTGAGTGAATATCCCGGATACTACGGAATTGTATTTCGCCAGCAAGATGTTGATAACTATTATTTCTTCCAAGTCACAGATGAGGGATCCTTCCGGCTTGGCAAGCGGGTCGGCGAGACCATCGATCTTATCCCTTGGACGCCATCAGAAGCCATCCTCAGGGATGGTGGAGTGAACAGGCTGGCCGTCTCCATGGAGGGGGATTGGATTTTGGCTTTGATCAACGGCGAGCTGGTGGCAGATCTTCACGATGGATCGCTCAAGGATGGAAATCTATGTCTGATGGCTTTCACACCGGAAGGTGTAGGTGGGTCTCACATCATCTTTCAGCAGGTTTCAATTGAGGCGCCAGAGTGATCCAATAAATATCCAGCTCATGATTATTTTCCTGGATAGAAGGATTGGTTTCAGATAGACCTGAGGTACAGTTATGCTCCAGAAAATTAAATCCCGAAGCGCTTTGTACAAGGCAAGTACACTCCTGGTTTTATTCTTGATCGCAGGTGCCCTTTTTACCAGGGTTGCTTACGCCCAGGTTGGCGGCCTCTCTATTTATACCAAAACGGGCGATCCGACTGAGTTAGTGGCCGACGGCAAAAGTCAGACCAGGTTAATGTTCGATCTTTCGGGCTGCGTTTGGTACCCGGCAGCAGGCGCGGATGATCTTCTTCAAGTGGAAATCACCACTTCACTGGGGACATCCGCCTCTCCACCCTCGGTAAATAAAACCATAGTGAAGGCCGGCTCACCCTTTGAGGTGACACTAAGGGCCGGTTCTCAAACCGGAACGGCAAAGGTGACCGCGACAGCCTCCTTCTGCAAAGAGGGCAACCTCATGGCCTACGGCACATGCTCCAGCATAGATGAACAAAACACCCCCAAGTGTACCGGTGAATTCGAAATCACCGTCTTACCAGCAGGGTCCGGCGGAGAGGAAGAGGAAAGTGCGGAGGAAAGTGAAGAAACTGATGAACTGAGTGTTTCTATCGCTTGCCCATCCAATCCAAAGATGGGGGAGTCGGTATCCTGCACCGCCAGCGTGAGTGGTGCCCAAGAGGGCGAATCATTGGAGTATTTATGGTCCCTGGAAGGGAAAGCGGGATCGAAGACCAAAGACCGCACATTCACCTGGAAAGGGGAAGAAATCGGATACTACGAAGTCTCGGTTGAAGTCTTCGGGCAAGAAGATCGCAGTGCCAGGAAGAGCCTGCAGGTAACTGTCGTTGAATCGGAAACCAGCGAAGAGGAAGAGAAAACAGAAGAGTCCGCAAGTTCGGAGGTCTCTAGTGTATCGGCTCTCACCTCGAGCCTGGAATCCTTTCTCAACTCAGCAGGCCTGTCCAACATTGACCCCGCCCGATTGGCTGTCGCTGGGACCGGTGTATCAGCGCTGATCGCCATTTGGATGATTGTTAACTATCGGTCCGGTGTCCCGAAGGAGAAGTTGGAGCAGGCTTTAGATCAGTGGCGTTGGCCAAAAGGAAGACAACTCCCGCCAAGTTCCCCTGAGGTAGAGAAAAAAACACCAGAGGATTCGCCGAAGCGGCTCCCGGAAGCAGAGAAAATTGATAAGGCTGCCAACCCTCCCTCCTCGCTGCCAGAAGAGAAAGGGGTCGATAAGGGAGCTCAAGCCTCCGCCTCCGCTCAGTTGGATCCAATTCCGGATACCGCAGCCGCACCCCCATCTGCTGTGAAGGCAGCCTCCGGAGAGACCGTCGAGCAGCGTTTGGAGCGGCTGGTAGATGACACGGAGGGATACCGGGAGGCGGTGGACAAGACCATATCCGAGGTCAAGAAAATATTTGAGCGTGTGCCGAAAGAGATCAAGGAGAGCGAACTCTGGAAACAGAAGGTCGCGCCCAAGCTGAAGAAACTCAATGATTTGGGGATTGGTAGCAAATCCGGCAAACTTAAAGAATTTCTGCGGATAACCAAGGAGCTGCTGGAGGTTCGGAAGAAGGTTGATGCCGATTTGTCATATCTGTCCAGGGAGGAACGGGAGGGTGTGGTGTGGTTGGAGCGTGGTCTGCAAGGGGGAGAGGAAGTGATCAAAAAAATCCACCAACAATTCATCACCGATCCAGCCATCGCAGCTGCCAAATGGGGTCTACCGAAAGAACAAGCTGCAGCAGTCGAAAAGTTTTTAAAACAACACCAGGCTGATTTTGAAAAAATGTTAAAAGGAATAAAAAAACTTCCCCGAAAATTTGTTGAATATGGAACCAAGGCCCAACAGCGCAATCAGGACGTGCCTAAAATAAAAAAAATGCTGTACAAGCGTACCAATGTAGAACAATTTGATTGGACGAAGTCGCCCAAAAAGTTTTTACCCGCCATTAAGAAAATTGGAGAGGCAGCGTCCTGGACCAAGAAGCAATTGGGGAGGGTCTTCATTAGTCTTCGGGATACCCGACCCAGACAAGAATAATCCTGGAGCTTTGATCGACTGAACGGAGGAGACAATGTTGGAAACAGCCCAAAAAAGACTCGAAGCCGCCTCTAAAGAAAAAGATCCCTGGGAATTGGGCTATGCTCACCTGGAGGTAACATATGCCCTGCTCCAGCGCTCAACTGAACCGCTGGAATTTCAGGAGGATGCCAGGCAGGCCTTATCCCAGGCGGATTTAGCTATTGAATCTTTCAGCGAAATCCCCTTTCCGAGGGGAATCGCCAGCGCCCACCTGGCTAGGGCCTCCATCTATACCGAGCTGGCAGATGGGGAGGAGGACGAACTGAAGAAAGTAGCCGGAGTGGACCGGGCCTTGACTTCCTGCCTGGCAGCCCAGGATGCGCTGAATACAGAGGGTGTCCATAATGGGCAACTCTTTGATATTTATTCCTCAGTCAGTGTTCTTTTCCTATTAATGCGGGGGATGATAAAGGATGAGGAGTTTCAGGAACAGTTTGATCAGTTAATTGCAGCTAACAGCACACTATTAGGGGAGGTTGTTGCTGAGGATATTAAGTTGCGGGACGAAGGAGATTCCATCCTCTTTACTGCCCAAATGTTAGGGGCTATGGCGGAGATTGAGGAAGATGAAGAGGAAAAGAAAGATATATTAAGGACGCAAAGCTTGCTGGCACTCCAGGCAGGTCAATGGCTGGAAACCTCCAGCGATTCTGGTCTTATCAATCAAGCCCTGGAACTATGCCAGGAAGCCTGGGCAAAAATCGAACCAGGGGAAACCCCCGCACCAGAATTAAAAGAAGACCAAGGCAATTGTCCCCAATGCGGGAGCACCAACGCACCAGATGCAAAATTCTGCAGTGAGTGCGGGACTAAGTTGAAGGGAGGGGAATAATAAACCATGTTTTATACAATCATCAGTATTTTAACCTCCCTGTTTGCAGTCGTGATGACCATTGTGATGTTGTTCTCTTTTCGCAAACCCCGCCGCATTACAGCCCTTTCGTCCTTATCCTCAGCTATGATCAGTTTCATAATGCCGGTCATTTTTTTGGCGATTTCAGGGGTGAAACCCGATTTGCGACTGGCTCTACCTTTCTTCAGCTTTGGGCTTCTGCTGGGTTTCCTCCGCGGTCTGACCATGGAGCTGGAATTTGTGGGAGACCAAGTTGTTGGCAGACACTCAATCTTATTCCTGCTAATGTGGGGTCTGTCCCTGGCTCTCAACCAAGCCTTAAACACCCTGGATTTAACTATCCTGATGGCAGTCGGTCTGATTGCGTTGTTTTTGAGTACCGGGACCCAGGTGGGCTTTTACGGTATTTTGGCTGTGCGCCGCCTGGCTATGCTTCCTCCGGAGTTAGATACCGGGAAATTTCGCAATCAAACCTTACAAAGAATGGTCTCCCTTGCTTTTGGCGGGCTGCTCCTGATCTTTCTTTTGGAGACCCTGCTGATCAGTATCCCGGCGATGCCATTTCTGGCTGGAGTAGGGGTTTCACCGCTGGCTTCCGGGGAGGAGATGGCTTTTTCGCCGATTGAGCTGGAAGAGGAAACCCAGACCGAAGAAATCCCATCCACACCGGAGCCGTACTTCACCGATGAGCAGGTCCTGGTCTGGACCCGGCCCCTGGCTGCCTTTCTTATGGAAAGCGAGCATGTTCTGTATGCCTTCAATGTGGATGGATCAGGTGTGACAAAGGTCTACGATGAACCGCTGAGCGCAGATGACTCCCCGGCACCCCAGATCTCACCGGATGGCAGCCTCTGGATTGTCACTTCACAACGAACGGGTGATTATGAGCAGTACCTCATGACCGTAAACGGATCCCGGACTTACCAGCTCCGGTATCTGGATACCATAGTGACTATTAAGGACTGGTCTCCCGATGGGTCACAAATCCTGGTGGTAGCCCAACCTTCTGGCAGTTGGGATGTGCTGGTGACCGATCGGGAGGGGGTAGACTGGCAGGTCCTGGCGAATCAAGGGGCAGATGAAGTTGAGCCTCGCTGGTCCCCGGACGGGGAATTTATTCTCTATCTGTCAGACCAGGATGGCAACCAGGAAATCTATCGAGTTGGACTGAACGGAGGAGAGCCAATTAACTTGACCCGCAATCCCGCCGAGGACAAACGGGCTTCCTGGGTTGCCAACGGGACTCGGATTGTTTTCACCTCAGATCGCGATGGGATTTGGGGCCTTTACAACATGAATCGGGACGGTGGGGATCTGCGTCTGATCGCCCAAGACCTGAATTGCGGTTTTAGGTATCAGCTTTCGCCAGACGGGGAACAGATCCTCTATACCACCGATCCCTATTACCAGGAGGAAAGTGAGGGAGACGAGAAGGAGGAGTGCCGCAACTCGAATCGATACCTCAGCTCCCTGACGAGTGGGGAGACTATAACGCTGGAGGTCATCTCGTACAACGTACCCCTCTGGTCACCTGACGGCAGCAAGATATTATATTCCAGTCCAACTGACCAGGAAAATGATAATGAAGAAATATTCGTCATCTATGTAAACGGGACCGGCCGGGCAAACCTCAATCCCGACAACTATAGGATGTTCTCATCCATCTGGTCTCCCGACAGCACCCACATCGCCCAGATCTATTCCGAAGATCTAGTGGATGGAACCTCCAGATACGTGTTATCCATCATGGACGCTAACGGAGAAAACCGGCAGGAGTTAGCTTCTATCCCTTGGGAAGGCGACATTGCCTTCGCCTTCATGGGGTTCTCCTGGCCGTGAGGGTGCGGTGGATAAGGAGTTTCACCGGCTAACTCCTCATAAACCGGACTCGCATTTAGCTCCGGTACCCGGAGAGAAAACAAATATTTTTGTTACGATCATAATAAAACGAATTTTTTGAGTTGGCGAGCCACTAATGTGTCCATCGACCGCTCAAGAAAAGATGCTATTGAGGATATACTTGAGAAATATGTAATAGAAAGCTGGTTCTAGATCTGTCCAACATTCCTGTGCGGGGATAACATGATGGGGGTTAGGATTTTCCCCTTCCCGCTGACCTTCAATAACGCCCCCACGCGTAGTTAATCCACCCTTTCTGGGTGGATTTTTACTTAACTTATTTACGCTGCCCATCAACCAATCCCTGTGCAAGAGCAGGGGGACAGAGTGAGCAGGAGAATGACGCCTTCATGTATAAGCGGTTTTCGGATTCTCTATAGTTTGAGCACAGGGCTCAAATAAGTTTAATGATGGCAAATGAAATAAGACCAAAGAGCTCAAAGTGCGATTCAATTTTGGGGTTTATTGCTTGACAAGAACAACAATATCAATTATTCTAGTACTAGAATAATACAGGGAAAAAAATGACTAACGCAGAATTAGCCATCCTTGGCCTTGTTGCCGAAACTCCCCGCCACGGATACGAAATTGAACAAACCATTGAAGAACGCGGCATGCGCGAGTGGACAGAGATCGGCTTTTCCTCGATCTACTATTTGCTTAAGAAGCTGGAGAAAAAAAAGCTGGTTGAGAGTCAACTTGTCCCCACGCAAGGACGCGGTTCGGAGCGGCGGGTTTATCAGATCTCTGCCGAGGGGCGCGGGGCACTAAAAAAAGCCACACTGAAGGCTCTTTCCCAACCGAAACAAAACTACCCATCGATTCTGCTTGGTATCGCGAACCTGCCCCTCATATCTCAGGAGCAGTCCCTGGGTGCGCTGCGATCCTATCGCGAGGGGTTGGCAGGACGCCTGGAACAGGTCGCAGCGCGGGCTGAGTCTCAGCGTCCTCTACCAGATCACGTCGAAATACTTTTTGATTACAGCTTGATCTTGCTCGAGGCTGAAAAGAATTGGGTTGAAAAGGTTATTCAGAAAATGGAAGATGAACAAGCAGATAAAAATATCTAAAAATCAGTCTGTTTGAAATTCTATTTGAAATAAGGAGATCATTAAATGTCTAAAGTTGATTTCAAAAAGACATTAAAACAGTTATATATTCCCCCGAAGAAATTTATGACGGTGGATGTACCTGAGATGCAATTTATCATGGTCGATGGGCACGGCGACCCCAATACCGCCCAGGAATACCAGGATGCGGTCGAGGCACTTTACGCGGTGGCCTACAAAATGAAATTCATCAGTAAAAAGACAATGGAAAAGGATTACGTTGTCCCGCCGCTGGAGGGACTGTGGTGGGCGGAGGATATGGCAACCTTTCTCACCCGTGAGAAATCAGAATGGGATTGGACGATGATGATCATGACTCCGGAATGGATCAGCGTTGAAATCTTCGACGAAGCAGTCGAGCAAGTGCGCCAGGCGAAAGATCCCGCCTCTCTGGATCAGGTCCGGTTGGAACGTTATCATGAGGGACTTTCGGTGCAGATCATGCACATCGGTTCCTATGATGATGAGGGACCCGTTCTGGCCCAGATGCACAGCGACTTCATCCCAAACAATGGATTTGTGGAGAACGGCAAACATCATGAGATTTATCTCAGCGATCCCCGCCGTGTCCCGCCGGAGAAATTGAAAACTGTGCTGCGGCAGCCGGTGCTTAAAACTTCCTGAATATCTGGTCCTGGGGGCAATGAGCAAGTTCCAAACAGGATTCACCCGAAAAAAATATGATAATATCAGGTTTGAACCAGAGATTGACTATAATGCTGATGTTTATTAATGAATATTTCTGGGGATCGAAGGGAGATTATTATGAGGGAAAATGTCATCGAAACTCAGGATTTGACCGTATATTACGGAAAACATCGCGGTATCCTGGACGTAAATCTGACAATTGAAAAAGGTGAGGTATTTGGATTCCTGGGTCCTAATGGAGCCGGGAAAACCACCACCCAGCGGGTGCTTCTGGATGTATTTCCACCCACTACAGGAAAAGCAACTGTATTTGGTCTGGATTGCCAGAAAGATGGCGTGGAAATTCGCCAGCATATAGGGTACCTGCCAGGTGAATTGGCTCTTTATTCCAACATGAAGGCCAGCGACTTCTTTAAAATGTATGAATTCTTACGCGGTGAAAATGGCACCAAAGATTATTGGCAGGAGCTGGCGGACCGGCTTGATCTGGATACCAGCCGTAAGATTAGCCAATTTTCGCGCGGCAATAAACAAAAGGTCGGCGTTGTAGCAGCTTTCATGAGTAAAGCAGATTTGCTAATCCTGGATGAACCAACCGGCGGGCTGGATCCCCTCGTACAGCAAACCGTGCTGGAAATAGTCCGGGAAGTAAAAGCCGATGGCCGGACGATCTTCTTTTCCTCTCATATCCTTTCCGAGATCAAGGCAGTTTGTGATCGGGTGGGGATCATTCGGGATGGTCAGCTGGTGGCAACCCAGCGCGTAGAAGATATGTTTGCCCAGCGCATGAACCGCATGACCCTGATCTTTGAAGGCATGCCTCCTGCTGGAATATTCAAAATGGATGGAGTAACAGAGCTGGAACGAGCTGATAAGAGCATCACCCTGGAAGTGAGAGAGAATCTCCCCGGGGTTTTATCCACCGCTGCCCAGCATAATGTGATGGATATTGAGACCCATAATATCAGCCTGGAGGAAATCTTCCTGACCTATTACAGCAAGGATAACGGAGGCAGCCATGTTTAGATTATTGGTGCAGGAGTTGAAATTCAGACGCAATACCGTTATTGGCTGGGGTTTGGGTCTGTGCTTTTTCCCGCTTATGTATATTGGAATTTAC
Organism: Chloroflexota bacterium; assembly: GCA_030608465.1. Taxonomy (GTDB): domain Bacteria; phylum Chloroflexota; class Anaerolineae; order Anaerolineales; family UBA11858; genus B10-G9. The sequence goes on from JAUWEC010000040.1 coordinate 15,445, forward strand.
CCTTCGGTCGCCGATGAAATGGCCGGCTTTGCGGACCTGGAGATCTACCAGGCCATGGGCATGAGCCTGGGCACTTTTGCTGATTGGGTTGGTTCGATCATGATCGTCCTTTTACCACTGATCGCCGCCATCTATTCCATTTCTAACGGGACTGGCACCCTGGCCGGGGAAGAAGAGGACGGACGCCTGGAAATGCTGGTGACCCTGCCCCTGCCACGCTGGCAGATTGTCACAGCCAAAGCCCTGGCGCTTGCCATATCATCAGCCATTATTTATTTAATCGTCTCAGTTGTTTCCTTGATCGTATTCCTAGCCATTGAGAGTCAGATCGAAACGGTTATGGTGGGAAAGGATCTCTTTAATGCTGTGATGGCTGGCTGGCCCTTTGTCTTTGCCATGGGCATGATTGCCATGTTTCTGGCCGCATTTTGTTCCAGCCGGCGATTTGCCTCGATGATCTCGACCGTCATCCTGGTAGTTGGTTATTTTGGAAGCAATCTGGCCGCCTCAACCAAAGTGCTTGAGCCATTTGAACCCTTCTTTTTAAACACCTATCTTGACGGGACCGGCAAAGCTGTTATTGAAGGGCAGGGTATCGAAGATACTCTGGTCTTGCTGGGCGTTGGACTGGTGTCCTTTATCCTGGCACTAATCTTCTTCCAGATCCGGAAACTAACTGTAGGGGCCTGGCCCTGGCAGCGGGGGAAAGTAGAAGCTTAGAAGATCATTTCTGAATTCACGGGAGAGGGGAACTGCGGTTTCCCTTCCTAGAAATCTCCAATACTGACCGCATTCAAAGAAAATCCACCCTTTCTGGGTGGATTTTTGTTTTTAATTATCCACGCTGCCTCTACCTAAACCTGGGGGAGGAGGTCAAGGGATATTCGATTTGAAGGCATATCATCCGGGTTTATTGTTACACTGAGTCAGGTATAATTACGCCATGAAACATCTACCCACTCGAAAAATCATTGCCCTGGCTCTCTTTTTTATAGGACTTACGTCCACTCTTTGGTTCTTAATCCCAGGACCAACATTTGCCAGCGAATCAGAATCCGGTTATCTCATCACAGGGCGTTTGTTAGATCCTCAGGGCCAGCCCATCGTCGCTGCGGAAATCAGTGCCCACCTGCCCGATGAAGAAGAAAAAATCGCCGAAGCGGAAAGCCAGGAAGACGGTTACTGGGCTCTGGTACTCGACCAGGTTCCTGAAGAAGTATTTGTCCATATTCAGCGCCACCACTTTGTTGGGCAGGTGATTGAACTGGATGCGGTAGATTTGGCCAACTTAAAGGAAACGAGGGTCTTGCGGATCGAGGAATTATCTTTAGAACGAAAAGTAACTGCTGGGTTCTGGATTGCTACCGCTATTTTTACCATCGTGTTGCTGTTGATTGCTTTTGAAATATTGCACAGTACCACCGCCGCACTGTTGGGCGCCTCGGCCGTGTTTCTGGTCTCGGCGTTCGGGACCGCATTTGTTCCATCCATGTATATTCTTAATTTTGAGCGCTCCCTGACTTATATCAACTGGGAAGTGATCTTTCTGGTGATGGCGATGATGATTGTGGTTGCTGTGATCGAAGAGACCGGTATTTTTCAATGGACGGCGTTCCAGGCTTATCGATTAAGTAGAGGCCACAGTTGGGTACTGGTGTTGATTTTGATGGGGTTCACAGCGGTCGCCTCGGCCCTGCTTGACAATTTCACCACCATGCTCTTGATGACGCCTATCAGCTTGCAGATCGGGCTGGCGCTTGGTATTAACCCCCTGGCGCTGATCATCCCTGAAGTGCTTGCTTCGAATGTGGGCGGCATCTCGACTTTGATAGGAACACCGACAAATATCCTGATCGGGGCGTCTGCCGGGATTGGGTTCAACGATTTTTTGATTAACCAGACAGTTGGCGTATTGGTTGCGCTGGCAGCGATGGGTGCTTACGTCATCTGGCATTACCGTAAAGAGTGGGCCAAGGTCAGTGGAGGGATTTCCGAGACGCTGTACGAGAAACTAAAAGAGAACGGGCGCATCCGTGACCCAGATGCCCTCAAGAAATCGGGGATAGTGTTTGCTTTCACCATTTTTGGATTTGTGATCGGCGAACAGATTCATGTGGTACCGGCTGTTCCAGCGATTATCGGTGCCACGGTTTTGCTAATTTGGCTCAAGCCCGATATCCATCAAATGATTAAGGCTGTTGATTGGACAACCCTGGTTTTCTTTATGACCTTGTT
>JAUWEC010000133.1 GCA_030608465.1 Chloroflexota bacterium
GGATATTGCTAACGATAACAATTTTGAACGCTTCTTTTTCCTTGGATCTGGTTCAAAGTACGGATTAGCTTGTGAAGCGATGTTAAAAATGAAAGAGATGTCATTATCCTATTCAGAAGCCTATCACTTTCTAGAATTTCGCCACGGACCTATGTCCATGGTTAATAATCACAGTCTTGTGATCGGTCTTATTGGGAAGGATAACAAAGACCATGAGCTACAGGTATTAAAAGACATGAAAAAGTTAGGGGCAACAACACTAGCAATAGGTGGTGAGGTTGGGGAAGAAATCCCTGGATGGATTGACCAATATATTCCCTTGACCCAAAACAATCTAGGACTTTTTGGAGATGTATTATATTTGCCTTGTTTGCAGATATTAGCTTTTGAAAAAGCTATCTCCAAAGGTTTAGATCCTGATAATCCCCACAATCTTTCTGCGGTTGTGATATTAGATTTATGAATACTTCTATCAGTCTGCTTAAATCGCTGACCAGCGATCACATTGCAGTCAAAATAGCAGCCTCATCTTGGGAGGAGGCTGTTGAAGGTGCAGGAATGGTGATGGTCAATACAGGTCTTACTCAACAGTCCTACATCAAAGCAATGAAGGATGCCATTAAATCCTTGGGTCCTTATTGTGTGATCGCTCCAGGAATCGCCATGCCTCATGCTCGTCCTGAAGATGGTGTGATTCAAACTGGGTTTTCATTAATAACTCTAGAACAGCCAGTAAAGTTTGGTAGTAAGGCTAATGATCCCGTAGATATCGTAATTGGATTTGCAGCAATAAATAAACAAAATCATATTACAGCCCTCAAGGAAATCGCCACCCATTTTGGGGATTATCGTTTTATTCAAGACATTCGAGCAGCAAGGACAAAAAAAGATTTATTAATAATCTTAGATTCCAAAAGGGAAGAAATATGAAAATTGCTACTGTCTGTGGAATGGGCTTCGGCACCAGCATGATGTTAAAACTTTTCATCGAAGATATCTTCAAGGCAGAGGGCATCACGGGACATCAGGTAATTCCTTGGGATCTAGGTTCTATCAAAGGTCAACAAGTAGACCTGATTGTAGCCCCAACAGATATGGAAAGTCATCTTAAAGGATCGGAAACCAAGGTCATCTATATCAAGAACTTAGTAGACAAAGAGGAGATAACAGAGAAGGTCATCGGAGCCATAAAAGAACTTGAGAGTTTATGAGTCAAAGGAGGTGAAAAGAACCCAAATTCAAGATAGTCCAGAAATTTGATATGTTTATTTAAGATAGGAGAGAATATTATGGAAATTTTTAAAGTACTATTAGAATTAATTACCCTTCCTGCTTTCATCCTTGGCTTGATAGCCTTGGTAGGCTTGCTGATTCAAAAAAAATCCGCCTCAGAGGTTATCGTTGGAACCATTAAGACCATTCTTGGTTTGTTAATCATGGGTGTCGGTATTGGGGCATTAATCAATGCTTTGATACCTATCCAGGCCATGTTTCAAGTAGGGATTCCCGCAGCTGGCTTTGAGACCTTTGTCACCTTTGACGAGGCAGTTGTTGGCGCAGTACAGAGTGCCAATGAAGCTAATATTGGGGCAGCAATCGCCTGGACTATGTTGTTTGGATACATCATCCATCTCGTTCTCGCCCGGGTTACCAAATTTAAATACGTCTATCTCACCGGGCATATGATCTGGATTCACGCTGGCGCTTTCGCGATTCTTTTCCAATCTTTTGGTCTTTCACTTTTCTGGACTGTTCTCCTGGCTTCCATTGTCGATGGGTTCTACATGACCCTGGCGCCGGCTTTAGCTCAGCCAGTGATGCGCAAGATCATTGGCAATGACAGTATTGCTTTTGGTCATGGCCAGACCTTGCTTAATATGGTTGGTGCCTGGGTCGGCAAGCTAGTCGGTGACCCGAATGATTCTGCTGAAGAGTCCGAAATGCCTGATTCCCTTAACTTCTTCCGGGATATGGCAATTTCCATTTCACTGATCATGATTGTGGTAGCCCTGGTAGCCGTTATCCTGGCTGTGATTCAAATTGGCATCGCCGGTGTACAGGAAACCATCAGCGGAGGTCAGAACTGGTTTGTCTTCGCTCTGCTGCAAGCCCTGGGCTTCACAGCTGGAGTCCTGGTCCTGCTCCAAGGTGTCCGCATGTTGATCGCCGAGATTGTCCCTGCCTTCAAGGGTGTGGCTGACAAATTGATCCCAGGTGCAATTCCAGCTCTGGACTGCCCTGTGATCTATCCCTTTGCGCCCAATTCCTTGATCATTGGTCTAATCTCCGGCACAATCGGTCAGGTTTTAGGTATGATTTTCCTGGCTTTGATCAGTTGGCCAGTGCCGCTGCCCAGCATGATCGCTGCCTTCTTTGCCAGCGGTGCTGGAGCAATCTTTGGCAACGCAACCGGCGGCCGTCGAGGCGCCTGGGCTGGAGGTTTCATTTGGGGTTTTGTTGGCTGGATTATGATCAGCTTCGCCTACAAATTCCAGGTGTTTGGAGACCTGGCTGGTATGGGTGCGATTGATCTAGGTTTCACCGTTCCAGATGCCATTATTCCAGGTATCGTGATTTGGTTGATTGCCAAACTCTTTGGAGTTTAATTCAGCAGCTACTTTTAAACAGCGAAGAGGGAGAGCCCTCTTCGCTGTTTTTTGGAGAATTCAGTGAGAACCATCTTAAGCGGCGGAAAGATTGTTACCCCTACCCAAGTAATTAAAAACCACACCCTCATCCTTGAGGATGAAATAATCTCTGCAATTATCCCGGATCAGAAATTCATTGTTGAAAAGAATGACCACACAATAAACATCAAGGGAAAATGGGTCACTCCTGGATTAATCGATATTCATGTGCATGGGGCAAATTATGCCGACGCAATGGATGCTGATCCCGAATCTATCAATACCCTAAATCAATTCTTCGCAAGCCGGGGTGTAACCGGTTACCTGCTCACAACAGGTACTGCATCTAATTCTGATATCTCAGCTGTCATCAATTGTTTTCAAGAATACTCACCTACAGAAGACGGCGCGGTACCCCTTGGGATTCATCTAGAAGGACCATACTTGTGTGAAGAAAGAAAAGGGGCACAGCCATCTATTCACCTGCGGGATCCAGAACCAGTATATTATCAACGCTGGTTTGAGAGTGGCGTTATCCGATTAATGACTGTCGCCCCTGAATTAGAGGGGGCTCTGGCATTGATCCAAACCGGAATCAAAAAAGGTGTTGAATTTGCAGTGGGTCACTCGGTTGCCAGCTATGAGGTAATGCAGGAAGCAATTGAGAGGGGATTAAGGCAGGCTACTCACACCTTTAATGGTATGAATCCCCTCCATCACCGCCGACCCGGGGTTCTCGGTGCAGTCCTTTCGGATGATCGCCTCTTTGCTCAAGTCATTGCTGATGGCGTACATGTGCATCCCGCAGTCGTTAATGCCCTCGTGAAAGCGAAAGGCATCAACAGAACCATTCTGATTACAGACTCGATTCGGGCAGCTGGAATGGGCAACGGCGAGTACGACCTATTAGGACAAACTGTCTCTGTCAAAGGAAATGTGGCGCGTATAGCCTCAGGTAGTCTTGCTGGCAGCGTTCTGACCATGGATCAAGCTGTACGAAATACAATGGCATTTTGCGATATTCCCTTCGCTCAAGCCATCCAGATGGCCAGTCTGACTCCTGCGAAGTCCCTTAATTTACACACTGAGAGAGGGGCACTGAAGCCTGGCCTAAGAGCAGATGTCACAGTTTTCAGTCAGGATTATTCAGTGGAAACCACCATCGTTGGTGGAAATATTGTCTATCAAAAAGATTAATTGGAGGACATCATGTCTGTACTATCTGATACCTATCTCAATGGTTTGATCTCACTCTTGAACCAAATTCGGGAAGAAGAAACGGAAGCATTGGAAAAAGGTGCCCTTTTAATAGCAGATGCCATTGAAAATGGGAATAGAATATTTGGATTCGGTTGTACTCATTCCTCCCTGCCAATTCAAGATGTGGTATACCGCGCAGGAGGCTTAATCCTCGTTAACCCAATTTACGGTCCCGGAATTGCTTCCTTGGATGTCCGCCCTGCTCGAATGACTTCCGCAATTGAACGTTTGGAAGGTTATGCTAAAGTACTCTTAGATAATCACCCTATCGAGAAAGAGGATGTATTAATTTTGATCTCGGTCTCCGGCCGCAACGCTGTTCCGGTTGAAATGGCAAAAATCGCCTCAGAACGGGGTATAAAAATCATCGGCATTACTTCATATGAATACACAAAAAATGTGGAATCACGCCATCCAAGCGGTAAAAAAATGTACGAGTTCGCAGATGTGGTGCTAGACAACAAAGTGCCGAAGGGAGACGCCATGGTAGAAGCGGAAGGTTTCCCCGTCAAGTTCACTCCAGCCTCCGGTGTCACAAGCATTGCTCTCCTCCACTCCCTGATGACTGTGGTTATTGAGCTGCTCCTGGAACGGGGCATCGAACCTCCAATTACAATCGCAGCCAATGTGGACGGCAGTGGAGAACACAATGACCGGGTGTGGAAAGAGTATGGCGACAGGATCTTTTATCTATAACAGGAAACCTTCATGACTCTGGAAGTTGTTGTTGAAACCTGTGAAGACGCTCTTGCGGCTGAAGCAGGGGGCGCAGATCAAATCGAAGTCAAATGTGATTACCTGGAATATGGCTTGACCCCTACTGTTGGTATGCTGGGAGAAATCTGCCATAATGTGTCTTGCGATGTGCTCTGCATGATTCGACCCCATGCTCGATCCCTGGTGTACTCCTCCCATGATATTGCCGCCATGGCAGCTGATATTAAGAGAGCAAAAACCTTACCCATCAAAGGTTTTTTATTGGGATGCCTGACCTCTGAAAATCTACTTGATCTAAAAAATTTAGAACATCTTAAAGAGGAAGCAGGTGCTCTGGAACTCCATTTTCACCTTGCTTGGGAACTCACAAAAGACCCCTTTCTTTCCCTGCAACAACTTGTTGCGTTGGGATTTAAAAGTGTGCGAACATCTGGCGGAAATGGAATCAGCGGTCAGGCAGAAGAGAATACAAGCCGTATTAAAGCGTATGCTGCTTACCTCCAGGGCGATATGGATCTTTATCTGGCCGGTGGTATTACTGCAAATAATGTCGCAGAGGTTATATCCAAAACCGGAATTTCCAATGTGCATTCAGGGTCTGGGGTCCGGCTACCAAGAACACGGGTTGGCGCAGTATCTAAGGAATGTGTTCAAGAGATGAAGCAGGCGATTACTCATACATCCCGCCTGATTACCGGTATTTAACATTTCAGATGACAAAACAAATATTCAAAGGTTTATTCTTAGATCTTGACGGGACAATAATTAATTCTTCCACCATGATTTATGAGGTCGTTAAAGAATTATTCCAAATTAATAATTTGGGGACCGTAACCAAAACCATGATGAAAGAATACGCAGGGTTACCACCCAGGGAACTATTTGAAGTAATTTCACCTGGCCAGGTTGATATTTTACTCAAGCAAACTGTGGCTTTGGAGGAAAAACATCGATCTTTAGCGCCCCTCTACCCAGGTGTCACCTCACTATTAACTGAGATCTCAAATAGCGGGTTTCCTTTGGCTGTGATCACATCACAAGCAGGCTTAGAAATGGACCTTGTGAAAACATCATACGAGTTCTCATCCCTGATCGACTTCTGGATTTCCTCTGATGACGTTCACAACCCTAAACCGGATCCCGAATCCATTCTGATTGCTTTAGATTTCTTTAAAATCCCTGCCGAGAGAACATTATTTGTGGGAGATTCTGTGTATGATATAGAAGCTGGGAAAAATGCGGGAGTACTAACCGGGGCAGCTTTATGGGGAGGTCATAATAGGAGAGAGATGGCAGCCCTAAAACCAGATTTCTTATTCTCGAAACCCTCAGATATTAAAAAACATTTCATCCCATGAATCCCTTCCCGATTGGTATTATTGGTTGCGGATATATCGCTCAAAAGTTCTTTCTTCCTCTTTTATCAGCCTCGGCCGATGTGAAGATTGACATGGTTTTGAGTCAAAGTGCTCGAAAGTGGGGTGCGATTAAATCATCCTGGCCGCAGCTTAAAACCACAACGGACTGGGATAAATTCCTTCGAGCAGATTTTAAAGCCGCTTTTGTCCTTACTCCGGTTGACTCACATTATGAGATCTGTGACAGACTATTAGATGAAGGAATCCATGTATTTGTCGAAAAACCTCCTACAACCTCAGCAGAAGAGACCCTACAGATCGCTCAAAAAGCTCAAGAGAAGTCACTGGTTTTTATGGTTGGTTTCAATCGCAGATTTTCAACACCGGTGCTGAAAGTGTTAGATCAAATAAAAGAAGATCAAATAAGGCTATGTCTCGTAGAAAAACATCGCCCCTCTCATCAGGAACGTGATTTAGCAGAAACCTATCGGGAAGATCTAATTCACCAGATTGATTTACTGCGGATGTTTTGTGGTGAATTGACACCAACCGGTACAACCTCCACCCAAATTGAAGGAAATCTTCTGAGTTCAGTTAGCACTCTGAAAAATAATACTCATGGGTTAGGGGTTATTTTACATAGTCGGGAATCAGGCCTTTGGCAAGAACGGGTTACAATTATTGGAAACGATAAGACTCTTCAGATCAATATGTTCCAATCTGTGATAGAGATTGATTCAGAGGGAAACAAACCTATCTGGGTATCACAATCAAATAATACACAGCTTGACGATAGGGGTTTCCGCGAAGAAATTAATCATTTTCTAAACTGTATAAAAATGAATGCAAATCCGCTAACAAACGGATTTGAAGCTGCAAAATCTCAGGAATTACAAGAACAATTAGTAGCTCTAAATCTACCCCAAGCGAGGAACGGGAAGTGAAACCAAGAAATCTTACAATTGGAAAAAGAAGGGGGTTAAGTTCTACTTCTACTGAAGAAGGAATATTTACAGTGTTAGCATTCGACCATCGGCGATCATTTGTTAAGATGGTAGATCCAGATGCCAAAAAACCTGCAACATATGCTCAAGTGGTTGCAGCAAAACTTGATGTTATAGAAACACTTTCTCCTCTAGCAAGCGCAGTCCTGTTAGATCCTATATATGGTGCACCACAATCAATCGCCAGGGATGTATTACCAGCAAAAACGGGTCTATTGGTCGCAGTAGAAAAAACAGGATACAGTGGAAAACCTACAGCCCGTATCTCCTCCCTTCTCCCGGATTGGGGGGTTTCCCAAATCAGAAAAATGGGAGCAGATGCTGTGAAACTCCTGATCTACTATCACCCGGATGGGGGAGAATTAACAGAGAAACAAGATCAGTTATCTACCATGGTCGCTCAGCAATGTCAGCAACTGGACATTGCTTTTTTCCTGGAAGCGGTTTCCTATAGTATTGATCTGGAACATGACAAGAATTCAAAAGGGTTCGCTGACAAACGCCCAGCCCTGATAACCCGTCTGGTAAAACGATTAAGTGCTCTCGAGCCTGATGTATTGAAGATAGAGTTTCCTGTCGATGCTAATCATAACCAAGATCAAAAATTTTGGTTGGAAGCCTGCCAGTCCATCTCAGAAGTTTCCAGCTGCCCCTGGACTGTGTTAAGTGCGGGGGTGGATTTTCCTGTATTCGAACAACAGGTAACTGTAGCTTGTCAAGCCGGGGCATCCGGATTTATTGGAGGGCGGGCAATCTGGAAAGAGGGCATTCCCATGCAGCCACATGATCGTAAAAAATGGTTGGAAAATGTCGCCCAGAAACGCATGAACCAACTAGTTAGAATCGCAGAAGAATATGCGAGTCCCTGGACAGATTATTATCCCCCGCAGGAGATAGGCCAATTCCAGGAGTGGTATTCGAACTATAAAGAACAAGGTCATGTCTAAAGACTCCCTAAATTCGCTTCTTACCAGGTTGCATGAACATAAAACAGGACTACCCGTCGGGGTATTCTCGGTTTGTTCCTCC
>JAUWEC010000015.1 GCA_030608465.1 Chloroflexota bacterium
ACGGCACCTATCCAGAATGCGGGGCCTGAAAAGACTGCTAGAAACAGAAATATCAGGGACCACTTTAACTTGTGGTGATGAAAGGTTACAACTGTCAGCAGGGTGAAAACCAGGGCGGGGACAGGACTTCCGGCAATTCGGGATAAGGATACCAGCGCCGGGTCTATTGCCAGACCAGCAGCCAGGATCAGAGCGGTAATCCGTCCCAGGCGATCCCGGATAAAATATGAAATCCAAATGACCAAACTGCCAGCAACCGCAGGCCAGACTCGGGCTGTAAACTCTCCACTGCCGAAAATGGAAAACAGTGCTTCCGTAATGGACAGATAACTTACCAGGAAGCCTGGACGAATGGATTCCCCTTGCCAGATTTGCCAGGCCTGATAAGCCCAGGACGCCTCTGTTTCTACCAGCGGTGTTTTTCCGAGCAGTATAAAGCGCAGCGCTGCGGCCAGGACAAAAATCAGCCCGTAGAGAAATAATTCCGTTGTGATTTTGGTTTTGTTTTTCATACCTATCTCATCTGACATACTACTTCAATTGAATATTATTGTCGATCCAGTTAATCAGTGAGCTGCCTGCAGCGTATAAATAGACAACCGCTCATTGCGATAGACCATAATCATATTGTTGATGAACTTTTCCTCAATCAAACCGTTCGGGCAAAAATCGTTCCCGGGTTCATAAGAGGAGTATTCAACATCTCCCACTACAAGATATCGGACTTGATATTTTTCCAATATTGCTTTCGCTGTATCCCAATTATGCGTGCAGTAGAGGACTGACATATCTTCCTTTCTGGGCATAACCAGCTCACTGCCCCCTCGCCATTGGATTTCGTGGAAATCCCACCCGAGCACATTTGGTTTACCGCTGTAAGTTGCCATACGGGCATGGGATGTGGAATAACTCCCTCCTACAGCTTCTGCAATCACACCCGGGGATGCCTCCCGGAGCCACCTCACCGCCTCTACATCAGCAGCCGAATAGATGTAGATACCATCCAGTGTCAGACCTCCCTCCCGGTTAAAGTTGTTGGTCTTGGTTTGAAGGCTGAAGACCGGATAAAACAAAGCCATTGTCATTGAGAGCGCCAACCCAAAGAACACAGCATACCGGATTGGGGATTTTAGATTTTGGAAGAGGGTTATTGTCCCGTAGGCTGCAACGGTACTCCATAACAGCCAGGTCTGGTAATAGAACTTAAATATGGTGTTAATTCGATACCCAAACAAATCCCGCAGGAAAACAAACTCTGGCACCAGGGCCAAAATCATTCCTCCCAAAATAAGAAGGAAGATAAAATTGTCCGGCAAAGCAGAAGCATCTGCCGGATCACTTTCCGCTGCCGCCGATCTGTGGCGGTGGAATACTAATCCCAAACTTAAGGTTGCCAACACAAAGAGAGTGAGTAAAGTCCCCGGAACTGTGATCCTGCGTACAAAACCTTCAACCATCACCTGAGAGAGATCGGAAGCGCCGATCGATCCCAGGAACATCTGTACCAAGGACCCATCTCCGACACCGATGGGGAGCCAATTCATCAATCCAATTAGGGCCAGCATAAAGATAAACAAAACCAGGATCAGGATACCGGATAACATAAGGCCGGTTTTTAAATCCCGATCGGCCTTACGCCTCCTCCAGGCCCATATCAGCCAGGCAAAAATCGGAATCAACAACGGTCCAAACATCACCCAGAATTGGGATCCTTTGGTGATATATAAAACGTTGGGGATTACCCCTCCAGCCTGCGAGGCAAAACCAAGGTACCAGGGGAAGTACAACATTCCTCCGGTGACACCGAGGGTAAAGCCCAGGAAAAGGAATTCTTTCAAAAGCTCTCCCAGCGGCCAATCAGATCGTCCTCTGTTATTTCTCAAAACATATGCTCCGGCGAGAATGCCCACATACATGGGAAAATTCCAGGTATTCAGGAAAGCCATGCTTCCTGCCAGCCAGGCCAGGATCCCGAAGAACAGGGGCGAAATCTCAAGCGGGATGATGCCCAGCCATCGAAAGGATTCGTTATTTGGTCGCAGGTACAGCTCCAGAGCAAAATTCACAATCAGAAATACAAATGGCAGGGACAGCACATGAGGATGTAAATCTGCCAACAGGAAAGAGAAAAACGGGAATTCACTGATGACTTCTTTCCCGAAACCGGAAAAATCATAATCCTGAATAACCCGTGAAGCCCGCCACCACCACCAGTGACCAAAAGGGGTTACAGTCGGGGGAGAAACCAGGTCCTGAATATCCAGCCTGCGCCAGAATGAGGATACCATCTGACCGGTTGAATCAACTTTCCAGAATAATCCCCGGGAATGGAGGAAATGTAGGAATCCCTCCCAATTACTTATGATCAGGGTATAAAATGGACCAAGCAAGGCCGGCATTAAGGATGATTTCCACCGCCTATTGTTTAGTGCGGTTAAATTAAACAAGATCCCGAACGAACCAACAGCAGACAAAGCAAAGATTAACGAAACGCCCAGGTTAAACGCCACACTGCCCAGCGTTCCGGAAATTTTTGCTAGCATAGCAACCAGAATATAACCAAAATAATAATAGGAAATCGCATAGCCAGAAAGCCAGGGATCGTGAGGGGGAAATGTCTCCGAGTTCAAAATGGCATTGATGAATGCCAATTCCATCGGTTTTTCTGTTCCGAGAATTTCTGGATTCAAGGATCGGATAACAGCCCATCCAGAAAAAGCGAGCAGGAACAATATTTCAGTTGTGAAAATCAGAGAGCGGAATTCGCGGATCCATTCCTTCAATTTACCTCCCCCAATTTTCCTGGTCACGAGAACTCCCAGGACCGCTGTCAGAAACAAGGTGAACAATAACCCTGCCAGGTTATTTGCAGTAACACCCAAGCGTCCCAGAATCCAATACAGGTATCCCCAAAGGAGCAAACCAAAGATTTTCGAGAATGAAAATCCCCGATCTGGCAGATTTGGCACCAGGCGGAATATAACCGGGAATGATATCCACCCCACCACGGTAACCATCAAATACCAAAAAAAGAAATCTAACATTTAATTTCCGATGAACATCTAATAGATTGTGAGAGTTTGGTAAATTATTGTCTCCTGATCCTGATAAACGGGTGTCCACAAGATGTCTTCGGCGGCTTTAAATTTTTCTATACCCTCAGCTAGATAATTTGCCCGTTCAAGCTGCCCCAAAATAATATACTGGACATCATATTTTTCCAGGAAATTCTGAGCGAATCCCAGGTCAGTTGTATCATAAAACAGATTAACATCTTCGACACGGCTAACTACCCAATCATGCGGTGTTGTGGTGCGCTGCTGGCGCTGATGCCAATTCCAGCCCACAACACCGGGCAAACCTGTATAAACAGTGTACCGTGTGGCCCAATGATATTCTACCTGATTCGCTTCCACGATCACCGGTGAACCTTCTACGTTATCCTGCATCCAGCGGATTGCATCGTAATCCTGTGAGAGATCGATGATTGTATTCAAATCAGCATACAGGGCGAACTGCATAAACGTCATACCGTCCAGAGTGTGGGGGGCATCGTATGCCATGCGGTCTTTAATTTTAGCTACACCTCCAAGCAAAGGGTAAATAGCTGCGCCGGTGATTAGGATAATTAAGATAACCTGCCAGATCCTCCTAAACTGTACGTTCCATTTCTTCAGGGAAATAGACAACCAACCGATGCAGGCAGCAGCACTGACGGCAAACAGGGTCCAGGCTTGTAAATAAAACTTAAAGACCGTATTCATCCGGCCAATATCCCCTTCAAGGTAAATCAGCTCAACCATCAATGTCATAGCCAGGCTCGTTCCAGTCAGAAACAGCACTATCTGTTTCGCCAAAGGTAGACCCGGTCTGAAGATCAGGATTCCTGCCCAAACCATCATTGGGAGCACAAACCAGATAATATGGACTCCTGATCCGAGGATTGTAAATCCACCAATGTCAATTTTGTTTTCCAAAGAAACCCCAAGTCCGATCATGATCACCAGCAGGATCAGGATCACTGCAATAATTAACTCCCGATAGTTGATCAACTCCCTGAGCGCAGAAACAGGAGTTGACGCCATCCAATCAATGGTCTCATAAGCCATCCAGGAGATAATCACAAAAATGAATAATCCCCAATGCGTGAAATAGTCATTTAGCGGCGTATTGGATCCAAACCAGGGTTTGATACTGTTATATCCCTGACCGTACCAGTCAGCATAAGGTTTAAAGAACAGAAATGCCAGAAGGACAAACAAAACTAGCTGGAGAGCATACTGGAACCAGTGATCCTGCCTTGATTTTCCCCGCCACCATGAATATAACAAAGCGGCAATACCCAGAACAAGATAAGGATAAAAATCCCAGGTATTGGTTGGTCGTAATACGCCAACCGTTAACGCTCCAAAGCTGGATACGGCGAGAATTCTCCCTAATCCTTTTGATTTCTGCTGAGGATTTTGGGTAGACTTTACGATGGATAATGCCCAGGCGATCGCCAGTACAGTGAGTGGAAGTGCAATAAAATGCGCATGCATGTCACCATACAGGAAAGTGAAGAAGGGAAACTCTGTGATCGGACCCCCGTGTTCAGCACCAATCGTCCGGCTTGGATTCCAGTACCATTCATCCAGCCGGTAATGGAGAGATTTGGTCTGGAAAAGCTGGGCCAACCCCAGGAGGGTCCACTTTAATCGTTGGAAAAAGTTTCCTTCCAACACATTCACCCCCGCTGAAGCAAGCCTCTGAAGCCCCTGAAGAACCATCCGTATGATGCCCAGATTGCCAAAAATAACCATGCCTAAAACACCGGCGCCACCAGCCAGTAGCGGCAGACCTTTCTGATCCTCTCCCGATCCGGGATCTCCTTTCACTAAATTCCAGGCCAGAGAAAACGCACCCAATCCCAGCATCATGAACAATGTCGGCAGGATCAGATTATAAGCAATAGATGGCATGATCCCGAGCAATTTAACTAATACACCAACAAACACAAATCCATAATAGTAATAATTAATATAACCCCCCGCAAACCAGGGATCATAGGGTGGGAAGGTTGTGCTTTTTATGACGGCATTAAAATAAGAAAAATCCATCGGCTTTTCGCCGCCCTTCCAGGGATGCCACAGATCGGGATTGCCAAACCGAATCAGCAAAGCGAGAATGAATATTGAAACCGCCAGGACCTCGATGATCAAATAATATTGTTTCCGCTTCCTCCAATCCTGCAGCAGGGATTCCCGTTGAATATATCCGGCGATCAATCCCCCAATCGCCAGGATCAGGACGACACCCATAATGGTAATGCGCAAGAAAGGTATCCCAGAGGATACTATCAACCAGACCAGATACGATAACAGCAGCATACCGAAGGTTCGGGCAAGAGGATATCCACTATCCTTCAACCCGCTGAGGACAAACCTCATCAATGGGTACACAAGCAATCCAAGGATGAAGACACTTAAGTACCAGAGTATTGCAGCCAAAACCTGGCTCCGATTATGAAGGGCATTCGGGTTAAATAAATCGCTCCAGGTTCCACCTTCTCGCTGTTCATTCAATCGTCCGGGAGGGAGCATCAAATCACCCGGATGATTATCCGCTTGTTTTGGTGTGATGTGGAGAACTTTGGTAAGATCAACCGCGCTCAGGATTTCAGCTGTTTGTGATAAATCAAAGTTTGTGCTCTTTTTAAATATGAACACTTTGGGGTGATCGTAGACCGTAAACGCCTCTTCAGATGGCTGATCGTTGATCTCAATTAGACCCAAATGAGGATTCGATTGGAAAGTTTGAATGAGATCAAATCCCAGATTCCCCTGGTAAGTGCCGGGAAGCGCCTTATTGTAGCACTGCTCCACACTGATCTCTATTGGGCACCCGACCAGCTGGCGGTAATATTCCGTCGTCAGCGGATACCGTTCCGGTATTCTTGTCGTTGTTGCCCACTGCCTGCTGGAGGTAATTAGAATATATTCGGCCTGATTTAACGTGGATATGAAGCGGTCCAGTTTTTCGGGATTGTCATCCCAGTACATTTCAAAATTCAACCCACTCGTGTAAATCCCACCAAAAGGATCATATCCTCCCATTCGAAGCGGCAGCCCGTCATCCCAGGAACTTTCGTTGGCGATTCCCGCACCATGCAGTGACACAACAGATCCTGCGGTGAGTACTTCCAATTTAAGCTGATAATTTTTCTCAGTTGAGATTATCAATCCTTCGGGGAGATCAAATTCCGCAGCAGCTTCACCATTGATGAAGGGAATTAATTTCTCAACTAATTGCAGCACCTTTCCATCCTGATCAGTGATTGTTAACAGTAAGGTTATTTGATCACCAACAACCCCCTCCCTGCGTATATAAGGTAGGGAAACACGCTCTAGGGTAGCTTCCCATTTGGGGGTAAATGTAAACTGCCAGGGAACTCCTTGCCTGATAGTTCTTTCTTCCGGGTAAGGAAGAAGCTGCTGGTATGACTCATTTTCTTGATCCAGGATCAAATTTGCCGGTCCGGGGATGTTTTGTAAAATCCACTCAGTTGCTTCAACCCGTGGGTGCGGAGAGGAATAGATCTGGGTAAACGCAAACGCCCAAGCCATGGTTGGTAATAAGATCACCACTGCCAGGAAGAGCGAAATAAAGCTGGCTAGCTGGGGTTTAATATTGAATTTCAAAGTTCTGAAAGACCATCCATCACGGGCGGTGTTCCTCAGCTTTTCTAGGGTCCAGGCTGCAAACACGGCCAATAACGGGTAGATTGGCAACTGGTATCGCATCATGCTGTTCCACTGCAGAGATTGCCAGAGAAAATACAAGGCTGTCCAACTCCAAATGAGAATGTGTGGTTTCCAGATTTTCCGATTGATTATTTGATATCCCATCCAGATGAAACCACTACAAGCCAGCAGGCCATATGGCAAACCCAAACCCCAAATCACCATATTTTTCAAAGAAAACCAAAGTGGGCGGCTTGCCCATTGCAGGGCGGGGGGAAAATCTACATCTCCCGAAGTTTGACCTTGCAAAGCTTTGAGCCCTGAGATCCATTTTTCATTAGGCAATAAACCAAAAAATCCTGGGCCACTGAAAGCGAAAGGCTGCAATATTCGGAAAACAAGCAAACTAAAAAAGGCACCCAGCAAAATATAGGTCAGTATGCGGGGAAAACGTTCCTGCCGCAAATCATCCGGTAGATTAAACCAATATATAGTTGAAGCCAGGGGCAGGGTGAGAGCGATGGGGGCCGCATTGATCTTGGATGCTACCGCCATGCCCAATGCAACCCCAAACAATATATAAGACGAGATTTTCAGCTGCTCCTTGGTGGAAGTCGCTACTTCTACAGCAAAATAAAAGGTAAGAGCCATGAAAAATGTAGTATAGGTGTCTACGGCAAAAAAATGAGACAATTGAATCTGGAGAACAGCAAAAGTTGAAAAAGCAGCAGCGACTAATCCCACTCGGTTGTTGTATAACCGCGAACCTAATAGAAAAACCACAAATACTGTTAACACATCAGCCAAGGCTGATAATAAGCGACCTACCAAATAGATACTGCCATATCCAGTTTGGTTGCTCCATTCTGCCACATAGCGCACAAGGAAAAGAGGCAGTGTACCGTAGACATAAAAACCAAACCCTTTGTTGTTCGGATTCAGTGTTGATAATTCCGTATCAAAATATTCACTAATACTTTGAACCGGTTCAATACTTGATTCAACCATGGTCAGGAAGCGTTCATCCGGGTGAAGATGTTGTTCCTCATCCCAATCAATACCCAAAACTCGCAAATATCCACCTACCAGTAAGATAAGTATCAATAAGGTGTATACGAGCAATTGGGACAATTTCGGCTTATTGTTTTCAGGCATTTTATTTAATCCTAAAGTCTCTTCAAATCTGCTTTACCAAGATTAGACAACACATCAGGTAATCAGGCAAACTTATTTGTTATGATAATCATACATTCTCCCCAACCCGGGATAAGGAAACGGTTATCCACTATTTATTCACCGGATTCTCTTCAAATGAAATTGGCAGTATGGAAAACAACAACCAAAAAGAATCTAATTGTCTTCTTTCTAGTCTCACATTAATCACTTGGAGAGAAATTCTAATCAGCTTGGTTAGGGAATACATAATACATCAGAAAATCACGTCCAGGAACATTCGATTTATATCTTCTAACTATCGCTTCGGGATATAAGGAGTTTATTATCTTTTGAGCTTCTTTGTTTTCGGGTTTAACGATATACAATTTTGGACCAGAGATATGTTGAGTTGAGGGAATATATTCCGGCCACAGAGCGTAATCCCTGAGCGGTTTTTCCGCACGAATCCCTACTAAACGTGTGTCCACCCAATGAGGAAAGGGTACAACCCAAGCATGATCATCCTCACCTATTGTGGAATAAAAATCTTTTATCACAGCACCAATCTGTGAGGAATTCCAGGCGTTATTCCTAAATTGTTGATAATAGTCCTCAAACACCAAGGTGTAATTATGAGTGGCAGACATCACCATTAAAATTACCACCAAAACTATTGAAACTTTTTTTCCCCAAGAAGAATTGAATCGGGCATTTACTGTGGTATACAATCCATCCACTGCCATCCCTATGATCAGAAAGACTGGAATGATAGCTCCACTTGTCCGATTCAAAGAAGGATTCTCATCAGGAAAAGCGAGGGACAGGATCGATGTCAACAAAAAGAGAGGAATCAAAGCCAACATCAAAAGATCCATCCAATGTCGATTTCGCATATAACGGAAAACGACAATTACTATTCCAAGAGTAAACAACGCCCCAGCAACTATGCCAAGGGCAGGTCGATGGGGAACCGAATGAACCCAGGTGCCACCGTTCTCCCATTGAAACATCACTAAGGCTTTCAACGTATTGGTTATAAATATTTTCCATACCGGTCCCGGCAAAGGCCGTTCCAGGCTTGTTATCCGTGTTCCCATTCGGTACGAAAAATCGTGATAATTAGGGAGGATATAACCAAGCAGGGGGAGGAAGATCATCAAGGATATCAAACCGACAAAGATCACGGCGGTCAGAGAGCGTTTAAAACCTTCTTTTGATGTATGGTGAAGAAAATAAAGGATTCCCGCTGCAACGATAATTAGAGGCATAATGCGAAATGGGCTATAGCCATGCAGACCAAACCCCAGGGCGATACCAGAATATATAAAATCGTTTCTTCTACCTCGTCTTAAACCACGGATAAAATAATACAATGCAGGAGCAGCGAAGAAGGGGTAAAGCGTAAAACGCAATGCTACACGAGAAATTACATTTGGCCAGTAGGCAATTCCAGCGAAAAATAAAGCAAATAAACCCACCCGGCGGTTTGCATATTCTTTACCTAATAAATAAATATAAGGTAAGGTTAAAAAACCAGCTAACGTTGTACCAATTTTTAAACTTAAAAATGATAGTCCTGTCCCGAATATTTTTGAGACGGCTGCGGTCAAATAAATTTGAAAGCCTTCACGTCCAGTGTTACGGGGGAAAAATATGCTCAAATTCCCACGGAGTACGTCTGAAACATCAAGTAATTTCTCCGCATGATCACTGAACATCTCAGGGGGGACTTGCCGGAGCAGATAAAACCGGAAATAGGCGGCAATCACAAAAACCAAGATAAGTAACAGCTTCCAGGAGGAGAGCTGGATTCCACGCTGAAGAACCTGCCTCCAACCCGACTGAAAACGTTTGACCCATCCTTCTGGAAGCCATAAACCCCGCCAAATGAACAGGAAAGCGGTGATCCACAGGGCAACGTTGAGCAGTGTGAACTGATTTCCAATAAAGAGGAAAAGTGCGAATAAGGAAATCATCCCACCAATTAAAAGCGGAGTTAAGCGAATCCTATCATGATCTTGTATTCGATCTGGGGTAGAGTGGGAAGGAATTTGCCAATGATCACGTCGAATTAATACTAGCAAACAAAGGACAGCGATGAGATAGAGTATGATACCCATCTCAGGAGAGCGCTTGGGTGGTTCAAGGACAAATTGGGCAGTAAGAGCTAATAATACTGGGAGCAAGACGACCCAAGTTCGATCCAGGAAAGTCTTCCGGGGTTCCCCTTTCCCCTCTGCTCCAGGTGGGAAAATTACATCTTCAATAGATAGGGGAATCTCTACCGTTTTTTCCTTCCAGAATGATATTCTCTCAATTAAGTAATCAAGTACACTGGGTTCTTCCATAGTGTATGTGGACTATTTCACTCCTTCCTGCCATTATAACCTTCGAGCCACATAAAATGCGCACATCCCATTTTCATTTTATATCGGTTGATACTCTTGTTGTTCTAATAAGTGGGGGAGATAAGAAAAATCCAACATGAAGGCCGAGCTTATCCTTCACTTCAAGTCTTCCTGGATTTGTCTGTACATCACTTCATAACCTCGGGCATTTTTTAATGGATCAAATTGCTCCGTAACCTGATCAGGGTCACCGATGTAATTTCCAGGATTATCAAAAATCTTGAGCAGCGCTTTTACCAGGGCAGCGGAATCTCCAATGGGAACGACCTCTCCCATACCCGTCATCCGGGAAGGAATACGGACGCCTGGCAGATTCGAGGCAATTGTCGGGGTGCCGTTCATCATGGCTTCAATTTGTACCAAACCGAATGTTTCGGTTGAATTTAAGCTGGGTACCACCAAAACATCCAAATTAGGATAAAAAGCTGCCATTTGAGCAGGGTCGAGAACACCCAGGAATTCCCATTGACCTTGATCTTGGTACTTTTTGATAACGGGATACAATCGGTCAAAATATGCTTCTTCGCCCATCACATCTTGATACTGTCCGGCGTAAAGAATTAGGGCATCCGGATATCGGTCCAAAACTTGAGGAAATGCATTTAACAATATTTCAACACCTTTTTCAGAAGCAAAGCGGGTCGCCATGGCAATTATTGGGTGTTTCCGTTGGGGGTTGTGCTCTTCTTGAAAGGATGTGATTTCTTCTTGCGAAATTTCTGGAAGATTCACTGGTGGCAGAATAACTTGGACTTTAGCAGCAAACCGCTGTAGATAGGGGGAATTGGAGGCAAAGTCGTCTGTATAGGCTCCAATTCGGTGAGAAAACATGCCGGCCAAACTATTCATGATATTGATAATTGGGCTCACGATACGGTTAAAAACGCCTGATGGCAAATCCAGGTCACAATGATAAGTAGTCACAGTAGGTATCCGAAGCAGCCTTCCTCGAAATGCTACACCAGCTGCATCAAATTGGGGCAGATGCAGGTGAATGACATCATTGTCAAAGGCTAATTTCCAAGCCAACCACCCGAAGGTGGGCATGATCACACCTTTACTGACCCGGAACAAGACTGGGGCGCGGACAATCTTCACCCCATCCTGCATTTCTTCCCGGGGTAGGTCTTTTTCATATTGGGAGGTCAATACGGTAACTTCGTGACCAAGCTGAACGAGCGATTTTGCCAATCGCTCAACATAAATAGTCAATCCGCTGGTATGTGGCCGGTAATAGGTGAGCACGGTTAATATTTTCATCGATGTTAATCCGCCAATACCTTTACCCGGTTTCTGCCGGGGAACAGCTAAAATAAATCCTTGTGGGCACGTACCCAATCAAATAGTTTTCGGATTCCGGTTTTCACATCAATTTCAGGTACCCATCCAAAATCCCTGTTTGCCTTTCCAATGTCAGCTATAAATACCCGTTGATCTCCAGGACGCCAGGTTTGCCGGGAGACCGGAATCTTCTGCCCTAATTCTTTTTCTAGCAGAGGACCGAATTCTTTCCAGATGGATAGAGTATTGTTTATTCCGCCCCCAATATTATATATTTGTCCCGCTGTCTTATCAATATGCTCGGCTGCCTGGTCATATGCGGTTAACAAATCATCTACAAACAATAAATCCCGAACCTGTTTACCATCGCCATAAATCGTGATCGGGCGGCCTGTGACAGCAGCAATCACGAACCAGGCAACCCAACCTTGATCTTCAATACCGAATTGATGGGGTCCATAAATGCAGCTTTGGCGGAATACCACAGTTGGCAGACCAAAAATCCTGTGATAATCTCGAACATATTGATCTCCTGCTCCTTTTGAACACCCATAGGGAGAATGGAAGTCCAGGGATTGAGTCTCCGGGATTCCATCTGGATGGTCAGGGAAATAATAATTATTTTCTCCTTCCTCGACTTTCACATCTTCAAGGTTTCCATAGACCTTATTTGTCGAGGCATATATAACTGGTGGTTGTTTTTTAGATTGGCGGGCTGCCTCTAATATATTCAGGGTGCCCAGGGCATTCACCTCAAAGTCAGTTCTGGGATCGATAACCGATGTTGTCACTGCAACCTGGGCAGCCAAGTGTAGGATCAAATCGGCTGGTTCAACGGCAGATCTTATCTCGTCAGCATCACGGATATCGCCGACGACAAGCTGGAAGGAATTTTCCCCATAAGTACTCTTGAGCCATTCAATATTTCCGGGAGTCCCGGCGCGTGATAAATTATCAAAAATGATCACCTGATCACCCCGGCTTAGCAGGCGGGCCGCATAATTAGTCCCGATGAAACCTGCTCCACCAGTTATCAAAGTACACTTGCTCATAAGTTTTCTTCCTTTCTTTGCTGTTGACTGAACTGCCATATATCCCGCAGAGCATATCCTTCCCGGACTAAAGCAAAGGAGCCGATCAGGGTTGTCATTCCCAGGCTTAAGACATGGCTGGTAAGTGCATAGGTAAATGCCACTGTCCGATCCACCCCGATTGCCGTTAATGCCAGAGTAATACTTGCTTCATATAAACCAATGTTACCAGGAGATAAAGGAACAGACACACCCAGAGCAACCACCCCTAATGCAAACACCGCCCAGATTAATTGCGCCTCAGGGATAAACGCTCTCAAGAGAATGTATTGATAAAAAAGGGCGATCGCCCAGTTTAGAAACATTAATAAAAATGCTCTCAGCAGCTGATTTGGATCGGCGAGAATCTTCATACCTGAAAGTACATACCGCAGCTGTTTAATCAGCCAGGATTTTGCCCTACGCCAGGGAAAGGTTACTCCCTCTAGCCATGACAATGCCTGGTTTTGATACTTAACGAGGAAAAACAAAGTAATTAAACCTATCAGAACCATACTTGCTAATACATACGCATATAAAATTCCCTGGGAGAAGTTCAACACAAACGACAAACCTGCCAGAAAAAAGCTTACCGCAAATATGATGTCAAACATACGTTCCAGGAGAATGGATGGTAATGCTTCCCAAAAGCTGAACCCGGATGGGATTAATAAAAAAGCTCTGGCTACTTCTCCGATCCTGAAGGGAAAGATTGTATTGACAAAGTACCCCGCATTCACAATCAGAAATGACTGCCAGAGGGAAATCCGCTGCTGTAAAATTACCCTCCAAGCAGCTGCCCGCGTAATAAGGGAGATAAACAATAAAACCAGTACAGGAGCAATCCAGAACAAATTCACCTGTTTTAGGGCAGCCCCGACTTCCTCCCCATCAACAAACCAGAGCAGGACAGATAATGCTGCAATACTGATCATGATCCCAAGTACCAGCCTGAGTTGAGTTTTATTTACCTTCACCTTAGTCATCTTCGAGCCTCAGTACTGCCATAAACGCTTCTTGCGGGATATCAACATTTCCTACTCTTTTCAGTCTTTTCCGGCCTTCTTTCTGATTCTCCAGCAATTTTCTCTTCCTGGTCACATCTCCCCCATAAAGTTTTGCAGTAACATCTTTCCGGAGGGCTTTAATATCTGCCCGAGAAATTATCTTTCCACCTGCTGAGGCTTGAATCGGCACAGCGAAATGCTGAGGAGGGATAATATCTTTTAATCTAGTGACAAGAACCTTCCCCTTCCGGTAGGCTTTATCCCGGTGCACTATGGATGCCATTCCATCCACCGGCTCTCCATTGACAAGAATCTCCAGTTTAACCAGATTCTCCTTCCGATAACCGGCAAAGGAATAATCCATGGAAGCATACCCTCGGGTGACTGATTTTAAGTAATCAAAAAAATCCACAATCAACTCAGAGAGCGGAATCTGAAAATCAAGCTGCACCCGAGTGGGTGAAGGGTAATGCTGGCTGATATAAATACCCCTCCTCATGGTTACCAATTCCATAACCGAACCATAATACTCCATGGGTAGAAATATCTGCAAATCCATCCAGGGTTCTTGGATTTCCTCTACAAGACTGCGATCAGGTAAATCCGCTGGCGAATCAATCTCAATCACTTCCCCATCCCTCAAAAGAGTGCGGTATTTTACGGAGGGGGCAGTCGCGATGATGTCTAGATTATATTCCCGTTCCAATCTTTCCTGGATAATTTCCATGTGGAACATCCCCAGAAAACCGCACCGAAATCCTAAATTTAGGGCCTGGGAGGATTCCGGTTCAAAAACCAGCGCTGCATCATTCAACTGCAGTTTTTCCAGGGCATCCCGCAATTTTCCATACTCCTCGTTAACCACCGGGAAAAAACCAGCGAAAACCATAGGTTTTGCCTGGATATACCCTGGCAGAGGCTGCGAAGCAGGGTTATCCGCATAAGTAATGGTATCGCCAACCCGGCACTCATGAACTGATTTTAATCCCGTTGCAATATATCCAACCTCTCCCGGATAGAGGACCTCCACTGGCGTCATTGCCGGCGAGAAAACCCCTAGTTCAAATGGTTCCACATCTCTACCTGCAGCCATCAGGTACAGTTTGTCCTTCTTGTTGATGATTCCATCATAAATCCGGATATAAGCGACAACGCCTTGATAAGAATTGTAATGGGAATCAAAGATCAGAGCCCTCAGCGGATTTCCCGGGTGGGCTTCTGGAGGCGGAATATCCTGAATGATTTTTTCAAGCACAGGCTGAATATTTTCTCCCTTTTTGGCAGAAATCCGGAGAATGGAATCAGGAGGAGTTCCCAACAAATCGCTAATATTTTGAGCAATCTCATCCGGTCTGGCAGCTGGAAGGTCAATTTTATTAATGATGGGTATAATCTCCAGATCTGCTTCCAGGGCAGCATACATATTGGCCATCGTTTGAGCTTCCATTCCCTGCGCGGCATCCACGACCAGCAGCGCCCCCTCACAGGCTGCCAATGCCCGGGAGACTTCATATCCGAAATCTACATGTCCGGGTGTATCAATCAGATTCAATTCATATTCATGACCATCCTGTCCTGTATATTTCATCTGAACAGCAGAGGCTTTAATTGTCACTCCCCTCTCCCGCTCCAGTTCCATATTATCTAAAACTTGGTCTGCCATATCCCGCGCTGATACCGTATCGGTAATCTGCAGCAGCCGGTCAGCCAATGTAGATTTGCCGTGGTCTATATGAGCGATAATTGAAAAATTCCGAATTTTATTAATATCCATAAACAGGGCATAGTATACCCGATGTATCAGTTTCTTGGAAATATCTCAGGGGAATCCTGCATATACCATCGTACTTTACTTTACTCGGACCAGTGAAAACAGGACCATCATCCCTATTCCTATCAGGGTGATTCCATTTCCCACACCGAAACTATCCACCAGAAATCCCAACAGGGGGGCAACTATGGCTGAGAAAATAGTTGTAAACTGAGCTTCTGTTGACAGACCTGACGCCATAACCTTAGAGGAGATTTGATCACTAATTATCCCGACATTGATTGGCCGGCGAATGTTGTTAATCACGTACAAGCCGAGAAAACCAAGTACAGCCACAAGAATAATTTGCAGATTGGCTGTCACTCCAGAGAGGATCAGTAAGCCTGCTCCAAGCAGATAAGTGAAATTTACTGCCCGTGATAAACTACTGAACCGTTCGCTGAATAGATGAGCCCTCCTGGAAGCCAAGCTGGTGAGAATGTAAATCCCAAAATATACCAAACCGATGATAACTGCCTCCCGACGGGTATCTTCCAGGTTGGTAAAAACAGAAATAGAAAGTGCTAGAACTACCAGTACCGGTTGTAAATAATCTTTCGTGGATTTAAATACACCCGCAAAACTGGCGCTGTTCAGTATTGCTTTCATAACTGACCCATTTGAAAATATCTGGAAAAATTCACGGGATGTTGTTTTTACACGACTCCAGATCTCGCCTTTCTCTGCCCGATGTAATTTTCCATCCAGGATTTTAGGATAGGAAATAACATTAAACAGATCCAATAGATAGGGAACAGTGGAAGCCAGGAACATCACCCGGTAGCTTCTCGTGTAAAATACCAAACCAGCGGCAACCAGGGCATTTACCGCTGAGCCAAATTGGGAGGCGCTGCGTGTTAATCCATAATAGGCAACTTTCAGATCACTGATCCCCTGGATATTCAAATATTCAAAAATCAATGCTTTATGGGTTCCTGAACGGAAAGCCTCTCCAAACGCAAACAGCACCATGGCCAGAGCCAGGAAAATGTAATCTTCCAGAAAATAAAACATCAAAAACGAGGCGATATAAGACAAAAAAGCCGCCACCATGGCCCGCCTTCTGCCAAATGTATCAGCAATGACGCCGGTCGGAATCTCAAGAATGTTGACGGCAACATCCCGGATGGAGTACAAAGTCCCG
Organism: Chloroflexota bacterium; assembly: GCA_030608465.1. Taxonomy (GTDB): domain Bacteria; phylum Chloroflexota; class Anaerolineae; order Anaerolineales; family UBA11858; genus B10-G9. Next base: position 16,598 of record JAUWEC010000015.1, read on the forward strand.
ATCTGCAAAAATGATAATCCATAGGATCGAAAGATAAGCAGGATAAAGGGATCAAAAAATCGCAGGTTTTTAAGAAATCCATATAATGAAAACCTGTAAAACATGCGGTCTTTGGTAATCATTTTAATTATTGCGGTTTTCCCTTAAGCTGAATTAGATCTGATTGATTAAAAACCCTGCTGAATCCCTGGTAGTGGTCAAAACAAGGATGAGATAAAGGTTTGGATCGGTTCTTTTGAACTTTGATCCCCGGGGAAGGACAACCAGGTTAAAAATTCTGTGTTCCCCTCCGGTCCAATAAGTGGGGATCGGATCAGTCCATTGATCTGATAGCCCTGTTCGCAAGCTGAGCTCAATATTTCAGTTAAGATTCGTTGGTGGATTTCTGGATCACGAATCACGCCCACACCCCTGGCAGCTTCCTCCCTTGTTGCCTCAAATTGAGGTTTGATCAAAACCACCGCTTCTCCTCCTCTGGTTAGAAACCAGTTCCTGATCACAGGAAGGATTTTTTTCAACGAGATAAACGACACGTCCGCAGTGATGAAATCCACCGGTTCAGGCAGGACTGCCAGGGATCTAGCATTGGTCCGTTCCATGACCACAACCCTGGGATCATTCCGAAGCCGCCAATCCAATATTCCATAACCCACATCAACCGCGTAAACTCTGGAAGCACCATTGATCAGCAGGCAGTCGGTGAATCCACCGGTTGAGGCACCAACATCTGCACATACTCGACCGCTGACAATTAATGGAAATTGCTCAAAAGCTGCCCCCAGCTTCTCCCCACCCCGGGAAACATATTTTGGATTCTGCATAAGGGTGATTTCATCTTTTTCATTAATTTTTTGCGAGGCTTTCATAACCACCTGCCCCAAGTGACGTACTTTACCAGCCATAACAAAACGTTTGGCTTCTTCCAGATTCTTGACCAGACCCCTTTCTACCAGAACCTGATCCACTCTCTTGTTATTCGCCATACCCTCTATTTTAACATGCCCTCTGATTTGAGGGGGTGGAGTACATACAATCCCTACCATCCCCCTCTAAATCGTGCTATTATTTCATTATGATTGCAGCCCTGATTAAATCGATGCGCCCCAAACAGTGGGCTAAAAGTGTATTCATTTTTACCGCACTGGTCTTTGACCGGAAACTGCTAAACCAAAGTGCCCTTCTTCACACACTGGCTGGAGCAATCCTGTTTAGTTTGATCGCCAGCGCTGTTTATATCTTTAATGATATTGCGGATCTTGAAGCAGATCAGAACCACCCCAATAAGAAGGAACGCCCGATTGCCTCTGGCAAACTTCCCATACCGATCGCCTGGGCTGCAGGAATTGGATTAATTCTGATTTCACTTCCACTGGCGTATCTGCTTTCACTAGAGTTTTTTGGAATATGTGCCCTCTACTTAATCCTGAATTTGTTTTATTCCTCCTGGTTGAAACATGTTCCCCTGGTCGATGTGTTTGTGCTGGCGTCCTTTTATGTCCTGCGGGTGACAGCTGGTGTTACCTTAATTGAGGTGAAACGCTTTTCCCCCTGGTTGTATGTTGTAACATCCTTATTTGCTTTATTTATCGGTTTGGGGAAACGGCGGGCTGAACTGGTTCTACAAATCAACAAATCCAACGAGTCGCGACCTGTCCTTGAAGGGTATACGATTGGGCTGCTGGATCAGCTGATTAATATCGTTTCCGGAACCACCATCATAGCCTACAGCCTGTATACTTTTTCAGCGCCGAATCTGCCTGATAATCATTCCATGATGCTGACCATTCCTTTTGTCCTCTATGGGATCTTCCGCTATTTGTATTTGATCCAGATTGGAGAAGGAGGGGCTCCGGAAGATATTGCCCTCTCCGATCGCCCACTTCAAGGGGCGATCCTGCTCTGGTCATTTAGCATCCTGATGATATTTTATATTTATTAATCCATGCCTGCTTTTACTGCAACTGCCCCCGGAAAAATCATTTTGTTTGGCGAACACGCGGTCGTTTATGGCGAACCTGCGATTGCTGTCCCTGTCTCCTCTGTCCAGACCAGAGCCGTTGTTAATGCCGTGATCGGCGGAAGCTCAGGTGAAATTCAGATTGAAGCTCCAGATATTTCCCTCTCAGCCGCTGTTATGGAATTGGATCCAGATCATCCCCTGCGGGCGGCTGTTATGGCAGTGTTGGGTGATAAAGATCCGGGTGAAATGCCGGCCTGCAATATTCGGATTTCATCATCTATTCCAGTTGCATCAGGATTGGGTTCGGGAGCAGCCGTGTCTGCGGCTTTAATCCGGGCACTCTCCGCGTTTTTAGGTCAGAGACTAACAGATGAACAGGTCTCACACCTCATTTTTGAAGTGGAAAAGATCCACCATGACACTCCCTCTGGAATTGACAATACAGTCATTGCCCACCAAAAGCCGATATATTATGTAAAAGGCGAGCCGTTCCAGTTTCTCTCAATCGAGTCTCCATTTTCAATCCTGATCGCTGATAGCGGGATTCCCGGTCATACCCAGGAGGCGGTTCAGCGGGTTCGGCAAAATTGGATCAACAATCCTGACCGGTTTGATTTGTTATTTAAGTCTATCGGTGGTATTTCAAAGATGTCAAAAGAACTGATACAATCCGGCTCTCCGGCGGATATTGGTCCATTGATGAATGAAAATCATCTTCTGCTGCAGGAACTGGGAGTTTCCACCCCAGAATTGGATCATCTGGTGGATGCCGCAAGACAAGCCGGTGCGCTGGGGGCAAAACTATCTGGCGGCGGACTGGGGGGAAATATCATTGTTCTGGTGGATGAGGGAATTGATAAAATCACCGAGGCATTAACCAAATCCGGCGCAGTTCACACACTGAACTCCACAATCCCATCCAACCAAATTTCAACAGACTAATCTGGGAAAATTGGCTTATCTCTTTCTGATTCTTCAACTTTGTCTTAAAAGATTCCTACTTTTTTGCCTGATGATCCCTGTGGTATGATAGGTTGGATTATTTTGAGAAGGAGAATGCCAAAAAATGAACATATCAATGTGGCGAAAAGCCCTGCTGATCATTCCCAAAATCAGCAAAGAAGAGTGGGATGACCTGGATCTGGTTTCCCGTTGGTTAATTGCCACCAGGGCAGCTGTCCTGGTTACAACCATTTTATCTACAGTGTTAGCAGGAATATTTGCCTTCCGCGCAGGCGAGTTTAAATTCTTGCCTTGGCTCTTAGTCACCGTGGGGCTTTACCTGGCCCACGGTACAAATAATTTCTTAAATGATTATACAGATTTCGTCCGCGGTGTAGACGAAGACAATTACTACCGGGCTCAGTACGGACCTCACCCCCTACTCCACGGTTTAATGACCAAGAAGGAACTGCTAACATACGCCGGTATTACCGGCGCAGTGGCTGTCGCTTGTGGAATCGCCCTGGGAATTATGAGGGGAGAATATACCTGGCTTTTGATGGGATTGGGCGCCTTTTTTGTGCTTTTTTACACCTTTCCCCTGAAATACATAGCCATGGGTGAATTTGCTGTGCTGGCTGTTTGGGGTCCTCTAATGGTTGGGGGCGGCTATTACGTCATTACCGGATTACCCTGGGATTGGAATATTGCCCTGGCAAGTTTGCCGCACGCTTTTGGCGTGACTGCGATGTTATTTGGCAAACATATCGATAAACTGGGGCAGGATAAAGAGCGCAAGATTTACACTTTACCAGTAGTCTTGGGAGAAACGCTGGCTCGCTGGGCCATGACCATTCTGCTCATTATGGAGTACCTGATAGTCATGTATCTGATCTTCACCCGCTTTTTCACCCCGGTGATGCTGCTGGTACCGGTGGCGCTGCCCGTTCTCAAGCAAATTTGGCCCATTCTTTCAAACCCAAAACCAGATGAGAAACCGGAAGACTTTCCAGATGTGTGGCCAAATTATTATGTGGCAGCGGCTTTTCATCACACCCGGCGCTTCGGTGGATGGTTTATCCTGGCCGTTATCGCTGATACAGTGGTTCAACTGATTTGGCCTGCTTTCTGGGGATAATCAAAATAACCCGGGAAACAGTCCTGATAAACAACAAATATCAGGGCGGGGCCTGAACCCGCCCTGTTTCCATCTCTTGACCCTACCTCAAGCTCTGACTACAATACATTTATGGAGAATATCGGACCAGACCACTCCCGAGATCAATTGGTATTTCTAAAACTCGGCGGGTCACTTATCACTGACAAACACACCGCCCGTTCCCCTCGCCGGGAAGTGATCAACCGCATCACCCAGGAAATAGCTAACTCTCTTCAAAAAAACCCCCGGCTGCAAATCATCCTAGGGCACGGTTCCGGATCGTTTGGACATATTTCTGGGAAAAAACACGGAACCCTGGACGGAGTACGTACTGCGGAGGAATGGCAGGGTTTTACTGAAGTGTGGCACGATGCATCATTATTAAACAGAATCGTTCTCGATTCATTAATAGAAGCAGGTACACCTGCGCTTGCATTTCCCCCCTCAGCTGCCATAATTACCCGGGACCGGAAAATTATTACCTGGGATCTCGAACCACTGCAGTCCGCTTTGAGGATGGGAATGCTGCCGGTAGTCTATGGCGATGTGGTCTTTGATACTGGTCGCGGTGGCACCATCCTATCCACTGAAGATCTATTTGTTCATTTAGCGATACAGTTTAAACCTGAGCGCATCCTGCTTGCTGGAAGGGACCCAGGGGTGTGGGAGGATTACCCGGACTGTACATCCTTGTTAAAGGAAATCACGCCAGCTGATCTTCCCTCTCTCCAGAAAAAAATCCGCCAATCCGGAGCACCCGATGTTACAGGAGGAATGGAAGAGAAAGTGAAAATAATGCTTCAACTCAATGATAAACTTCCGACCCTGGAAACAATCATTTTCTCAGGCGAAGACCCGGAAAGCATCCAATCCATCTTAGGTGGAGATACCAAAGGTACTATCCTGCACGGCTAGCCCTCTGAATTATTATTCACTCCCCACTTTCCACAAATAACGCATAAAACGTATCGAGTATAATGGATGCCACCTTCATAGACAATGAGGATGTATGGAAATATTATCAAAAATACAAAAACAGCTCCTGTCTAAGGAGCGGGATCTCTTAAATCGGCTCCGGCTCTCGTTAGCTGAATATGGAGCAAAAGAAGAAGATCAAACAGCTTTGACGGAATCCATCCGACAGTTGGACGATTTCTTTTTACTGGTTGTGGTGGGCGAATTTAATGCTGGAAAGAGCGCTTTTATCAACGCCCTGCTGGGAGATAAAATTCTTGCAGAAGGCGTGACTCCCACGACCACTAAAGTGAATATCCTGCGCTACGGAGAGGTAAAAGAAAAATCCAGCCTTTCAGAAAATGTTGAGAGTTTAACATTCGATGCGGATTTTCTGAAAGAAATCAGCATTGTTGACACACCTGGGACTAATGCTATTATCCGGGAACACGAGGAAATCACTTCCCTTTTTATCCCCCGGTCAGATTTGATCCTGTTTGTCACTTCTGCTGATCGTCCCTTCACCGAAAGTGAAAGGATATTCCTGGAAAACATCCGGTCCTGGGGTAAAAAGATTGTCCTGGTTATCAACAAAATCGACATTCTGCAATCTCCCGAAGCACTGGAAGAAATCCGGGTTTTTGTGGCAGAAAATGCCAAAATAACACTCAAAACCACACCTGATATTTTTCCAATCAGCGCCCAACAGGCACTCAATGCTAAACAGGGAAAGCCGGAGTTATGGAAGGAAAGCCGATTTGAAGCGCTGGAATCCTATATCATTACAACCCTGGATCAGGAAAGCCGTTTACAGCTGAAATTACTCAACCCACTTGGTGTAGGCAAACACTTGTCCAGCCAGTATGCGGAGTTTTTTGACCACCGATTGAAATTGCTCCAAGGTGATCTGGATTTGATCAAGGATGTGGAAGAACAGCTGATCATCTTCCGTAAAGATATGCTGGAAAGTTTCCGGCTCAGGATGTCGGATATCATCAAAATCCTGCTGGAGTTGGAACAGCGCGGGGAGGATTTCTTCACAGAGTACATCCGCCTGGGCAGGATTCTTGATTTGATGAAAAAGGAGAAGATTCGGAAAGATTATGAGGAGATGGTAGTTGCCGAAGTTCCGGCTCAAATTGAACAAAAAGTGACTGCGATCATCGACTGGCTGGTTGATGCCAATTTACGGCAGTGGCAGGCCATCACCAATCATATTTCAGAGGGACGGCAAAAACATAAAGGCAGAATGGTCGGGGACATCGGAACTTTTATTTACGACCGGGAACGATTGATTAACAGCATCCAGAAAGAGGCAACTCGGGTAGTAGAAAGCTACGACAAAACCCGGGAAGCAGATCAAATCGCCCGCAGTGCTCAAAATGCCGTTGCGGCAACAGCCGCAATAAGCGCGGGAGCAGTTGGTTTGGGCACTCTGGTTACGGTGCTGGCGACGACAATGGCAGCTGATGTCACCGGTATTCTGTTGGCAGGTGCTATGGCAGCTCTGGGATTATTCATCATCCCGACTCGCCGGAGAAACGCGAAAAAAGAGATGCGGGTAAAAGTTAAAACAATGCGCGATCAACTAACAGATTCCTTGTCGACTCACTTTAATCAGGAAATTGAGCGCAGTCTGCAGGAGATTAAAGATACAATTGCACCCTATACTCGGTTTATCCGATCGGAGAACGAAAAGAATCATCTTGCGAATCAAGCCCTTAAAAACTATTATGGCGAGATTATTAATCTGACAGATCAGATTGAATCCTCAGAAAAATAAGCTCGGGTTGACAGAGTCCCATCCCTACATTAAACTGGATTTGCTCATTTATACAGGGGAAGCGAGGAACCCATGGTAATTACCAGAGAAAAACGGGAAGAAACAGAAGCTCTATGTTTAGCGCCTTACGGAATACGCAGTAAGGATAGTAAAGGACGCGAATACCCTGATTCCACCCCCATATACCGGACCGCATTCCAGCGTGACCGGGATCGAATCCTGCACACAACCGCTTTTCGCCGGCTGGAATACAAAACTCAAGTATTCCTTAACGCAGAAGGCGATTATTACCGCACCCGATTAACTCATACACTCGAAGTAGCGCAAATTGGGCGCACAATAGCCCGGGCACTGGGTGCTAATGAAGATCTCGAAGAAGCCATCTGCCTTGCCCATGATTTGGGCCACTCTCCTTTTGGTCACTCGGGAGAGAAGATCATGAACCAGTTGATGAAAGACCAGGGAGGATTTGACCACAACAAACAGTCCCTGCGGATTGTCACCAAGCTCGAAAACCGCTTTCAAGATTTTCCAGGACTTAACTTAACCTGGGAAACCAGGGAGGGTATCGTAAAACATGAAACCGAGTACGACATCTCGGATGCGGAAGATTTTAACCCTGACCTGCGGGGCCACCTTGAGGCGCAGATTGCCAATGCGGCAGATGAGCTTGCTTACTCAGCCCACGATCTGGACGATGGATTGCGGTCTGGCTTGATATCTGCCTCCATGCTTGAGGATCTCGCACTTTGGAAAATCCTGGTGAAAAGTGTCGGTTGGAAGGGGAGCGAACTGACCGAATTAGACCGTAATATGATTATCCGGCGGATGATTGGAATTGAGGTTGAAGATGTAATCAAAAGCACAGATAAGAAAATCCAGCAAAGTGGAGTTACATCCGTGGAAGAATTGCAAAAATTGCCCCAAAATGTGATCAGTTTCAGCGATCACATGCAGCAAAATAACCGGGAACTGAAAGATTTTCTATATAAGAATCTCTACCAGAATCATCGAGTCATACGTATGCAAGTTAAGCGGAACGGATCATCAGCGATCTCTTTGCTGCCTACCAGAAGCATCCGCTAATGCTGCCAAAACACATTCAAAATTGGATTGAGAAAAAAGGTTTAGAGAGGTCCATCTGTGATTATATTGCAGGCATGACGGACCGGT
>JAUWEC010000074.1 GCA_030608465.1 Chloroflexota bacterium
ATAAAATATGACTAAAAATTCTCAGATCAGCTATCAGGACGCGTTGGATTACATTTATAGTTTTGTGGATTACAGCAGAACTCATCAAGCCAACCTCAGTCCAGAGAACTTTGATTTATCCCGTATGGTGGAATTTATGAACCTGCTCGGTTCTCCCCAATTGGAATTTCCATCTTTGCATGTTGCAGGGAGCAAGGGCAAAGGTTCTGTGAGCGCATTTTGTGCTTCAGTTTTACAAGCTGCCGGGTTCAAGGTAGGATTGTATACCTCACCGCATTTAAAAGATTTTGAAGAGCGAATGCAAATCAACGGAGTACCAATTTCTCGAAATACCCTGGCTGAATATGTTGAGGAGATCAAACCCGCCGTTGAATCTATCCCCAAACTGACCACATTTGAGATCATGACCGGCCTTGCTTTTTTATTTTTCGCCCGTCAGAAAGTGGATATTGCCGTCATCGAAGTTGGTTTAGGCGGCCGATTGGACGCCACAAATATCATCACCCCCCTGGTTTCTGTCATTACTTCCTTATACCTGGATCACGTGACCATTCTTGGTGAGACGCTGGAGGAAATCGCGGCTGAAAAGGGAGGAATTATTAAGCCGGGGATTCCAGTGGTCAGTGCCCCGCAGGAAGAAAAAGCGCTGAACGTGATTAAAAAAATTGCTGCTCAACGTGGATCGCAGTTAATTAAAGTTGAAGAAGATTATCCTTTTTCTATAGTTTCAAGTACGTTGGATGGTCAAGAATTTGTACTGACAAATCCCGGAGAAGGACAGAGTGGAGATTCGTCTTACTTCATTCCCTTGTTGGGAACCTACCAGGTATTAAATGCAGTCACAGCATATGCCGCCCTGGATAACATCAGATCCAGGGGTTTTCCTCTGGATGAAGCGGAGATCAAACGGGGATTGGAAACCACTGACTGGCCGGCCAGATTCGAAATCGCCCGTCGTGAACCCCCGGTAATATTTGACTCGGCGCATAACCCGGCATCAATGAGAAAGCTGAGGGAGACTCTAGATAGTTTTTTCCCTGATTTACCCCTGATTCTGGTTTTTGGTATATCTGAAGACAAACAGCTGGATGGGATGTTTCATCAAATCCTGCCCAGAACCTCTCATTTAATCACCACACAGGCGGATCACCCCCGGGCGATGGATGCGGAGGACCTGGAAAAGAGGGCGAGGGAATATCCATGTTCTACAGAAGCAATCCCAAACGTCCAGAATGCCTTATCCCGGGCGATTCAATTGGCTGGGAATGAAAAAGTAGTTCTGGTTGCCGGCAGTATCTTTGTTGCTGCTAGTGCTAGAATCGCCTGGTTCAGTGAAAAATAATTTACTCAGATATATAACCGTATTTCTCAGAGAGGATTAGCAGGGAATATTAAGGACAGGCATTTCCCAGGTGTTCATCAAAAGTTTCTGCAAAGAGATGCTGGCCCGAACCATCACATGCAGCCCGGAAGTACAGGTAAGGGGTATTCGCTGGGTAGGCAACCGCAAGAAGAGCAGGTAAACCAGGGTTACATATGGGTCCCGGAGGGAAACCGGCGTATTCGTAGGTATTATAGGGGGAGTTTATTTTAAGATTTTCCAGGGAAAGGGGATTTGTCCACCAAGTTTGTTGAAGTTCGTTATATCCGAGTGCGTACTGTACCGTTGGATCCGCTGCCAGGTTCAGATCAATCTCCAGCCGATTAAGGAATACGGAAGCAATTTGCGGCATTTCTTTTTCCAGCACTGCTTCCCGCTCAATAATTGAAGCCAGGATAACAGCCTGTTGAATGGTTAAACCCTGGGCGTTGATTGCCTCTTCCAGGTTAGAAGTAATCTGGGACAAAAACCTTTGATAGAACGTATCCACCAGGATTCCGGCGGAGATATTCCTTTCCACCTGATAAATGCCAGGAAAAAGATAACCTTCTTTCTTTTGACCCTCAACAGCTTCGAGGAAGGCATCCTGGGAGAGATCTAACCCAAGACCAGGAAATGTTTCTGCTATTTCTTCCTTTCGCCAGCCGGACAGAATGGATATCGTGGTTTTTCCAAGGGCTGGATTGCCAAGTGAATCTGCGAGTTCCATCTCGGACATTGAGCTAGAAAAGAGATACTCTCCGGGTTGGATACGGGTGTCGATACCTGTGTAGATCAGATAAGCTCGGAACGCGGAAGGGTGTCGCACCAGGTTTAAGTTCTTTAAACCAGTTAGAATTTCCTCCAGAGAGTCTCCAGCTTCTATTGGAAATATAAGGTCCGCGGCAGGGAGGCTTGACGGTGAAGTGAGCTGATCATCAGAAAGAAGTAAAGTCAACGACTGGAGGTAGAGTTTCAGAGGATCGAGATTTGGGCTGGCAGGTCCAAACATTTCTGCAGTCCTGGATGGGATGCTGAAGATGATCCCGGAAAATAAACATGCAGTTATTAGGACCAGAGAAATAATACTAAAAATCAGAAATCCTTTCATCCGGGATTTCCTAATCGGTTTCACGATTCCTCCAGATTTGATTGAGAATCCAGGTAAGTTTGCAGAATTACGGTTGCTGCGAGGTCATCAAGATGCCCCGCCCGTTTTTTTCTGGAGACGTTCATCATCCGGCGTGCATTTATGGCGGCGCTGGTACTGCCATATTCGTTCCAAAGAAGTACGGGTAATGATCCCAGGGTGCGAATCTTTTCAGCCAGCCGGGTAGATTTCCTTCCTTGAAAACTTATATCCCCATCCCAATTGACTGCCTGACCAATAACGATAAGCGATGCTTCTTTTTCTTCAGCGAGGGTTAGGATAGCACGAGCATCTTCTTCCCGGGAAACATGGGGCAGCACACACAATGGAGATGCGATGGTTCCAGTAAAGTCACTGATCGCTATTCCCAATCGTTTATCTCCCGGATCCACCGCCAGAATTCTTGCGAAATCATTCATATCGGGATTAACCGCCTTCCTGGATAATGTTTATTCTAAAGGGTAGAGCGGGAAGTCTATACCACCATCCGGGGGATAATTTAATTACCGGGGGATATTTTAAGTCCAGAGATTCCTGGAGAAGAGTTTCAGCATCAGCCGTTTTTTTCCCCAATACCAATTGGATAATCTCATGTTCAGGTATAACCCTTATTTCTTTCCACTCGACTCCAAGATCCCAACCATAGGATTGATCTGATATGGGTTCAGGGATGGATAAGTGTGTTAACCTTACGCTACCGGGGATTGGTTTTATTTCGTTTCCCAGATAACGGGCGTTTATGGCTTTAAAAGCAAGTGTCCTGAGATCTTCTCCAGAAATGTAAACCATATGAAATTGAGCCTTTCTGGTTAACGTCAGTGTATCCCCGGAAGATCCCGCAGGGGGAGTGAATTCTTCCTGAATTATCTCCTCCTGGATCAGATCAGGGCTTAACAGAATATCTTCTGAAGAAAGTTGTTCTTGGATATGATCTAGGGCAATATTTCCTAATTCTTCCCTGAGAGATACTGACAATTTATCCCGATCTTTCTGGTTTGGGGAAGGGATGTATAGATCGGTTCCTCCAGACGTTGGTTCTGGATTGTCTACTGAGAGATCAGCCCCGAACTCTTGGTTGATTCGAGTAATTTGACTGGCATCAACATTTCCTGAGGTTCCTGCTACCAGGGCTTGAATCCTGATTGTGGTTTGTTCCCCTCTTCCTGCTGGTGTTTTTCCAGGAATTTGGGTGATAAACAGGATTGGATTTTCTGTTCCTGTGCTGAGGATCGTATTTATCGGAATTACAAAAGAATCTTCTGTAAGATTAGTGAAGATCACTTCACCCTGAGCATATTCATTCGGAATGGATATCTGGCCGCTGGCCGAACGGGATGTGTCTCCCTCCAAGAGGACAACAATTTCCTGGAAAGGAATAGTTCCGGATATATTGATTTCTCTTGTCCCTGGATCTGCTACAACAGGGATGACTATATCCTTCCAGGTCTCTTCTTTAAGAATGGTGACCTCTGCACTGGGAAGAAGTAAACCCGCAATTGTCAGTACTGCCAGCACACCCACTGTGAAGATGGCGATTCTTCCCCAGATAGGAATATCTTTTCGCCGAGGTTCTTTTTCCCGGTCGAAAAAATCAAAACCACGCGGTTCTGCCGCTTGCTGTTCTAAATCACGCCGTCTGAACTCCCGAAAGGATTTTCTCCAGGGCTGGAGCTGGGCTGTTTTACGGGAGTGAAATACAGGGATACCAGCTTCTTCGGCTTGAGATTTGACTACTAAATCTTTTGTCAGCAGCGCAAGTTGACTGCCATGAGCTGAGCAGTACCTTTCCAGCAGCACCAGGTCTATCCGGTTTCTGAACACCTTTCCCCGTTCCGGCCAAACCAGCAGAACCCGTGATGTTTGAGACCAATCCATCTTATCTTTTACAGATATGGTATCGTCATGGCTCTCAAGTTGAATGATTTGTGTTTTCACGGAACTAATTTTACCAAAGTTTTAATTTGAGGTTTATCCTGGAAATTGTTACTTAAACAAGCGGCGCCGATTTTCTTCGGCGCCGTTATCTTAATTGGGGAATAGTTGACGTGATTAGTTACTTACTTTTCTCCCTAATCCAGCTAGCCACACTGTCCAGCGCACCCTTGATTTTTCCGGGATCTTTTCCTCCAGCTTCCGCCAGGGTGGGGCGTCCACCTCCCCCGCCGCCCACTTGCTTTGCCACATATTGAACCAAATCACCTGCTTTGATTCCTTTCTTGACCAGGTCTTCCGTGACTGCAGCAATCAGGCGGGGAGAACCGTCAATAACAGCGCCAAGAACAATAACTCCACCTTCGGGAATATGCTGTCGAAACCGATCTGCCATCAAACGCAGGGTATCAATGTCTGCATCTTCCACATGTTTTATGAGCAGTTTGATCCCTTCAACATCCTCGATGTTTTCCAGCGCCTGGCTAAGCTCAATAACTGCCAGCTTTTTCAGCAGCCTGTCTCTGGATTTTTCTGCCTTTTTTAAAACCTCTAGAACAGCGCTGGTCTGGAAAGCTACTTGATCCGATCCGGTTGATAAGTAATTGGCTGCGGTCTTTAACTCCTGGAATCGGCGCTGCACCAGTTGGTAAGCTTTCTTGCCAGTAACTGCTTCAATTCGGCGAATTCCGGCCGCTGTACTTCCTTCACTAGTGATCAGGAATAAACCAACTTCACTGCTGCGGTCGCAGTGGGTGCCGCCGCAGAGTTCGTATGAGAAATCATCCATACGGATTGTCCTGACGACATCACCGTATTTTTCACCGAACAAAGCCCGGGCTCCTTCATCAATTGCCTCCTGGAGGGGTTTGTGTTTTATGTTGAGTGGATGATCTTCCCGGATCCGGAGGTTGACTTCTTCCTCAACTGCTTTGAGTTCATCACTGGTTAGTGCCTGGTTGTGGGTGAAATCAAATCGAAGATAGTCCGGGGCAACAAGAGATCCTGCCTGACGGGCGTGTTCACCGATTACGTGATCAAGCGCTGCGTGCAGCAGGTGGGTTCCTGTGTGGTTGCGAATAATATCTTTTCTGCGGTTCTGATCCACTTTTGCCGTGGCAGTATCTCCTACTGCAGGTTTTCCTTCGAGGACCGTCCCCTTGTGCACGATCATTCCGGCGGCCGGTTGATAAATATCCTTGACCGTTATTTTCCAGTTTTCCCCTTCAATGATACCGGTGTCTGAGACCTGGCCACCGGCTTCAATATAAAATGAAGTTTCTGGGAGAATTATCTGGATATCATCCTTCTCCTGCGCTGTTTGAACAGATTTTCCGTATTTCACCAGCGCCAGGATTTTTCCCTGGCTGATTAAGCTGCCATAAGGGTTATACCCGACTCCTCCTGAATCTAATTTACTTTCTTCCTGAAGTGACGTCAGTAAATTGTGGTAGAACTCTACCTCTTCTCCTCCCACATCTCCCAGGGAATGACCGGCACCCGATATGATCCGGTGCAGCTCCATGGCTTTGTGAAACCCTTCTTCGTCCACTTCAAGACCTCGCTCCCGGACAATGTCTCGGGTTATCTCAAGGGGTAATCCGTTTGTGGAATACAAATTTGCGGCTTCTTCACCTGGTAAGACAGAAAGATTCTGTTCAAGAATCTTGTCTATCATAATCTCTAATCGAACTGTTGCACTCTCTAGAGTTTGCTGGAATTGATCTTCTTCGCGAGTGATCGTATCCAGGATAATTTTTCGATTTTGTTTTAATTCCGGATATGCATCCTGATAGATATCAATGACCACTTCAGCGATTTTCTCCAGGAAAGGGGAATGCAGGCCGAGATGACCTCCGAACCGGTACCCCCGGCGGATAATCATTCGGCAAACATAGTTCCTTCCCAGGTTGCCAGGCACAACTCCGTCAGCAATCAGGAACGCTGCCGCTCTTGCATGGTCGGAGATAACCCGGTATGGGGTAAAGTTTTCCTCTCGTTCCTGGTCAGTGTCCCCGGATAACTTCTGAATAGCTTTAACCAGCGGGAAAAACAAATCTGTCCGGTAGTTCGAATCTTTTTCCTGCAGGATCGCTACCACACGGTCCAGACCCAATCCTGTATCCACATGGCGGTTTGGAAGTGAATCAAGTTTATCCGGATTCTTGCGGTTGTATTGAATAAAAACCAGGTTCCAGATTTCTGTGAATCGATCTGAATCCAGCATTTCTTTATTTGTTACTGGACCTTCTTCAGGTCGGAGATCAAAATGAATTTCAGAACAGGGTCCACATGGACCGGTATCACCCATTTCCCAAAAATTGTCTTTCCGATCCTGGTAAAAAAGATGGTCCATCGAGAACCCGGGTTGGACTGACCAATGCTCAGCAGCTTCTTCATCGGTGGGAATCACACCTTTTTCATCCTCAAATACAGTTGCGTAAAGGCAGTCTTTGGGAAGCTGCCAGACTTCTGTCAGCAGTTCCCAGGCATAGGAAATGGCCTCTTTTTTGTAATAATCACCGAAGGACCAGTTTCCCATCATTTCAAAAAAGGTATGGTGAGTATCGTCCCGTCCGACATCATCCAGATCATTGTGTTTTCCTGCGACCCGCATGCATTTTTGGGAGTTGGTTGCCCTGGAGTAGTTCCTTAGATCGGTGCCTAAAAAGACATCCTTAAACTGCACCATCCCCGCATTGGTGAACAGAAGTGTGGAATCTCCCCCGGGTACCAGGGAAGAGGAGCGCACAAAGTTATGATCCTTCTCAGTAAAAAAATCAATAAATGACTGTCTGATTTCATTTCCGGTGGGTTTGTTTTTTTTCATCGCTGCACCTTATATTGATCTTTCCTGCAAATAGAAAACCCGGACTGATGGTCTGTCCGGGCGATACTGGTTAACAGTAACCTCAAACGCTGATTATAATCGCGAAAAAATGCCCGGCTTTCAAGAGAAATCTGTGGCGGCTGCACAGCCGATTAAGACAGCCGCCTGGGAAGCAGCAGCCGGCGCTGGCAAGACTTTAAAATCAACCTTGATGGATATCTGTTTCATTTGGTGAATTATACTGGATAGTTTGCCCGCAGGCTAGTAAATAATTGACCTTCAGATATCATGTTTATGATTTCTTGGGGTCTGGATAACTCTACCAGGAATCCAGGCCAGGATAAAATTTTGATAGATATGGTAGAATTTGTACGGTTTATCAATACAAAAATAAGCAGGGATAGTTTAGTTATTATCTTTTTTCTACTGGATTTTATACACCAGCTATTTGGAGGATTTTCATGACGTTCGGCAATTTAAGGCGTATGGTTCTTGATGTGTTGAAACCGTTGGAACCCGATATTGTTGACCTGGCACGGAAGATTGCTACTCTTTCCGGTGTAGATGGTGTCAATATCACGATTTACGAGATTGATCATCATGTTGAGAATGCCAAAATCACGGTTGAGGGAGAACAATTATCTTTTCAGGAGCTTAAGGACCTAATCGTGGAAAATGGGGGAGCAGTCCACTCCATAGATGAGGTTGCAGCTGGGAAGAGAACCGTAGAAGAAGTTGAAACCCATCAAGACTGAGCATGAAAAAAAACCGTGTTTGGTGGTTATCAATTCCAGAATTCCTTGCGGAAATCCAATCCTATAATCAAATAGTCGGGATCACAGAAATCGCCCGGCGATATTTCGTGATGAATGCCTTTGACGGGATATTAACCACTATTGGTGTCCTGGCGGGCAATTACCTGGCTGGTGTTAGAGATCTATCCATTCCTATCCGAATCGGAATTGCTACCTCAATTGCCATGGGAATCTCCGGATTGTGGGGGGCTTACTTAACTGAGACTGCGGAACGCCAGAGAGAGTTATCAGAATTAGAGAAGGTCTCATTAATTGACCAGCGTGAAACCTCCATTGGCAGGGCTTCCCGATTTGCAGTGATCATAGTTTCAATTGTTGATGGATTAGCGCCTGCTCTGGCGGCATTAATTGTATTAACCCCCCTATTCTTGGATTCCGTGATCCAGAACCCGGTTTTAAGTTATGCTTTGGCAGGAGGAACAGCCCTGGTGAGTTTGTTTGTATTAGGGTTGTTTTTGGGTAAGATATCCGAAGCGAATTTGATTGGGTTTGGAATGAAAACATTGATGGCCGGAATAGTTGCGATCGCGATAAATTTTTTACTTGGTGCAGAATAAATAACATCCCTGAACAAACCAGCTTGACATGAAAAAATATTTATACTTTACAGTATTTGTGTCCGGAATGACAACACTTGGGATCGAGTTCGCTGCCTCCAGGCTTCTAGGCAGTGTGTTCGGCACCAGTAATCTGGTCTGGGCATCCATTATCGGGCTGATCTTGATTTATTTGACTGTGGGCTATTTTCTGGGCGGAAAAGTGGCTGACCGGTATCCCAATTATGAGGTGTTTTACACAATCCTGATTTGGGGTGCTTTTTCTGCGGGGCTTGTTCCTTTTATCGCCCGCCCTGTTTTGTATGCTGCTGCAGATGCCTTTGACCAGCTGCAGGTGGGCGTGTTATTGGGTGCTTTTTCAGCGGTCCTTGTATTATTGATAGTCCCTATCACTCTCTTAGGCACAATTTCCCCATTTGCGATTCGATTGGTATTAACTGATTCTAGAAAAGCAGGACAAGTTTCAGGACGGATTTATGCGGTGTCAACCCTGGGCTCATTCCTGGGCACATTTACTCCCGATTTATTGTTAATTCCATGGTTGGGGACCCGAATGACTTTTGTTGTCTTTTCCCTATTTTTAATGATTGTGGGATTGATTGGCCTAGGTTTATCCTCAAATTGGCGTGCTGCGCTGAAGTGGATCTGGATGCCCGTAATACTAATCGGGTTGGGGGTTCTATGGGGCTCAGGTCCGGTAAAAAAGACCGCTAATCAAATTTATGAAAAGGAATCTTCCTACAACTATATCCAGGTTCTGGAAAGAGATGGTTATCGATATCTAAGATTGAATGAGGGGCAGGGCATCCATTCAATCTATCATCCCGAACAGGAGGCATATTTGGGAACCTGGATGCAGGTATTGCCGGCTCCGTTTTTTAATTCACCTCCTTTTAACCCCTCTGATGTAGATAATGTAGCAATTATCGGTCTCGCGGCCGGGACAACTGCCCGCCAGGCAACAAGCGCATTTGGACCCATTCCAATCGATGGATTTGAAATCGACCAGGAAATTGTGAAAGTTGGTCAGGATTACTTTGGAATGACGGAAGAAAACCTGAACCCAATTGCCCAGGATGGCAGGTGGGGGTTAGCCCACAGCGGGAAGAGCTATACCATCATCAGCATTGATGCGTATCGGCCGCCGTACATTCCCTGGCATCTGACCACTCAGGAGTTTTTTGGAATAGTGTATGATCACCTCGATTCCAGGGGTGCATTAGTCCTCAACGTGGGCCGGACTCCGGAAGATGAAAAATTATTATCCGGATTGGCTGCAACCATTCAATCTGTATTTCCATCAGTGTATGTGATGGATGTTCCAGGAACTTTTAACTCAATTATTTATGCCACTGTACAGCCGACATATCCCCAATATTTGGAGGAAAACTTGACTTTGCTGCTGGATACTGAATCGCCGAATTCAACCTTGGTTCAGTCCATGAGAATCGCACTGGAAAACATGCGACCGCTGCCGAAAGGTGGCCAGATTTTTATTGATAATAAAGCGCCTATTGAGTGGATCACGAATCAAATGGTTTTGAATAGCATTCTGTCTGATCCAATATACCTTTCGGAGGGAAAGTGAATAAAACGAACATGGAAAGAATACTTGGCGGAGTGGTCACTGCATCAATCCCTATCGTGATCTGTGTCCTTTCGATTTTGATTTTATTAAGCCCAATATTCATGAACCTGGAATATCGGCTGCCCAACTTTCCTGAAGATCAGTATGGATTCAGCACAGAAGAGCGTCTGGATTTTGGAAACCGGACCAGACATTACCTGGTAACAAATGCCATCCTGGATGATTTAAGAGACTTAAAATTTAATTCCGGAGAACCAATATATGTCGAGCGGGAATTGGAGCATCTGGAAGATGTGAAAATTGTTCTTCAGGGGTTGTTTAAGGTCTTCTGGGGAGCTGTTGCCGTTCTGGTTTTTGGTGGAGTTTATGCAAGATTCCGGAATTGGTGGAATGGTTATATCCTATCAGTGTCAAGGGGAGGGTGGTTAACCGCTGGTCTTTTGGGGACTATTTTATTCCTGTCCATTGTGAGTTTTCGTTCATTATTTACTAATTTTCACTTGATATTCTTTAAAGGTGACAGCTGGCTCTTCCTGTATTCTGATACACTCATTAGGCTTTTTCCTATCCGATTCTGGCAGGATGTGTTCCTGTTCTTTGGCATTACAACCCTGGCTGCCGGGATTTTACTAGGTTGGCTGCTGCCAAAGATAAAAAGACAATCTTGATCAAATGAACCACAGGGGATTATTCCCGGTTCAATAAAAAGTGCTTACAAAACATTTTCTATAGAAAAGGGGCTGTCCCAATCACTTTTGGGACAGCCCGTTGGTGTTGATTTTAAGGAGGGGTCAGGCTCCGAACTTTTGCAGACGCCCGGCGTGAGCCAGAGCCAGGGACATCGTTTCCACAGCAGGGAAAGTCCCCAGTCCTCCCCTGGCACAATTCCTCTCAGTGAACGCGGTTTCGAGGTCAGTGCGGTGGGTTTTCGGGGCCCAGAGTAAAAAAGGCACAGGATGCCAGGAATGGGATTTCAACACCGAAGGAGTCGAATGATCTCCAGTGACGATTAACACATCCGGGTTAAGGTCCAGCAACACAGGAAGCACCTGATCCACCTCTTCAATAACCTTTGCTTTGGCTTCCAGGTTTCCATCTTCCCCGTAACTGTCTGTTTTTTTTATGTGAATGAAGAAGAAATCATGTTCGTTCCAGTGTTCTTTTGCGGTATTAAACTCACCCAGAACCCCTGCATCAACATCTTCGATCACATCCATGCCCACCAGCCGCGATATGCCTTTATACATGGGGTATTCGGCGATGCAAACAGCCTCCAGCTCATAAGCATCTTCATATGAGGGTAAACCGGGATCGGTAGCAAAACCGCGTAATAAAAATCCGTTGGCAATCGGTTGGTCAGTCAGAGCCTGGTAAGCTTTTTCAATCCACTTATTCATTAGCTCGGCGGATCTTTTGGAATCTGGATTTTGTGCTTCCAGTTTATGGGGCGGCACACCAATTTCCTGGGGATCTGTATCATTCAGAGCCGGATTAAGACCTTCTCCGCGCATAACTACCACAAAACGATATTCTTTAACCTGGCGGACTTCCACTTCCGCCTCAGGAATCTGCACCTGATTCAATAGTGCAATTATTGGGGCAGCTTCTGGATGAGAAATCCTTCCAGCTCGCCGGTCTATGACATTCTGGTTCTCGTCAAAGGTGCATAAATTTCCGCGGGCAGCAATGTCACCTGCTTTAACGGGAAGGTTAATACCAGCTGCTGAGAGTGCTCCTCGGCCGATGACAAATTCAAGTGGTTCGTAGCCGAAAAGGGCCAGGTGAGCTGGACCCGATCCGGGAGTAATCCCATAGCGGATGGGAATGGTTTGGCCCAGGGTGCCTTCTTCAGCCAGGCGGTCCAGATTGGGTGTGTTCGCGTATTCCAGCGCTGATTTTCCACCGGGTGTCAGAGCAATCCCTCCCAGCCCGTCCAGGACAAGAAGAATGATTTTTGATCCGTTATTATCCAATAATGGTTTTAAGTATGAATAAGGCATTTGCCCTCCTGCATGAAAATATCTCCTTGCAAGAAATCGGCGAGGAGACGTTTTGATTGCTGAGTGAGTAGATGATCTTACTTGATGACCTGTTCGGTTTCTTTGTCAAAGATGTGTATGTTGTCCATGTTGAACGCCAGGGTTACCTGATCACCTATCTTGTAACTTGTGCGCGGGTCCACTCTGGCG
>JAUWEC010000110.1 GCA_030608465.1 Chloroflexota bacterium
ATCGCCTGTGCCAGATCGATATTGGTTGGATAAGGAAGCCCATGAGTGATCACTGCCGTTTCCAGCCCTACCAGAGGCTGTTTTTCTCGAATAGCTGTCCAAACTTCCTCTGAATAATGCAGCTCAACCATGCTCAACTCCCCTTCCAAAGCGCCATTTCTGATTAAACAGACGCTGATACCAAATGATATATTTATTTTATCATTTTTCCTCCAGGCAGATTATTAAAAGGGCAGGACCTTGAACCCACATCCCGGTTGAAAATCCATTTTTCCTGATAGAATCAAAGCAGTGAATTGACAAACATAAACAATTATTCATTCATAAAAAAAAAAGGAAATATGATGGTTGATTTTCCCGGAAAAGGTCAAGTGACCGTACTTAAAACTTCTCCTGAAACTATATTAGAGGATTATCATCGTTTACTTGAGCTTGCAGGATTAGAAAATGCATTACCGAAGGGGGTCCAGACAGGGTTAAAAATCAATATCTCCTGGCAGACCTGGTACCCTGCTTGTTCTACAGCCCCCTGGCAGCTGGAGGGTGTAATTAAATCTCTCCAGTCATTCGGATATCAAGATCTGGTAGGCGTACATAACGACACCGTAGTGGTAGACACCAGCGACGGAGAAGCCAACAACAAACACAAAACAGTTACAGATCAATATGGCGTTCCCTGCCTTTACCTCTATAACCAGGATTTTGAGTGGGTTGAGTTCTATCCTAAAAATCACAAATACCTGGTTTTGGATAAGGTCTACCCGGATGGTGTATTTATCCCCAAAGCCCTGCTGGGTATGAACATTATCCAGCTCCCCACAGTAAAAACCCACGTATTCACCACCATCACCGGAGCTATGAAAAACGCTTTTGGCGGTCTTTTACACCGAGAAAGGCACTGGACCCATGGGGTCATCCACGAAACACTGGTTGATCTGCTGGCCATCCAGCAAGAGATCCATCCCGGTCTATTCGCTGTTATGGACGGCACCTTTGCCGGTGACGGACCCGGTCCCCGGGCTATGCGCTGGCATGAAAAGGACATCCTGCTAGCATCCGCAGATCAGGTGGCAATTGATGCTGTCTCAGCCAAACTGCAGGGTTTTGATCCCATGGATTTGCGTTTTATCCGCCTGGCCCATGAACACGGCCTGGGTATCGGCGATCCCAGTCAGATAAAAATCAACGGCTATGATATAGACCAGGAGAAATCCTGGAATTTCAAGAGGGAAGATACCTTTGCCAGCACTGGGCAGCATATGATATATCACGGTCCGCTAAAACCGCTTGAAAAAGTTCTCCTGCAAAGTCCGCTGGTTCCCTGGGCTTATTTTGCGAGCAACTTCTACCACAATGTCTACTGGTATCCCTTTATCGGGCGGGCGCGGGTAGAAGACGCGCTGAAGACAAAATGGGGACAACTTTTCCAGAAATATGGAAATGGGGAAGTGGTCATGCCCGGCATGGAGAGGAAAACGGTCATCCAGGCACTGGTGGGAATTGTCCTGTCCGTGGTAGTCATCGCAAGTTTACTTGTTATCCTAATCCGCTGATTGATGGAAGAAAAATCAAAAACAATCCTGCGCCGATTAATCCCCGGCCTTTTGTTCGGCTTCCTGGTTTTCCTGGTCTTGATCCTGGTCGGTGATCTACGCCAGGTCAGCAACCAGGTGCTAGGATTCCAGTGGGCATATTATCCACTGGTGTTGCTCCTGACCCTCTTTAATTATCTGCTGCGCTTTTTTAAATGGCATTTTTATCTGGGTTTGGTCGGGGTTAAGAATTTCCCCCTTATTCAAAGTGCCCGGTTGTTCCTGGCCGGATTTCCACTGGCGGTCACACCCGGAAAAGTCGGGGAAGCTCTTAAAGGTGTTTGGCTGAAATCAGAAACTGGTCTGCCGATTTCCCGGGGAATCTCAGTTGTATTGGCGGAGCGGGTCAGCGATGGATTAGGTGTGCTGCTGCTTAGCACACTGGGTGTGATTGCTTATCCCCGCTACTGGCCGGCATTTGCCATAATCCTCTCCGGTTTGATTATTTTGATCCTGATCATCCAAATCCGGCCGGCAGCGCTCTGGTTTTTAGACCTGGGGAGCAAACTTCCCCTATTTAAACGATTTTCCGGGGAGTTGCGGGAGTTTTATGAAGGCAGCTATGCCCTCTTTCGTCCCAAGGCAATATTGGTTGCAGTTAGCCTGGGCACTATCTCCTGGCTGGGAGAAGGCATCGGGATGTATTTGGTCTTGTTAGGATTGGGTATTGCCCCAAGCTGGGCCACCCTGTCAGTAGCTGTGTTTGTTTTAGCTTTTTCCACCGTGGTCGGAGCTGTTTCTGCCCTGCCGGGTGGTTTGGGGGCAGCCGAAGCGTCCATCGCCGGGATGCTCACCTTGCTGCTGGCGTTAAACCGGGATACCGCCGCTGCAGCTACACTTTTAATTCGTTTCGCCACCCTCTGGTTTGCGGTTTTTTTAGGTTTGGTCGTGTGGGGATTCTCCCGGAAACTTCTCATTTCAGCAGCGGATGAAAAAGAGCACAATCCCTCGAAGTGACCAAAATCCAGTCCTTTTTCCATTACAATAAGAGAGGAATTAATCCTGGATCTTCCCAGATTAAAATCATTAACTGCCAGATATTCCATTAAGGAGGTCTGCCATGTCGAAAATCACCCGAATGTTACTTGTTGTGTTTATCATACTTCTGGCAGGCTGCAACAGACCTCAACCAGAGCCTAAGCAGCTGCCCACTGATTCCAATATTCCCCTCGCTGAAACCAGCACGGAATCTCCTGTTCCAGATGCAACCAATACATCCCAGCCAGCAGATACACCCCAGCCGGCAGCTGCAGAAAGCGATCTAACTCCCACGGAACCGACTATTGATATGACCCAGGTACTGAAAGGAGATCTCATTCCCATTTTCCCATCCGGAACGGACATAACTATCCATGAAATCCACATGGTTAGTAATCTGGCAGGATGGGCTATCGCCGTGGCAGATCCCGATACTGAACATATTCTTACCACTGCTAATGGCGGAAAAACCTGGCAGGATGTTACTCCGCCCCAACCATTGGTCACCGGTGATGCAGGGTTCACTACGGTAGATATGGGTATCTGGGATGCCGATTCCGCCTGGGTGATCTATGCTGGATCTGACCTACTCTGGTCTACCAAAAACGGTGGGGTCACTTGGAAGGTGGTCCCGGTGGTCTATGAGACCTTATATGCTTCGATGTTCTCAGTTCTTGATGTTAATAATGCCTGGGTTTTTCAATTTTTGGATGCGGGTATGCAGAAAGTTTTCACTGCTGTCAACCGGACCAGTGACGGAGGAGAAAACTGGGAATTATTGCTTGATCCCTTTACGGATAATACAATTCAAAGCTTCGATAAAACCGGCGCTGTCTTTATCAATTCGCAGTATGGCTGGTTAACAAGAGATTTCCGTGGGGTAGATCCGTTTGTGCATCTAAACCTGACCCAGGACGGTGGATTTACCTGGGAGGCTCTGAAAATTCCCGCTCCTCCCGCAGTACCGAACGTCTTTTTAGAAGGAGCCTGCGGGTTGTATGATCCCTACTTAATATCTCCGGGACAGGGATTTTTCAGATTGTCCTGTCTTTACTTTGAGAATGATCAGAGAATTTATCAGGATTTCCTGTATATAACCAGCGACAGCGGAGCGACCTGGAATATTCTGTATGCGCCCGGGGGCGATATCTACTATATCAGCGACCAGATTATGTATGCGGTCAGCAGGGAAATCTACCGTTCGGATGATGGCGGGGTAAACTGGCAGCTGATCCGAACAGTCAATTGGGACGGCCATTTCAGCTTTATCAATCAGGACACTGCCTGGGGCGTAGCCTATGATCCAGATGACGATGAATACGCCCTGGTAAAAACCAATGACGGCTGCAATTCGTTTTCTATCATAAAACCGGAGTTAATTTCCAGTCAATCCATCCGGTGAAATAAAAGCTCCCGGAGTTTTAAAAACTCCGGGAGCTTTGGAATTATCTCCCCCTGTGTTTTAATAACGGTTGGACAAGAGGAATAATTAAGAGAAATGGGAATACAATCATTGAACCACAAATAGGAAATGGGAATTTTCTGCTGGATTGTTCCTCATTCACTCCAGAAATTGCTGTGGGAGTATGTGTTGCGGAAGGCTGCATCTCAGGTGATGCCGTCCCGGTACTTATGGGCATTTCCGTCGCTGAAATCTGGATGGTTGGCGTTTGGAAAGCTGTTCTGGAAGGTTGCAGTGTTGGTGTCTGGGTTAACCAGAAAAAAACATGCTGGTCTCCTACTTGATCAACCGCGTCCCTAGGAAAAAAATAACCCTTCTCAACATAATTTTTAATATAAGGGTGATCAGGATCCAGGGTATAGGCAATAAAAATTTCCTCCAAAGCCCGAACCATGCCATCCCTCCCCTCTTCAGAACTGCTGTAATAAGTCCAGTAATATTTCCTGAACAGCAAATCTGCATATTCGGCATGCCATAATGCATCCTCGGGCAGTAATTTGAGGGTTTGTTGATAAGCTTCCTCACTGAGTTGATATAAATCCCTTCCTCCTGGATCTTCCCGGGGGGATTTTCTCAGCATTGATATATCTTTATAGATCATCCCCAAACGGCCCCAGGCTTCCCCATCTTCTGGATTTGCAACTACATTTTTCCGTTCCAGCTCCACCTTGCGCCAGGCGCTTGGCCAAACTAGAGAAATGGATATATTGTTTTCCCAGACCGGTTCAAAATCCTCAAAATACCAGCTAACTTCGTTCCCGTTTAACTGAGCACCCGTTGTAGTTGGTCCCCATCCCGGGTGAGAATCAATAAACACGGTTTGGGTGGTTGCCTCATAAGGAAGCCTAACTATGATTTCGGCGCTTCCGATGGTACCCTTCCATCCAGCGCCAGTTTCCAGCAAATAACTATAAGAAACAAAAGGATATTCACCGGTGCCCTGGAGGGTATACTCCACTTCAATTTCTACCATCTCCCCTGGGGGAAACACTACTTCAAACTCAGCCCACTGCACTGGATCATCCCATTGTTCGGGTTCGTCTTCTAATTTTATACGAAACGTCGGGACAGACAGGTTATCAATATACACCATCAAATCCTCGATCTCTGGATAATTGTAAAATCCGTCATTGGAACTGGTGGGAAATCTGACCATCAAGGTTTCACTTACCTCACCCAGATTCAGCATATGAAACTCAGCCCATACACTCGCTGTCCCCATCTTGGATAA
The DNA here is from genome assembly GCA_030608465.1 of Chloroflexota bacterium. Lineage (GTDB taxonomy): Bacteria > Chloroflexota > Anaerolineae > Anaerolineales > UBA11858 > B10-G9. The sequence goes on from JAUWEC010000110.1 coordinate 5,264, forward strand.
ATCCATCTCTTCCTGGACATGAATTACAACCTGCTCATCCATCATTCGCACCTGGGTTACTTCACTGTCAGGGCTGGGGTTCGCTCCTGGTGGATTCGCGGGAGGTGCTACATCAGCAGACGCAGGTCGAACAGGATTGATTATCAAAGCTGCACAGAGGAGAATCAAAACCCAAACTGAACTTTGTTTAAAGTATTGAAGTCTTTTAGAAGAAGTTTTCCTGCCCATCGTAACTCCTTTGTCCTTCCGCTCAAGCTCCCGGAGTTTTATAAACTCCGTGAGCTTATGTTATCTTCACAAAATAACTTAAACCAACAACTTCATATACTCCTCAATATCCTCCAGCTCATCAAAGCGCCAGGTTGCATCAATGACTTCATCCTGCCTGGCTTTGTCCAGGACCCCTTCCGCGTTGGCCCGGAATTTGGAGACAATTTCTTCGTCACTCATCGGATTATTAGGTGAACCCTTGGCGTGATCCACCTGGGCAGTATGGGTCTCGCCGGCATTGGTGGTAATGCTGACCCGGGCTCGTTTTACACCGGGGAACATGGCGTCAATTTCGGGATCAGCAACGACCTTGATTTTCCCTAAGAGATCCCAGATGCGGGGATCCTTGAGTTTTTCATCGTTGAACGAATCCGGCAGCACATTACCGTCGGCAACCGCCGCAGCAATAACATAGGGCAGGCTGTGATCCGCGGTTTCTTTGGTAGTTGGTTGGTATTTACTGGGATCGGAAAGAATATCCGCTCCCCGGGCAGTGGTCTCTACCAGTATCTGAGAAATATCTTCCGCAGCCAGGTTATGCTTCTGGCACACCTGCAGGGCAGCGCTGATCGGCTGATGAGTGAGCGCTTCCGTGGGAAAAGCTTTATAGCTGCATTGAGTGATCATAAATTCCTCACCCAGACCTTTCAAAAGCCATTCGGGATGCCATTCAACATTATTAAGGACCTCAAATAAACCTTCTTTGCCTTCAATTACCTCCACCGGGCCTTCGTATCCTTCCCTGGCCATCAAGGCGGCGATAACGCCTGCCTGGGCTGCCAGCGGATCTGCAGTGTTTTTCATATTGGTGAGGTGTCCCGCGACCACACCGCCCAGTGTGAAGTGGCTGCTTCCGCTAATTCCCACTGCGGCAACCATTTGATCCAGGTCCAGGTCATACATTTTTCCTGCCACCAACGGGCTGACAAATTGAGTCAGTGTTGCATGGTGCCAGCCAACCTCCCGCACACCCGGATTGGCCGCATGGCACCATCGCAGCTCCATTTCATAAGCGATGATGATCGCCACCAATGTTTCCCGACCGTTTTTTCCATTCACTTCCGCAGCCGCCAGGGCGGCGCCTATCATGTCTGAAGGATGGGAGGGATCCTGTTCCCAATAAATATCGTTGTAATCCAGCGCCCGGGTAAGCAGGCAGTTCATCAAGGCTGCATTGGAAACGTTGGTTTTAAAATCACGACCAATGACGCTGGCTTCCGGAGTACCCCCCAATTTTTCGGTGAACCGGTACATTGCTTCCATATCTTCGTTATTTACCGCAGCCAGAGCGCAGCCCACACTGTCCAGCAAAAATCTCTTCGCTTCCCAAATCGATTCATCCGGGATATCCTGATATTTCAAATCTATCGCAAATTGTGCCATCTGCCTGCTTAATGAACTCATCCTGCTCTCCTTTCAGGGTACCTGTTGAAATTTACAATTTTTCCGCAACGGCATTGGCAACATCCAACGTTGAACTCTCACCGCCCATATCATAGGTTTTAACTTTACCTTCTTTGATCACTTCAGCGATAGCTTTTTTCCAGCGCACTCGCTTTTTCTTCCTCTCCCAACCAATCCAGCATCATTTTAGTCGTCAGCAGCATTGCATGGGGATTTACAATATATTTTCCGGCATACTTGGGCGCGGAGCCGTGCGTGGGTTCGAACACAGCCAAGTCATCGCCGATATTTCCGCTGGACGCAAATCCCAACCCGCCTACCAACTGAGCTGACAAATCAGACAGGATGTCGCCAAAAAGATTGCCGGTTACCATAACTCCGTAATTTTCGGGGTTTTTTAACATCCACATCATCTGGGCATCAATATTGGTTTCCCACAACTCAATAGAAGGGAATTCTTTCCTAATCTCCCTGGCTACTCGAACCATCATACCGCTGGTTTCTCTCAAAACGTTGGGTTTTTCCACAAGCGTAACGGTTGGATAACCGTGTTTTTGAGCGTACTCAAACGCCCGGCGGATAATCCGGTCCGCGCCCCGCAGCGTAACCACCCTGACTGTCATTGCCATTGCATCGCCGGTTACATCATCAAAGTTTCCCAATGCCGGGGCATATTTTTTCATCATCTCCCGCAAGTCATCCTCAACCGGATGGAATTCCACACCGCTGTACAATCCCTCCGCGTTTTCCCGGAAAACCACCAGGTCAATATCTTCCCGGTAGTTAAGGGGATTGCCAGGATAAGCTTTGCAGGGCCGCAAATTGTAATATAGTTGTAGTTTCTGCCGCAGGCGCACGATGGGACTGCGGTAGGTTAATCCCGTTCCCTGGAGTTCAGGAATCAATTCATTTTCCGCCTCCTGTTTGGGCTTGGAAGTGATCGCCCCAAACAATCCACAATCGACCTCATTTAGTAGATCCATCGTCCGCTGAGGCAGGGCTTCGCCTTCAGTCCGCCAGAATTCCCAGCCAATATCAGCAGGAATATATTCCGCATCAAGCTGCAATTTATCCAAGACAATCCGGGCAGCTTCCATGACCTCCTGCCCAATTCCATCTCCTGGCATCCAGGCGATTTTGTATTTTGCCATTTTTACTTTTCTCCTGACTAAATAATATAGCTAAGTTTTATTCTATTGAACGATAGAAAAATTATGCTGGAGATAAGGTGTTATTCTTCAGCTGCCAGCCGTTTTTTGGTATATTCAATCAATCCGCCTGCGTTAAATATCTCCATCACTGCTTCGGGCAGCGGTGGAAAGTTAAATTCACCCGCCGCGCAGGTTATTTTACCCTCTTCAAGGTTAATATTAATCGTCTCCCCGTCCTGGATAACATCCACAGCTTCCGGGCAGACAATGGCGGGAAGTGCATTGTTTAAACAGTTGCGGTAATATATTCGGGCAAAAGATTTGGCAATAATGGCACCTACTTTTGCCTCACTTAAGCAGACGACAGCCTGCTCCCGGGAAGAACCACAGCCCCAATTTCTCCCGCCCACTATCACATCCTGGGGTTGTACTTCTCCGGCAAACTTGGGATCCAAATCTTCCAGAGCATGCTGGGGCATCTCCTGCGGATCACTGACCGTATAGGTATATTTCCCGGGAAAGATGACATCGGTATTGATACTGTCTCCATATTTCCAGACTCGTCCCTGGATATTTGCCATAAATGTCTCCCACTAAATTCCTGAATTTATTATCTAGATGTCTTTCGGATGCTGGATCTCTCCTGCGACTGCTGAAGCAGCAACCACAGCAGGACTGGCCAGGTATACTTCACTCTCTTTGGTCCCCATCCGCCCCCTGAAATTCCTATTGGCTGTGCTGATAGTTACTTCTCCAACGGCAGGCACACCCATATGATTTCCCATGCAGGGACCGCACCCCGGGCTTTCTATCACCGCGCCGGCTTTCAGAAACGTTTCCAGGTACCCTGCCTGCAGGGCGGCCAGGTACACCGCATCGGAAGCTGGGATAATGATCATCCGTTTTCCTGGGGCAATCTTCCTTCCCTCCAGCGGACCGAGTCCACGAAGGCCTCCGCCTCGTCAACCAGCAAGTCGTGATACTGCTGGAATAGTTGTGCCGCTTTCTCGCCCAGCCAATCGTCGGGCAACAGCTCC
>JAUWEC010000042.1 GCA_030608465.1 Chloroflexota bacterium
GTAAAGATCATTCGTGCGGGGCTTACAAAGTGATTAAGAATCAACTATGATTCAAAACAGAAAAAAACCTACTCGTTTTTTCTTCTTCCTGAAATGAGATGGATTGATATAAAATCAGCCCATCTCATTTTTTATTAATTGAAATCAGTACCGGTAAGATGTTTTCCTATCTCCTTTATGATACGTTTCCGAACGCTGGTCTGATCCCTCGCTTTAGTTCTGACTGCTCTTTCAGGAGGACAGATTAAGTTACCCAAGCCACCCTTCGATATGGGTTCGCTTCGCTCACCCTACTCAGGATGCCTCTACTTTTACAATAATTAGACGTTCTGATTTTTTCCTGCTGTCCTGAGTGGAATCGAAGGGAGCTTGTCGAAGGGGGTGAAAAGAGGAATCCATCAAGAGTAGAAATAACCAATCCTAATGCTGTGCAAATTCAGGTAATTTTTTGATTCTGAACTCATCATGGATCCTTCACTGTGTTCAGGATGACAAATTAGGCAAACGTATATCTTCTGGGAAAATTATCATTCCGCGTCGACGCAGCAGAGGGTGGAGATTAACAACAGATTGCCGCGTCAAAAACAATAAGGCGACCCAGCGGGTCGCCCCTACAGGTGACACAAAACCTCCAAAAGGGGGCGTAGTTTTTAGCCCTGTCATTTGTGGCAGGGCGGATAGGGCTCGCATTGACAGATTAGTCCTAATCAGCCACCCTTCGATACACTCTTCGCCAAGCCTGTCTTGAGCGAAACAAAGAGGAGTCGAAGGGCTCAGAGCACTCAGGATGCCTGGGCTTTCAAATTATCATCCTGGTCATTTGATCTCATCATGGATCCTTCGCTAGGGCCTGTCCTGAGTGGAATCGAAGGGAGCTTGTCGAAGGGCTCAAGATGATAAATGGACAAGAAGTCCCACTTTAGGGGGACTTACTTTACATAGCCTGCGGCTTTAGCCGCCGGGCGATCGTTGATGAACCAAACCTTAAGCGTCGATGCAGATTGACGCCGGGCGGTTGTCGGATGCAGCATCCTTGTCATTAGAATCTTGATCAGGATAGTTGTCTAGTAATTTCAGGGAAATATCCATACTGGGTTTGGTTAATGCCTCCCTTAGTAAGGATTGCCTGGAATTCCGTTACAAATATGTTATTAACATCGAAAATAATCAACAGGCCTTATTGTTTCTGTTAGGAGCGGTTAAATGACAGCAGGGTAGAATGGTTAGGCGTTATAATTAACAAATAATTTGACCCCGATGGCGGGTGTTTTTAATCTATCCAGTCCGCCTGATTGGGATTAATAAAGAGCGTGTTAGAATAATCGTAACTTGATTGATAAACGATCAGCTTGGTTAATGAGGAGTATCAGCTGGTGACCCAGTATTCGATCCTAATTGCAGACGATGATCCAAATACTTTGCAACTGCTGACTGGATTGTTAAAAAACAACGGTTTTCAGGTTACAGCTACCTCATCAGGGGCTGAAGCTCTCAACATTTATAAACAAGAAACCCCCGATATTGTGCTGGCAGATCTGGCTATGCCAGAGATGAATGGTATGCAGCTTCTAGGGGAATTAAAAGAATATGATCCTCTGGCGAAAGTAGTGATTATTACTGCCTATAGTGACAAGGACACGGTTGCCCAGGCTTTCAGAATGGGCGCCTTAGAATTTCTGGAAAAACCCATTGATCCGCAATTTTTAGTCTCAAAATTACAAGATTTACTGAAAAGAGAGGATCGAGCCCTGGAAGGGGATTTGCAGATGATGAATCTGGCCAGCATTATCCAGATAAATTGTGAAGAACGAAATCAGGCTCAACTCACTCTTAACCACCAGGGAAAGGTAGGAGTCATCTATTTTAAAGATGGGGGGATGATTCACGCTGAAGCTGGAGACTTATCCGGTGATGATGCGATCTATTCATTACTAAACTGGGATAGTGGTTCATTCCGGTTGAAAATGGGTGAAGAACCGGCGAACCGGACAATTCAAAAAAGTTGGTCTGGCCTGCTGTTGGAAGGAATGAGACGTATTGACGAATCAACTGCTGGATGGAGTACGGAATGGGAAGATAAAGAGGATCAACCAGCAGAGGATACTGGCAATCAAATTCAGAATAGGATAGTCAAAGCATTGAGCAGCATCCGCGATGTTGAGAGTGCCGTGATCTGCTCTCTGGACGGTACAATAATTGCTCAGAATAAGAGTGCAGATCCTGCATCAGAGGTAGCTCTGGGAGAATTTGTCCAAACTAAAGCTGAGCTCATCAGTGGATTCATGGATGCCGGATTGATGGAACGGGTTGTATTATCAGGATTCGAAAAGCGGATTATTATGCAATCCCAGGGTGATCATCTGATCATATTAACCCTGGCAAAAAGATCATCCGCGGAGACTGTCTGGCAGTCGATTCAGACTGTCTATAAGAGGTATCGATCAGCCTGATCAAGGAAGGTGACAATGATAATCCCCAAACAAGATGCTGTCTACCAAAACCTGAATACATCTTTTACCAACTTTGGTGAACTGCTGGTTGACCTGAAGGAAAATAGTTTCACGGGCTGTGTCCAGGTCAGCTTTTGGGAATATGAGGGGGTTCTGCTGCTGGATAACGGAAATATTATCAATGCTATGGAAGAAATTAATGAGAACGTAATTTCTGGTCAGGGTGCAGTCAAACGGGTTACCGCAAAAGCCAAAGAGAAGAACGGCGCAATCAGCGTCTATTCATTAAAAGGTGATATGGTAACCATGCTGGCAAGTGTGGTAAAGAGTGAAGTAATATTCGAAAATCTCAGCACAGAATTTACCAGTCTGGAAGCTTTGATCAACAAACTTCAGACTGAGGACCATACTGGATATATTGAAGTCAGTTTTCAGGGAGGTCAACAAGAGGGGCATATCTTTCTCCTGGCTGGCAGAGTAATAGAAACACTGTTATCCAACCGGGGTGAGGAAATCTCCGGTACAAACGTTTTGCCCCGGGTCATTGATTATGCGTCCAGCATTGGTGCGACCTTTAATGTTTATAAGGCGGCTGTTGAAGAAGCTCTTTCCGAAAGCGAAGTTATTATGGTGAGTTTTGATTTACCCCAACTGCTGGAAGTTTGGGGAGAAATTATCAGAGCAGTGGAATCGGCTTCGGATGATCTTCTGGGAGACGGGATTTTTCTGAATACATTTAAGGAAACATTAATCGCCAAAGCAAATGAATATCCTTTTCTTGACCCCTTTGCTGCGAAATTCTCATACCAGGGAGGGAAGGTCGTTTTCACTGGCGAAGTGAAGAAAAATTTCAGTCAGGGTGTAGGGGATGGATTAAGTGGAACTTTGCATATCCTAGCCGAACGAGCTGCTCTGGAAGGAAAGGAATTATTTGTGCCCCTAAGGATTGCTTTGGATAGTGTGAAGACAAAATATCAGGAACAAATCGATCGGTTTAATTTTAAGGCGATATTACCGGATTTGTTTGATTAACATGGCGAGATTATGAACCAAGGATTAAAAGAAATCAATGAACTAACAGGTGTATGGGGAAGTCTTTTATGCAATAACCAGGCAGGGGTTATTGCCAGCGCCCCGCCAGCAGACTTTATTGGGTCTGCTTTGGAAAATATTGCCCGGCATTGTGTTGACCTGATGTCACCCGGAAACGAATCATTTCAGGACCTGCAGGAAGTGGTTGTCCATTTCCAGCAGAAGAAATTGTTTATCCTGGATCTGGAGCAGGCAATATTAATCGTGTTATGTAATCCAGGTGTCGATATCTCCCTGCTGCGAATGACAATAAACTTGATGATCACCCGCTGGGAGGCGGACCGAAAAATCCAGAAGCAGCTGAAGGCAAATTTTGTTGAGCGGATATAGTCCATTGATTTAATATTCGTCAATATGTCTTGTGGTTAGCATTACCATTTTTAGAGGAGCAGTATTATGGTTGAAATGTTAAAGGGAAATCTTGCCCAACTTTCTTTATTAGATATATTAAAAATGTTAAGTTCCGGGAAACGATCCGGTCGTTTGGATATGCATCAAGGATCAAAATCTGGAGAGATTTATCTTCAATACGGCAGCCTGGTTCATGCGGTAACAGGTGTGCAAATGGGCGAAAAAGGGGTTTATACTCTGCTGGGGTGGTTGGAAGGTGACTTCAGTTTTACACCGGATATTGAAGCCCCAGAGCAATCGATCAGCCTGCCCACTGAACAAATACTGCTGGAAGCCGCGCGACAGGCAGAACAGTGGGAGGATATCAAAGAGGTAATTTCCTCAACAGAAGCCGTCTTTAATATTTCTCCTTCTGGGTCCACTGATACTGTCAGCCTGAAACCGATTGAATGGCAGATACTTGCCCAGATAAACGGACAGAGATCTATCATTGAAATTGCTGAGATCCTTGAATTACACGAATTTGAGGTCGCCAAAATCGTATTCAGCCTGACAACCGCAGGTTTACTGAATGAGTTGAAAGATGCAAAAAGAATGTACAGTGAGGTTGTTGATGATCTGTTTTTTGATCAACTAAACTCACTATTCACAGAAGTGATGGGCCCGATAGGTCCGGTGATTATTGACGATGAAATCAGATTATTAAGGGAGGATCGGGTAGCCTTCCCGCAGGATAAGGCAGCGGAGCTGGTGGAAAGGATTAGTTTGGAAATATCCGACGGTGCAAAACGGACTCAATTTCAAAAACAAATGGTTGCTGTATTAAGGGGATAACCCGACCCCTCACAAAGTGAGTGTACCGGGATTGGTTTTCAAGACAAGAAGCTAATTTGTAGGAGATATGAAAATGGAACTTAAAAATTTACGGAAATTTGTAGTAGCCTTTGGTGTAGTAATACTAGTCTTGGTGGTTACTGCCTTTATCAGCGCTTCAAATCTGAGTAATGCTCTGGCAATTACGATTGACTTGGTCAGTATTCAGGAAGTCGTTCAGGCAACTGACAACATCACGGCAGCAATGGATGATGAGCGAATTGCCATCGGTCAATACCCATTAACAGGGAATGAGGAGCTGCTGACCAGGATTGATGCCGCCCAGGCTAAATTCGATCAGAATTGGGAAGTGATCGTGAGGAATCGGGGTGATGAACAAGCCCAATTGATTGCTGATATTGAGGAAGTCCATGAAACTTACAAAGGATTGTTGGATGAAGTGATCGCCGAATACCAGTCTAATCCAGCGGACAATACCTCATCTAGTAAATTAAGAGAGGCAATTAATTATTATTTACAATATGTAGCCCCAAAATTTTCAGATTTGTCCGAGCCTGAGATGGAAAAACTGACTGAGCGAGTTGAATTAGAAAAAGCTACAGCAAACAGAAAGTGGATTGGATCCCGGATTGTATTGGTACTGAGCATACTGGTAGGTATCTTCGTGGTTACTGCAGTTACTACTGCAATCATTTTCAGCCAAAAAATGCTTCAATCGATGACTAATATTATTGATGCCGCAAATGCAATCAGCCGAGGAGATCTGGATGTTTCGATTGATATTGAGCAGGGCGGTGAAATTGGCGAATTGGCGAATTCCATTGACAGGATGCGGACCAGCCTCAAGGCGGCAATTGAGCGTCTCAGGCGTTGAGGTTTAACCAATTAGGATTTACCCCGGGCCAGTATCTGGATCAACGGGTGATTAAACATAATCCATTTCCCTGGTCTTAATAGATTAAACAAGGGATAGAGGAACAACAATATGATACAAGGATTGCATATACCAGAAGAACTCCAGGACGAGATTGATTATATTTTGAACCACTTAGCTGAAAAAGCGCGTACAGACACAATTCTACTAGCAGATATCAGCGGGCAGCTAATCTCAATTCAGGGCATTATGGAAGAAGGAATTCCGGCAATTGTGGCAGCTTTGGCTGCAGGTGATGTGGCAGCGATGGCAGAGCTTTCCAGTCGCATTGGGGAAGATGATCCTCATGGATCGTTTTTCCATGAAGGGGAAACCATGAGCATTTACTTACATAACATTGCTGGTAGTTTTATCCTGATCGTGATTTTCAGGTCAGAAACTCCCATAGGTCTGGTGCGTTTATTTGCTAAACGAGCTGTGGAACAGCTGCTGCCGCTGACCAAAAAATTTGAGGAGGTCATGGGACCGCACAAATCTTATAATCCCGATGAATTCAGCAAAGGAATTACCCAGGAACTTGACGAAACATTCCCGGATGATTTGTAGGACACAGCTATAGTATGTTTATCAATTGGAAACTTAGGGAAATTAATTTAAAAATTGTCTATTATGGGCCCTCATTGAGCGGCAAAACAACCTCGCTTCAATATATCCATTCCCGGACCAATCCCGAGCGGAGGGGAGAGCTGATCTCTTTGAAGACTCGGGAAGACCGTACATTATACTTTGATTATATGCAGTTTCAAATGGGTACAATCAACGGTTTAAAGCCACGTTTTAATATTTATACAGTGCCTGGCCAGGTGTATTACCGGGGAACCCGCAAGCTGGTATTAAAGGGAGTAGATGGCCTGGTCTTCGTGGCGGACTCCCAAATACGAAGACTGCAGGAAAACGTTGAAGCCATTAGAGATCTTAATCAAGACCTGAGGGATTTAGGCTATGTTCCCAGCGAGGTGCCGTTAATTCTACAGTGCAACAAAAGAGATCTGCCGGATATTATGCCCGTTCATTCTCTTAAGGAATACTTAGGGCTGAATGGTATCCAAACTTTTGAAAGTGTTGCGTTGGAAGGAATCGGCGTCCTGGATGGTTTAAAGAGCATTGTCAGCAGCGTTGTGACCAAGGCTAGAGGAAACATTAATCAAAGTCCTGGATAGGAGAACAAACGTGATCGAAAAAAAGCATCAACAGGGGGGAAATGCTTCCCTAACGTTTGCGGAAATTTTAAGGGAAATGAATGAAGATGGGGGATTTACCAGGTCTGTTTTAGCAACTTCTGAAGGTTTGCCGATTGCCGCTGTTCCGGAAAATCCTGATAGTGAATTGGCAAGTGCAATGGTTGCACTGCTGCAGCAAGTAAGCGCTGAAACGCAAGGACATCTGGGAATGGCTCCCATAGATGAGGTCACCATCAGAACCGAGGATAGGGTTCATTTGGTATGCAGAACCATTTTTTCCGGTGATGACTGGTTATCCTTATGCGCTCTTGTACCCGCCAACCGGGCTTACCGCCGGGCGAGTAATCGAGCTGTCAGAAGGATCAGGCAAGTATTGGAAAGTTAAGAAAAAGGAATCCTTAAAAACAAAGACCTCCGAGGTTTCTAAAACCTCGGAGGTCTTTTAATCTGCTACGGCAGAGGATTTACTACATCAAAGGTAGCCCAGATCTGTTCCAGAGCGTCAAAATCTTCATCGGTCTGCAAAGATATCTGGATTAGCGCCAGGTAGGCTGTGGGATCGGCTATTGGTCGGACCGCAGTGACGACGATGTCGACATGATCACAGATCCAGTAATCGTATTTGCCTTCAAAGGCTTCGTCCTCATAATCATCCCGGAAATCCCTTTCGCAATCATCAAGGTACCAATGCTCGGTACCGTCCAGTAGCTGGAGATAGCCGCCAATATCACCCCAATGACGCGATGCTGCAAAGTCCACTCCGGGTCCAGTCAAATCATAAAAGTCATCCAGGGAAGGAGCGGCAACAAGATCAATAGCAACAAAATCTAATAAACTTCCATTCCCTAACTCCCAGCTATTTTCCCAGTCGAAGCTTTCAACATCGTTCCAAGAATTGGGCACAACCATCACCAGAGCGTCCGAGTAATCGGTAATCTCCGTAAAATCAGAGCCGTCACCGGTCTGGGGGATGTCTACATCACCAGCATCATCTCCATCCGGGGGGGAGTCATTTATAACCGGACCGGATCCAACCACACTCAACGCACGTCCATTAATCTGTCCTTCCAGCAATTCCTGGGTCGGGAAACGCAGCACTTCCATGGCTAACGTGTTCTCATCGCCCTGGGTGCGAATAATATCACAGTAGGCAGACATGGTGCCGTCGGTCGCCAGGGGGAGATTTTCCAGAGAAGTTATCAGGTCACCCGCCTCCAATCCTGATTCGTCTGCGGCTGATCCTGATTTTATGGATGAGACCCAGATCCCGGAAAGTGTACCGTCATCTGAAATAACAGCCATACCATTAATGCCTACAGTATCAACGTTCTCGCCTGATTTCAACTGTTCAATAACGGGGATAGCTGCATTTTGACCGATGGCAAAATATTGATTTGCCTCAGCATAGGTGGCATAGTTAACCCCGACAACCTGTCCATTTGAACTGACCAGAGGTCCGCCTGAGTTTCCAGGATTGATGGTAGCATCATGCTCAATGACGTGATTTACAGATGCCCAGCTGGACTCTCCATCAGCTTTTTCCTTGGAGACAATCCCTTTGGTGAGGGTATATTCCGGGTCGCCGAGGGGGAAACCAGCAGCGTAAACTTCCAAACCTACCTGGATGGGACCGGAATACCATTCAAGGTAAGGGAAATTTCCACCTTCAATATCAATCAGGGCCAGATCAGAACATTCTGAAACGGCGATGATCTGGGCGTTGTAGGACCGCGAGGTATCTCCACCGATCCAGACCTTCAGCAAAGCTGCGCCAGTGACCACGTGATTGTTTGTGACTGCCAGTCCGGAGTGATCGATGATGAATCCGGTACCCCGGCCAGCGCCGCTGAACTCACCAAATTCAGGGTCAACAAATGTTCCCTGTGCTTCAATCTGGATTACAGCGCTTTTTACATCTGTTAAGGTTGCCACCAGAGTTGTCGCTGACGCCGCCGCATCATCAACCTGCACTTCCTCATCTGGTTCATCTACCACAGCATCTGAGGTATCGGATAATAAGGAACAGGAAAGCAAAACCAGCGCTGTCAATATTACAAATAATGTTCGATGGGTTGAATTGGGAGATTTTGACACTTTTTCCTCCATTGCTGCAAAGCCTCTAAACATCCAAATGACAGGCCAGCAGTTCTTGAATGATAGGAATAAATTCCGTTTTAATAAGGGAAAATTACTATATAAACTATATCCTAGTTGGGATATCCATTCAAGGTGTATCGCAAGTGATTTTCTTATCAGTTCTGTAATTATTTATTATTTTGGAAAAATATTAATTCCCCAATCGATATATACTTCGATTGATTCAGTCAATAAAACGACCATTTTAAGCAAAAAGAGAGGATAGATATGATATAAATAATTAGGAAAATCCCCGCTAGATCCAGTATCTCAAGAAAGAAAGAAAGAATGAGGGATTAAGGCTTTAAAAATATTGATTAGTGGAGAAATCTTCAGGTATTATTCGTACTGAATGGAGGAAATCATGGCAGCCGAGGTATATGAAAAAATTAAAACCTTATTAAACAGTACCGACTCAGAGGAAATTCACCAGGGACTATTGCTGATCCGGGAGGAACTGCCCAATATCACGGAGGAATCAGCCCGATCATTATTTGAGATGGTCTCTGCCTTGTTTTACATTGACCTGCTTGATCACCCTGAACATGCCTTTGTCCTGGATGAGGCTGTCAGCCTGGTGGCTGATTTTGGTGAGTTTGTTGTCCCAATTTTGCTCGACAACCTGGATGCTGGGGATATGAAAGCCCAATTAACAATCGGGCATGCTTTTGGGCGGATTGGGGAACCAGCGATTGAGCCCTTACTGGAGTCATACAAATGTGAAGAGAGTGAAGAATGCCGGATCTTTCTGGTTTACGCGCTGGGCAAGATCCGATCACCCAAAGTTTTGGAAGCATTTGAACAGGTTTTGGCAGCTGTCAAGGCGGAGACCCTTGAATTAAGGGACACCGCTATTCGAGCTTTGGGTAACTTTGTGGAAGTGATCTCCCCTGAGGACTTACCAGAAGCTTACAAAAAGGAAATGCTGGAGGCGATTCAATTTGCCCTCAGCGATTCCAGCGCAGGGGTGCGTTCCAAAGCCATCCGAAGTTATGGAAAATTAGCCCGCTTCAAACATTTATCGATAGAAGAGAAACAGAAATTTAAGAATACCTGCGAGCTGCTGTTGGGAGTGGACGAAAAGTTTAACTGGGACCGGGCTTATATTGTCCGAAAAGAAGCTCAGGACGCGCTGGATTGTTTGGAAGGGTGTGAAGAGTAAAAAGCAGTAAGTTGTAATTTACAAGAAGTAAGGGCGACCCAAGAAAGACAGTCAGATGTAAACAGTAATCAGTGGGCAGTAGGGGCGACCCGGTGGGTCGCCCGTTTAGTTAAGTTAATGGTGGTAAAAAGAGCCCTCATCATGCTCAGCATGCTTTCATACATTTGACAACCCAGGCATCCTGAGCCCTTCGATACGCATTCACTTTGTGTATGCTACTCAGGACGGGCTCAGCGAAGAATACATATTGAGATCAGTTAACCAGAGTGATTGTCTAGAGGTAAGGAAGCTGTATCCATCATCGCTCGGCGAATAAATTCGCGAGCTATGGTACTTAAGTCCCACTGAGATGGGACTTCTTCTTTTGTCATCTTGAGCCCTTCGATACGAATTCACTTTGTGCATGCTACTCAGGACAGGCGGAATGACAAAAGAATAGGGGCGACCATTGCCCACTGTCATCAATTGATTCTATTCTTCCTTCAGCCACAACACCTGATATGGTCCCATTTTTATTTCCCCGGGAGAGTACTCGTCGCCAGCGAGAAGATCGATCCAGGCTGCAGAGGAATCAAAACCATCAGCATCAATTGAAATCTCTACCGGTTTGCTGGTGACATTAATCAAACACAGGACCGTTTCACTCTCATCATCAGCAGTCCGGATCAGAGCAAATACCCGGTCATCCAGATCCAGCATTTGCTGGGGAGCGAGAGGTTTAAAAGCCGGATGTTCCTTCCGGATCTTCAGGTAGTGAGTGTAGGAACTGAATACCCGGGAAGCTCTGGAGGAGTCATCTTTCAGCTCTTTTATAAGAGTACTAAGTTGGAATTTTTCCCGGTTAATCGATCTAACCCGTCCGGTTTTCTCTACAGATTCATGGGAATTGGGAGAGCCAAAAAGACTGTGGATATAAATTCCCGGCACTCCAGATAAAGAGAGCATGATCGCCTGGGAAGCCAGGAAGCGCTTTACACCCAGGTCTAGTGGTGTATTGAGAGGATGGTTAAGAGCATCGTAGAGCGTGATGTTCAGTTCGTATACGCTGTTTGACTCGTCTGGATTAGTTTTGTAGGAAACCTCACCGCCGTGTTCTAAAGTTTGGTTTACCAACCCCTGGATTTCTTCCGTCGATAACAATCCTTCCGCCGGACGGACGCCAATCCCGTCGTGAGAGGCGGTGAAGTTGAGGAACGCCGCAGATGAAAAGGGAATCTCTATCGATGATGCCCAGTTGATAAGAACCTGCGCGTTTTCCGTCCGGAAAGTGTGCAGTACCAGCGGAGCAAGCGGAAATTGGTAAACCATTTGCGCTTCATCACCAAGAGGATATTTCCCTCCTGAATTTGAAAGCTGGTTCCCGAAGTAGCTTATATTTTCCTGGTGGGGGACATTGGTTTCGGTAATCAGGAGCACCCCTGGCGCCACATAATCGAGCACAGCCCGCATTAGTTTTATCACCTGGTGAGTCTGAGGCAGATGGATGCAGGATGTGCCTATCTCTTTCCACAGATAGGCTATCGCGTCCAGGCGGATGATTAATGCCCCCTGCTGAATATAAAAGAGCAGGATGTCAATGATTTCCAGCAGCACAGCAGGGTTTTTATAATTAAGATCTATTTGATCGGTACTGAAGGTAGTCCAGACGTGCCGGAGACCTGAGGTAGTTTCAACTTCGGACAATAGGGGTTGGGCGCGAGGGCGGACAACAAGGGAGAGATCTTCTTCAGGATCTGTGGTGAGAAAATATTCGGTGAAAGGGGCTTCACCCCGGAGATATTTTTGGAACCAGCTGCTCTGGCTGGAGATGTGATTTAGTACGGCATCAAACATCAACTGACAACATTTCCGCAGGGGGTTAAGATCCTTCCAATCACCAATAATAGGGTTGACCGCTTTATAATCAATCACAGAAAAGCCGTCATCAGATGAGAAGGGGAAGAACGGCAGCAGATGGACAGCTGAGGTTAGTCCCTTGAGATAACCTTGAATAAAATCAGCCAGGGTTTGCAGATGCGGCTGCCCCGGAGATTGAATCTGATCGGCGTAGGTGATCAGCAAAGCATCCAAGTTTTCCAGGGTATCCAGGGGTGTCATTCCAGTAAGCTGAGGATTCTTTTTTTGGAAAGATTCCAGCGATCCTTGAAGGATAGACCAGGTTTCTGCTCCCTGCTCTTCCCCATAAAGAGCAGCCAAGTGATTGAGTATCCGGTCTTTTATGGAACTTTTTCCCATTTCTATCTGTCCTGAATCAGTTAGTGTTTGCCCCCGGAAACCTATAAAGTAAATAAAGGTTCTAAATATCTTCTTAAACCCTCGAGTGAAAAATGCTCCTGCGCGACCCCGTAATTGTGATTAACCAAGCCCTGTCTCAGGACAGCGTCGGTGAGCAGATCAACCGCCTGGTCAGCGGCTTCTTCAATGACCTGATCTTCCACTCTAGCCAAGCCCTCGTCATTATAATCCCGAACTTGATCTCCGAGCGAAATCACCTGGAAACCTTTATTTTTGATATCCTGTTTGTATACCGGGTATTCAAAAACCAGCAGAGGAAGTTTGGCTTTAACCGCTTCTAGAAACTGGTTCCCCCATCCTTCCCAGAGGCTGGGGTAGGTCACTAAATCGGCTGCTGTATAAGTGTCCCAGAGAGAATATATCTTTTGATCTTCCCGGGTTGAGCGATCCGCATCGACCCGATCCTCGATGAATAACAGCTCAACACTGCCGCGCTCCGCCTTGTTAATTAACTTTTGTCTATAGGTGCTCATCACATCATCTCTTGCGTAACCCGCCAGTACCAGAACAATCCGGCTCTCTTCTGTAAACGGACGACCATCAAATAAGCCGCGTTCCTGAAGGACTAACCGCCGCTTTGGTGTATTGAGTGCTTTGGCAAAGTCGATTGCCAATTCAATTCCCTTCCTGGAAACAATGCGGGTGGCCTGCAGCAGCACCAGATCCCCTTCATCCAGTCCAACTTCACTCCGTAAATCGCGATTATAGTCATCCACTTCCCAGGCAGGGGTATTAAAGTCAAATACGTTTGGAACCACTACGGAAGGGATGCCTTTACGGTCCAGCAGCTCTTTTTGCGCCAGACTATTAATCACTGAATGTTTGATCTCTGGATCATGAGGCGGCAGGTATTTGTCAGCCAGCTCTACCGCTGCGGCACAGGTTAGGGAGAACCCTCCTCTACGCTCCCAGTAGAAATCGTGGTTGTGAGCGACCGCGGGGATGGCGAATTCTTGGCGGACGATCTCAAGTGCCGGCGCTACTGCAGGATTAGCTGCTACACACCATACATTTTCTGCCAGGATGAGGTTGATGTTGTTCTCCTGGATCACAGTCCGGAAACGTTCAACCAGCTCCTGGGTCATTTTCTCCAGCTCTTCCCGGTATCCGTCGGGATCAAAATCTGAGAGCCTTAAAAAGGTATTTTGATGAAGGCGTTTACTTTCCGGGAGATGGTGAAACATCTCTTTGATCAGGGTTCCCTGGGCGGAGCCGAGGTCCCCACCAATGAGATGGACGGTATGTCCCATCTCTTCTAAAACGAGTTTCCACTTATCAATTTCTAGCGAAACGCCATCGGTGCCGCCCACCTGGAAATGAAAAATGCCAATTGTTTTCTCGGTTCCCATATTTGCTACTCTCCCAACAGCTTAATATCATTCATTGACATGGCGGCCACACCAATCACCTGGTCAGCGCCGCCGTAGTATACATAAATGTCATTTCCCACCACAGCCTGCCCACAGCTGAATACCACGTTTGGCACGTAACCGTTAATTTCCCACTCCAGCTCCGGTGTGAGTATGGGCGCTGTCTGCCGGGCGAGCACATGGGTAGGATCTTCCAGGTCTAACAAAGCGATTCCCAGGCTATATCGCCGGGGATCCCCACCCACACCATGATAGATCAGCAGCCAGCCCTGATCAGTCTTGAGGGGAGGTCCGCCCAAGCCAATTTTGTCAGATTCCCAATCGGACTGCAAAACCGGGCTCATAACCCTTTGATGATTATCCCAGGTTTTTAAATCGTCAGAGAAAGCTATCCAGATATCAGGTGCCCGGCGGTGAAACATCATATACCTGCCATCGACCTTCTCTGGTAACAGGGAGGCATCTTTGTTGGGTTCATCTAACATGACTCCCTTCCGTTCCCAATAGATCAAATTTTGGGAGGTTGCCAGGCATATCCTGTAATCCCCGTCAAACCGACCTCCATACCCGGTATACATCATGTAAAACGTGGAACCGATCTTTACGATCCGTGGATCTTCAGGACCGCGCAGTTCCTGGGGAACATCGTTACTCAGAATGGGATTTTCAAGCCGGTTAAAGTGGATCCCATCAGCGCTGACTGCATAGCCCAGACTGTTGATATATTTTCCCTGTTTTCCGTTGGAAGTGATATCTGTGGCACGGTAGATAAGATGGATCAAGCCATTCTCGGAAACCGCCGCAGTGTTAAACACCGCCGCTTTTTCCCATTTATGATGGGGTTTGGGTTCCAGGATTGGGGTATCCGTGAGCCTTTCTAAACGAATCAAGATTCCAGCCTCCAGGATTTAAGCAGCCGCCAACTGATAGAGTTCCACCAACTGCCGGACCAGTCATCTGAGAAAAATTCTAAAAAGTGATAGGTATCAGCTTGGAAAGGTCCGTTAAAATCTGGTCCATCTTCCATCCATTTGAAAACATCATCAAACAGTTCATTGGGAATGTCCCTGAAAGAAAAAGTGATATGAGGATGAAAGGGATGTCCTAAATCATGGGCTTTAAAATCACAGTCCTCTGCAATATAAGGCTTAACGATATTAACAATTTCCTCCCGCAAATTGAGGAATGGAGTATTGGGTTTTCCGTTTAAAGTTTCCAGGCTGAGGCCAAATCCAATCGGATCTATCCGGAGTTCTTCCACGCTTAATTCGAGGATCCGCTGCCCAATAAAAAAACCATCCAATTCTTCCTGGAGTTTTTTAACATCCCTCTCGTTTTTCTTAAAGAAACCCTTCATCGTGCAGTGAACCTGAAAACGATCTGCTGCGGCAAACCCAAACTGTTTGCGCAGTAAATGATGGACTTCAGCAACCTCCTTGGATAATTGATAAGGAGGGATCAAGTAAACGGCAAATCTGGAATCGGTCATAAATTTTCCTGAATGTTAGTTCTTCGGAATTACCCGGATGGTATAGATTTGGTAAGGTTTGATATATCCTTCCACCTGGTTCTTTTTCACAGGAAGCGTTTCCTGGTTTTTTTCCAGGATATTGGTTCTCCAGGCTTTGTCGATCAGAAATCCGGTAGTGATAGAAAAGGGTCCCCGTTTACGCTGGGTTTCATAAAGGCGGATTATCAACCCCTCGCCATCTTCCGCCCTTTTAATCGTTTCGATAACCAGGTTGGGTTGATCAACAGCAGCCAGCGAAATACTTTCAGCTGTTGACGAACCCTGGTTGGTCGCAGATTTCCCACTCCAAACCAGGAGGGGATTATTAAGGGCATAGGCTTCTTTAATCGTGCTCTCATCCCAGGAACCCTGGTGGGGCAGCAAACTGTAGGAGAATTTATGGTTGCCGAGATCAGCTTCCGGGTCCGGCGCTGTGGTGCCCCGCAGCAGGGTGAGGCGAATGATATTCTCGTGGATATCGTGGCCGTACTTGCAGTCGTTCAGCAAGCTAACCCCGTATCCTCCTTCGCTCAAGTCAACCCATTTTTGAGCCGCGGTTTCAAAACGAGCCCAATCCCAGCTGGTATTGTGGTGGGTAGGGCGCTGGACATTGCCCCACTGAATCTCATAGGTTGCTGTGGGAGATAAAACATCAACCGGGAAGGCCACTTTGAGCAGGATTTTCCTTTCCTGCCAGTTGATTTCGGTCTCAAAATCCAGGCGGGGGCTGTTGTGTGTGAGAGTTATTCGCTGCGTGTAAGGGCTGGAAAGGATTTGCCGGGAAAATTCAAGAGTTCCCCGGAGTGGACCTTTTTCGATGACTTTTATCGATGAAGCAGGTTCGGCCAGCCAGGACTTGTCGTCGTAAAAAATGTCAATATCCCAAGCATCCCAATTCAACGGACGATCTTCAAAAGCGATCCACTGATTGGCAAGTTCATTTTCGGGCAGAACTTCACGCGCTGCTTTTTTGTCATAGATACGAGTGATATCGCCATCCGGGTTCAGTTCAACCCGGAGGAAATCATTCTCTAATAAATCTTTCTGGCAGATAAGGTCCCCGGAGGGTTCGGCGCCAGCCAATATATCGGATAGAGACGTGATGCTGTAGGGCGGCAGAAGCCCTGACTGGTGCTGCAGGTCATCGAATAAAACTGGTTCATCCCTTTCAAAAGAGGTGGGATTGATGAGCAAACGTGTAGTTCCCAGGTGAGAAGCGATTATTTCCAGGGCATGTTCCCGGACTTGATCCGCCAGGTTTTCGACCTCCCGGTATTGTTCCAGGGATTCCTGATAAACAGGGGCGATTGAGCTGCCAGGCAGGATGTCATGGAATTGGTTCAGACAAACCAGCTTCCAGGCTTTTTCTAACAGGTCATGGGGATAGATATATTCGGAATTCAGCACCAAGGCGGTTGCTGCCAGGAATTCGGCGTCATGCAAGGCAAATTCCATTTTGCGGTTGGCGCGTTTGTTCCTGCTCTGGGTGGTATAGGTACCGCGGTGAAATTCCAGGTAGAGTTCACCATTCCAAATTGGAAGACCCTCACTGACCTGATCCAATTGACGATAAAAATCGATCACTTTTCCGGGTTTAACCCGGGGAGCACCGGGGAAGTCTTCCATTTCCAGGATATTTTCAATCATTTCCCGGGTGGGGCCGCCACCGCCATCTCCCCAGCCGTAAGACATCAGCAG
>JAUWEC010000227.1 GCA_030608465.1 Chloroflexota bacterium
GATCTCCCAACCCTACATTGTCGCCTTGATGACCGAGGCTCTCCAACTGGAAGAAGGGGATCGGGTATTAGAAATTGGGACAGGAAGCGGCTACCAGGCGGCTGTCCTGGCTGAGTTGGAAACCCAGGTTTTCACCATAGAAATCATTCCGGAATTAGCAGCAGAAGCAGAAGAAAAGCTGAAAGAACTCGGTTATTCAAATATCGAGGTCCTTAACGCCGATGGGTATTTCGGCTGGGAAGAACATGCGCCTTTTGATGCGGTGATCGTTACTGCTGCCCCAGATCATCTTCCATTGCCGCTCATGCAGCAGATGGCGGAAGGCGGTCGTTTAGTGATCCCAATCGGTCCAATCGGCGCTGTTCAAACTCTCTGGTTATTTGAAAACCTCGAGGGGGAATTGGTAGCGACTAATCTGGGTGCTGTCACTTTTGTCCCCTTTACCGGAGAACATTAATCCAACTGGATTCTGAGGATCATCCAGGCGCCGAGATAGACACACCCGCCCAGGATCAATACCACTGGATAACCAGCTTGCAGGGATAGAATTGCAGTCGCTACCGATGCAATAACCGAAGCGCTCCCATTGATTGCCCAGGCCCAAGGAATCATGGCAGGGATTTCATTTTTTATCCAGGAAATCCCCTTTGGAAAAAACAAACCCATACAGAAACCGAGCGGAGACAATCCCAAACAGGCTGCCAGGTAGCGGATCCACAGCGGCCAGCCTAGTACCATTTCTTTATTTAATGTACAAACAACTACAAATCCTCCTCCGAGAAGAAGTAGCTGGAGATAAATCAAGGTCTGATGTCGCCAGGTATTTTTGGCAGACATACTTCCCAAACCCGACGAGAACAGTAGGATCCCTACAACGGCTGTAAATGCAGCAATTGGTGTACTTAAGAACAAAGTCCATTGACTTATCAGAGGGATCTCAATGAACATAAAACCGATTCCTATTAAACCAAAATAAAGCAGTATCTTAGCTTTTCCTGGAAAATCCTTCCCCATCCAACTCTTCCCCTTCAATACCAAAGGAAGAAGGATCATCAGGCTGCTTAGAAGTAGAACCAAAGCCATTAAAAAAATCAGCAGGAAGTATCCACTACCGCCGAACGGCTGCCAGGTTTTCCCTAGGGTGTCCAAGATTTGAGGAGTCTGGCGCCAGGTAAAAAAGTGAAAGAAGAAGGGATGATTATCTGAGGGTGGTGAAATGTTAAATAAGTAGGAGGAATAAAACTCCCCCCGGTTTGATGATTGGAATAAACTCTTGACCGCTTGATGATAAATTGGCTCCGGCATCCTGTTCCATTGATTAAGTTCATTTATCTGGATGTCCGGAGCCCAAACCAGATCAAAATGGCAGCGCTCTAAAAATGACCGTAGGGAGTTTAATTCAGATTTGCTCCATCCATCTGGTTTAACCAGAACCGTCATGGTTTGGATGCTACGGTAAATCACAAAACTTTCCGGGGTATTCTGAATTCCAATATCCTTCAGGGAGTCAAGCAGAGTGCTGACCAATCGCAATCCTTCACTGGGAGGATTTTGAAGCCACCTGCTGCTCACAAACACCCCCCCTGGGGCTAATCTACCCAAAGCGTTTTTAATCCCTTCCTCTGTCAAAAGGTAGTTCTCAGATAAACTGTAAACCCCGTTTGATACCGGTTGATAAGCATCGTTTAGTGGCAAAAAGACAACATGATAGATTTCATTTGTCTGTTGAAGAAACGCCCGGTGGTTCCCAATAAAAACCTGCACCCCGGGGTGTTCAAAAATATTGTGTCCGGGTGATGTCTTTTGAACACCTTCCAGCAGCAACCGGTTCTCAACCACAGTAGAAACCGATTTGGCTCCCCCTGCTAAAGCCTGTAAAATTCCTAATCCGGCACCGGGATCCAGAACAAGGACATCTGGATTAGATTTTATTGAAAATGCCCAATATTCCGGCATCCATTCTCCCGCTGAAAAATCGACTGGCTCTGTTAACGTGATTGGCTGAAGAGCATCCCCGTCAATGGATAAACCATTTTGAGAAGGCAGTTCGCTGCTGTAAACATAGCTTAATCCTGGAAATCTCCGGGTTCCAGCATCCGCCATCACATCTACCCGGGAAACTGCATCCCATTTAGCAAACAAAGTCGTCGCACCTGGAAATCTGCGGGCATAAGCAAGTTCCTTGTAGGGGGAAATGACTATACCCAAAGGTGATCTTCCTTGAAAGTTTAATGCTGAGACACCAATCCACGCCGTAAGACAGACAATAAAGAATAAGCTGTGCTTTATTCGGAATTCTTGAGATCTAAATAGAGAAGCTTTTATGAAAAACGAGCATCCGGCGCCGAATATCCCACAACAAAAAATTACTCCTAAAATACCGGAAAAAGCCAACACTGCTGGAGCAAGGACTACTCCCAATCCGGATCCAATCAGGTTCGCGGCGTAGACCAGGTTGTGTTTTTCATCAATGACCGCTAAAGCTGTACCGAGTCCTAATCCACTTACCAGGAAAGGAAGAGAGAGAGAAAAATAATACAGGATAAAAAAGAGTATCTGCCGGCGTTCCCAGGCAATGCTGTAGGAATCAAAGGGAAGCCAATTGACAATCAAAAAAGCTATCCAGATACTGATCACAAACCCAATACCAACGCTAGATAATGTTTTCTCTAAAGGAATCTCTTTAATTTTTGGGAAAACCGAGATCAGAGTACCGCTGGCACCGAATCCGAGTAAAGCCAGACTGACCACCAGAAAAGCGAAATGATAAAATTGCGCGATCGCAAGAAACCGGATAAGAGCAGTTTCAAACAATAAAGTTGCCGACGATAAAAGACCGATCGCAATCACAATCCGGGAAAACTTATTTCCTGTTTTCATGTCACGTCCACTGGTTATCTGCGGGTAGAGTTACCTGGTCTATTATTATAACGAAGTAATTCTCGAGGATTGCTCTTCTGCTAAATGGCTCTTTGTATTAAATAATAGACCAGTGACTCCTATATGTAAATGCCTTATGCGGATTTGTGGATGATATCGGTGTATAAACTATTCAGCGTTTTTTTATCGCTACCGTGCATACTTTATAATCAGGAATCTTTGCCTGCAGAGCCCTAACGTCCAGTATTAGTATATTTGCCGCGGCCTCAGCAAAATGGAAGGGAATAAACACAGTTCCCTGAAGTATCCCACTTTGTATTGAGAATATCTTCCCTGGCAAACTGTCACAGTGATCAATATTATTAATAACCTATGACATTCATGATGCTATACTAAAATAGAACCCAGTTTATCCAGGGCATCTCGTAAATGCAAGATAACACGATATGGTGTTATCTTACATTTGGAAGATAACAACTTATTTTATTATCGCGCAAGTGAAACATAATTAACCGTTGAACTAAGCGCTTCGCGCAGGGGGAAAAGCAGGCGAAGATTCATTCCTTAACTCATCCAGAAATTGAATACTGAGGCTATATTTCCTATTAGACACCTCATTACCTAATAGGAGGTAGAGCCATGACTGCTTTAAGAGAACGAATGATCGAGGACCTGCAGCTGCACGGCTTCGCAGAAAAGACCCAGGAAGCTTATCTGCGCGCTGTCCGCCAGCTGGCCGCTCATTGTAAAAAG
>JAUWEC010000236.1 GCA_030608465.1 Chloroflexota bacterium
GAAAGAACGGCAACAAGAAGTAATTTTATTGTAGCTCTTTTCATTATTCATCTCCTTTGGGGCGGGCGCTTACCCTTCTGGCATCCGCCTCGACAGTCTACAGGTGGAAAACATTCCTAATAGCTAATAGACACACCCAACTACTTGGACACAGGAATTATTTCCCGAATTTGTCAATATTGGGCAATAAACGGGAAATAGTTCCTGATATTAGCTTATCTGTATTATATAATGGAATTGTAACAAGTTTAGCATAGTCTATTTTGAAGGGGGTCATACCTATGACTGCAAAGAAACCCAAGCTCTTAGAACGAGCCCGCCAATCACTTCGCCAGCGTAATTATTCCTATCGGACTGAACAAACATACTTAAACTGGATGAAACGATTTATTCTTTTTCATAACAAACGGCATCCAAAAGAAATGGGTGAGCGGGAGATTGAGAGTTACCTCACTTATCTCGCTGTTAAGAAAAGAGTAGCTCCCTCTACACAGAATCAAGCCTTAAATGCTTTAATTTATCTCTATGAGCAGGTTTTAGGCATTGATTTAGACGCGATCAATGCGCTTCGTCCCCGGAAAAGCCGACATTTACCTACCGTGCTCACCTTCCAGGAAGTAAAACGAATCCTCGGATTGATGACTGGCGTCAACCAGCTTATCGCCAAATTACTTTATGGCAGCGGGCTTCGTATCTCTGAGTGCCTGAGATTGAGAGTAAAAGATGTAGATTTTGGGCAGCAGCAAATTGTAGTTAGAGACGGGAAAGGACACAAGGACCGCTTGGCATTACTGCCAGAAAGCATACAACAACCACTTAAACAACACCTTGCACGGATCAAGACTATTCACAAATATCACCTTGGCCAGAGATTCGGGAGCGTGCATTTACCTTACGCCCTGGCCAGGAAATATCCCAATGCGGACAGAGAATGGATATGGCAATGGGTTTTCCCTTCTTCAACAATCTCCCGTGATCCACGATCCGGAGTGAAGCGGCGTCACCACCGCAGTCCGAGCAGCCTGAGAAAAGCGATCAAAAAAGCTGCGAAGGAAGCCGGCGTGAATAAACATGTCACTCCTCATGTCCTCAGACACTCTTTTGCGACTCATCTCCTGGAGAGCGGCTGTGACATTCGAACCGTTCAGGAATTGATGGGGCATAAAAGTGTAAAGACAACTATGATCTATACCCATGTATTAAATAAAGGTCCGTCAGCAGTTCAAAGCCCCTTGGATATATCACCAAAAATGGGGCAATCCTAACGCAATCGAGTCACCAATCCGATGATTTTAATAATTTTTGGGTGCAAATAGGATGGACAGGATGGAAATTATGGATTTTCTGGACTGATTTTCCCCTCTGATATGGACACAATAGACGCTATTTCCCCCTGTGGAAAGGATAAACAAGGCCGCTTTGTGATTAAGAGTCAGTTGCTTAATCTATCTGGTTTGTCAATATATTTTACTGCATCTAACGGATTTAAAAACCCAGTTTATCTACAGGACCGTGACGGCGATGAGCTAATGATGTATCCTCTGTAGTCTGTTTGAGGTAATGCTTCAGAACATCAATAGATGAATGCCCCATTAACTTTGCTAGAGTAAAAATATCAACACCATTCCTTAACATTGCAAGGGCAAAAGCCCGCCGAAAATCATGGATAGAAGGCGCTTCTATATCGGCGAGTTTTGACCTTCTATTAATCATGGATCGCAATCCCCAATATGTAAGACGCTGAGATCCATGATTGGGATTTGTAACCCATAGGGCAGGGGAGTTGTCAGATCGCAATCTTAGGTATTTCCTAATTGACTTCCTGGTATGTTTTCCAATAAATACAGTTCTAGGTTTCCCCCCTTTACCGGATCGTATGAAGATATCACCCATTGCCTGGTTGATATCCTCCATATTGATTTGGAGGAATTCGCCAGCTCTGGCTCCAGTATCAAGAAGAGACAATAATATTGCCGTATCCCGATAGTCGGTAAATGATTCTCCGGAACAGATGCTAACAAGTTGATTAATTGTTTCAATTGATACGGGTTTTAAAGGTTCTTCAGATTTAATAGGAGCCTTGACTTTAGTGATGGGATTTTTCCATCCTTCAGGTTCAACCTCATCCTCATACCAGTACAAGAAAGACCTGATTGCCCGGTAATGTGCATGCCGGCCACCAGCGTTATGTCCTGCGTTTTCCAACCAGAGTAAATATTCTCTTATCGTGGACGGAATAATATGCTGCACTTCGGAGATTTGTTCAATTTCACAGAACTTGATGAATGACTTAAACTTCACCGTGTAGAAATGGATTGTACCCTTGCTTACCCCCTGGGCTTTCCGGTCAATCATAAAGGCTTCTAGCCAGGTTAATAAGTAGTCATTGACCAGCCTTTTTGTCAGAGTCCCTTGCTCTTCAGTAGCCTTAAACACAATGCACACTCCTTCGAGCGTGCAAAAACCCTTTATAATACTCACTAAGTGGCGAGGGGCGGGTTTGAACCGCCGGCCAAGGGCTTATGAGTCCCCTGCTCTACCACTGAGCTACCTCGCCAGGACGGCAAATAGTGTACTATGAGGGTTATAATTTGTCAATCAAAAAGGACCATTTTTATTAGGCTAACCTATAAATGAGGTGAAATTTGAAGACTATAGTTATTACCGGAAGCACCCGCGGAATTGGATTTGGCCTGGCGGAAAATTTCCTGAAATTGGGTCAGCAAGTAGTGATCAGCGGCCGCAGGCAGGATAGTGTTGACCAGGCAGTAGAAAAGCTGACCAGGGATTTTCCTGCTGAACAAATTCTGGGCGTCCCCTGTGATATGCGGGATTTTCAGCGGGTAGAATTACTTTGGCAGACCGCAGTGGACCATTTTGGAAAAGTTGACATCTGGATCAACAATGCCGGCATTGGCCACCCCCAGACAAATTTCTGGGAGATGGCCGAAAACCAAATTACGGATGTAATAGACACAAATATTATCGGAGCTTCGTTTGGCGCTCGGGTTGCCCTGGCTGGTTTCCTGGCTCAGGGGAGTGGGGCTTTTTATAATATGGAAGGATTGGGCAGTGACGGACGGCGTGTGGAGGGATTAACCCTTTACGGCACATCCAAAGCAGGTTTGCATTATTTGACAAACAATTTAGCAGAAGAGGTAAAGGATACCGGTGTGATCGTCGGCGCTATCAGTCCCGGGATGGTAATGACAGATTTTATCTTGAAACAATATGAAGACCGGGATCCAGAGGAGTGGGAGAGGGCGAAATGGATCTTTAATATCCTGGCTGACAGGGTTGAGACTGTCACACCTTATCTGGCGGAAAAGGTTCTGCATAATACAAAAAATGGCGCCCGGATTAACTGGTTGACGAGAGGTAAAGTACTCTGGCGTTTCTT
>JAUWEC010000006.1 GCA_030608465.1 Chloroflexota bacterium
ATCTTTCAGTTTGTTTACCATAATCAACCCAGAGGACACGGTTAATAAAAATAATGACATAAAAGGTATGTCTTTAGGATTAATAAAAGCGTGGCCAAAGAGGAGGGGTTGAGTATTGAACAAGGCAGAAGTAACAAAGGCTAATTGCGGTGAAAGAAAATGTAAACAGATAGAGTAAAATGCGATTATTGCCAGGATAAATGAGAGGAAATGGATATGATGCCATGCCTGAATATTTGATAAATTGGGATTTATCAAACGTATTAAATCCCCTCCGAATTTTGCCAAAACAAAATAAATGGGGCCTTTATCTTCAATCCTTGGATTGGGTTCTAGGTTTGAATACCTAACAATTGATTCTAGGGCATATTCATATCTCACATTTTCGTCAGTAGAGTCTCCGAAATCACCCCCGTAGAAAACCGCAAATAGCATGTTGAATGTAATTAATACTATGAAGAGAAAGTGTTTTGAAATAATATTCTTCATCACAGAATCGTCCTTACTGAAAGAATCAATTACTGATGATTATTATCTTTTGTTATCAAAATTTCGATCATAGATGTGAGTAATAGACAAATTATATGATATCTCTTCACTTGTTACAATTGGCTAGAGCAGGAACACTGTTGTGGAGGTTTTTCCCAAGAGCACCTCTTGCCCCCGGTTGGGTTACTGCCATTATGATACTATTCTAGAATGGGCAGCAAATCTGAACTCGTAATAATTATTGTTAGTAGTGGATAGTTTAGGATAAGGATACAAAGATCAATTTTAAGGATAATTATTGCGTAAACTGACTGAATAGTTTTCTATGCTATCAATCATTTTAGGAATGGCTTATAATTTATCTAGAATTGAAAAACCAATTTTATTTTGCGGCTATTGATTCAAATTTATAACTCTGAAAGAAAACAAAATCCAGGGTTGCGATTTTCTTAAGTTCGAGTTTTTTATCTCTTGGAGAAGTCGATGAAGGTTTCAGTGATTATTCCTGTATACAATGAACGCGAGACATTATCAGAATTAGTTAAAACTCTGTTTAATACCCTGCGAGACCAACCGTATAGTTGGGAAATCCTTTTCATTGATGATGGGAGCAGCGATGGGAGTTTTCAGCAATTGAAATCTATTGCAGAAGAAAATCCTGAGCATATTATTGTGATTGCCTTGCGCAGGAACTTTGGCCAAACTGCAGCTATCGCGGCTGGAATTGATTATGCTGCGGGTGATATTCTTGTCCTTATGGATGCAGATATGCAAAACGATCCCACCGACATTCCTCTTTTATTGAAGAAGATTGATGAAGGGTACGATGTAGTTAGCGGTTGGAGAGTTAACCGGAAAGATAAAATATTCACCCGGATTATTCCATCAAAAATTGCTAATAAACTTATCTCATGGGTGACGGGAGTACATTTACATGATTATGGCTGTTCCCTAAAGGCTTATCGAAAAGACATTCTGACTGGTTTTCGCTTGTATGGTGAAATGCATCGCTTTATTCCAGCTTATGCAGCTCATGTTGGAGCGAGGATAACAGAAGTTGAAGTAAAGCATCACCCACGAAGGTCTGGAAAAACCAAGTATGGTTTGGAACGGACTTTAAAGGTTGTCTTGGATCTTTTCACTGTAAAGTTTTTGATCAGTTATTCTCAAAACCCCCTGTATCTATTTGGAGGACTTGGATTATTCTTGTTGCTGGGTGGTATGGGTATCTTGTTTTTCCTATTGATCCGCCGCGTAGGTTTAGGTATATCTCCCTTTTCGTCTCCCCTCTTCCCTGCCTCAATTATGATTGTATTGATGGGTTTTCAATCAATCTTAATGGGGCTTATTGCTGAGCTGCTGGTACGCACATATCATGAAGCTCAAGATAAACCTACCTATGCAATTCGTAAAATAATCAACGAGGATAATTGATGCGAATATTGGTTTTAACGCATGAATTTCCCCCGGTGGGAGGAGGAGGAGGTCATGTCGCGAAAGATCTTTGTCAAGGTCTATCGGAATTAGGTCATGAGATTAAGATTCTTTCTGCTGGTATCCTGGGTGGTATCCACGGGGAAACTGGAAGTTCTGAAAAAGAATATGAAATAATTAGGGTGCCCACTCTGAGAAAGGACCCTTCCAGGGCAAGCATATTGGCCATGGTCTCTTACATTATCAATTCGGTTTTCAGGGGATTTTTTCTTTGTAAGCGTTGGAAACCTGAAGTGATCCATGTTCATTTTGCGGTTCCCGCTGGTCCGACAGCTTTGGTGCTGTCAAAATTGACTGGAATTCCTTATCTGTTAACCGTGCACTTAGGTGATATTCCTGGCGGAACACCGGATAAAACTGACCGGTGGTTTCGGTTTATTCAGCCATTTACCTTTCCCGTCTGGAAGCATGCTAAGCAGGTCATTGCTGTAAGTCAGTTTACTCGCAATTTAGCCCAAAACCACTATCAAGTTCCAATAAAAGTAATCCATAATGGAGTGGATATTCGGAAATTTAAACCTGAAAAAATTGCTGCCCACAACCCTCCCAGGATTATTTTTGCGGGGCGTTTTGTACCCCAAAAAAATCCAATTTTAGTTATTCAAACTTTGGCTGAACTAGGTGAATATGCGTGGGAGTTAGTCATGTTGGGAGATGGTCCGTTGTTTAAAGAGACGAAAGAGGAAGCCAAAAAACATGGATTAGAGGATCGAGTAAAATTTTCTGGTTGGGTACACCCTGATGATGTAAAGAAGGAATTTCAGCAAAGTGATATCTTATTTTTACCCTCAAAATCAGAGGGTTTACCTGTTGTAGGTGTCCAAGCTCTGGCATCTGGTTTGGCTTTAATAGTCAGTGATATTGGAGGTTTTATGGATATTGTTGAGCATGGGAAAAATGGGTACCTATGTGATACAGGTAGTTTGGAATCATATATCGCAAAGTTAAAGATGTTACTTTCAGATGAAATTCTACTGTCCAAATATCGTCAAGAATCACTCATTAAATCCAAGGAATTTGATATTAATCGTATAGTTTCTTCTTATGAAACAGTCTTCATGGAAGTTGTCAAGAATGAAATTCTCTAAATATAGAAATCTAATAAAAATAATTGGATCTCTGGTATCCCTGATCTTAATTGTGTCTCTGATGTTACAACAAGATTGGGATATCGCATTTTCTTTGCTGAATCAATTATCAATAATTAGTCTGTTAGCTGTATTTCTTCTCTATTTCGGAGGTACTCTATTAAATGGAATACGCTGGCTGATATTATTAAATATTGCAGAAATTGAAGTGCCCCTTATCGAGGTATTCAAAATTGCTTATGTGGGATCATTTGTGTCAAATTTTTTACCCTCAACAATAGGGGGAGATGGTGTTAGATTTGCTAGCTTACTAAGGTACGATACTAGGAAAAGAATATGCCTTGCTTCAATTATTATCGATAGGCTCCTGAATATTCTAGTTATGTTTCTTATCTTACCGTTTGCGTTTTTTACTTTTGTGCCTGAAATTGTGCAATTATTTCAAAAACTATTCGATGATGAAAATGAATTTGGATCACGAATAATCCAATTCTCTCAAGTTAATATTCTGGGCGTATTCATTCCCAAGATTAAAAATCAGATCCGAGAAACAATTTCGTTGATCGGAATTTATTGGAAAAATCCAAAATCCTTGTTCTTGGCTTTATTTGTTGCGGTTATTGCTTTAATGTTTTCCTTTAGTGGAACATACCTAATGGCAGTGAGTTTAGGGATTAAGGTGAGCATATTTGAAGTTATTCAAATAGCATCAATAGTATATATCTTCGCCTTAATTCCCATTTCCTTTAATGGATTTGGGATTCGAGAACTTGTTATGACCACATTATATGTATCTCTGGGATCTACGATTATAGAGGCAACATTGTTAGCCTTAATTACAAGATTATTCATGGTAATAATATCTTCTGTTGGGGCTTTTTGGATGCCTCAGCTAATGTCAGATGTTGATCAAAAACAAATCCAAATTGCTGAACTTTAAGAGTTAGATATTTTGTATAGATTATATTTGGCGAAGGAATATTTATAGGTACTTTTCGGGGGTTTCTATTTATGAAATATATAATGCCAAGGGTAACTAAAGCAAATAGAGGGGATTTAGCAGGCCATTAAAGAAAATATGACATTGCTCGACAATATTTATAATTCAGGGTTTGATTAAATATGATGCCTCTGTTCCAGCGGATAAAAAAATCCATCGTGATTGGGCTATTTGGTATATTGATTGTTGTCAACCTGATATATATTGTGCCCGATATGGGGTCCTTCGGCTTGGGAATACTCTCAAACCTAGACCGTACGGGAACCTGGCGTGGGGCTCGATTTGCCCGAAGTGAAAATTTTGCAGATTATATAATGTTTCTCCGGACAGAAATTCCTGATACCGGAATTGTAGTCATACCTCCCGCAGAAGTCAGCATGTGGACGCTTTCCAACACGCATGCCATGCAGTTTTTCCTTGATCCGAGAGAAATTAAAAATTGTACGACCATCGATTGTGGTGCTTATTATATAGGAGGAGAAAATACCTATATCCTGATCATGGGCTTAAGTCAATTTCCGGGCGAAATTATTCAAAACCAGACGGTAAACATCCGGATGCACAATGATACCTGGGGTGTCTATGGTCCCGAAGATGGTCTCGGGAAAGGGTCACCACCTGTTGATCTCACCAGGTTTGAAATCTTGGCAACGGATATATTCCTTCCATTATTCTCCTTCATCTTATTGATATTAATTGGTTATTATTCCGCTTCCATGATACTTCCCGGATTACCACCCTGGTCTAGATTGGGAATTGGTTTTGGAGTTTTAATGGGGGTGTTTTCAGTTTCCGGGTACATATTTCTTTACCTGGGTTGGATTGAAAACTTAGCCCTTTGCTTTTCCTTGTTATTTGGTTTATCTGTGATAATCCTGGTTGCTGCTTTGTTAACAAAGAAAGTACACTTGGGCATTATTACTGATTTATTTGTTTGGGGTTCAACGCTGGAAATTTGGACAATCTTAATTGTTGTTTTGGGAGGTTTATACATCTTTCTAGCTGTTGGTGCAGGATTTCATGCAACCGATTCCTATGTATTATGGGGTGCAAAAGGTGCAGGGCTCGCTTCCGAGGGCTTAAGTGGAGTGATCACGCGAGGAACGAATACGACGGCATATCCTTTACATATTCCTCTGCTGATTGGGATGTTAATGGATTCTTTTGGAGACACACTGCCAGCCTCAAAGTTAATCTTCCCTATTTACTACTTGAGCCTTTTGTTGGTAGTGTATGGATTTTTGAAAGAAAGATCAGATTCCTTGCTGGCTGGTCTTAGCACGCTTGTCTTGGCAACAATGCCCATCCTGGCTCGCCATGCCAGGGTAGGATATGCAAATCTGCCCCTTACTTTTTACCTGGTTGTTGGGGTGATTTTATTTGTCCGGGCGCTATCTGAATCACATTCAAATTCTCAGCGTGTGTTATGGGTGGTGTCGGGTGCATTCTTTGCGCTGGCGATTTGGACGCGCCCAGAAGGTTTGTGGTTAGTGATCGGGATAATGATTGCTGGTCTAACCTGGCTATTCTTGTCGGGAGAGTTTAAAAATGTCCACAAAGTTTGGTTGGTAGGTATAATTCCACTTCTATTATGGGTGGGGTGGAAAGTGACCAGCAGCAGGTTTTATGTTGGCATTGATCCAGTGGAAGGAAATATAGAAAAACTCGTCCATCAATTCTCATTAAGTAATTTTCACCAAGGGGAGTTTATCCTGATCCTGAGATATTTCTTGAGACTGCTATATGATTTTCAAACTTGGGGAGCGGTTGGCCTTGGCTCTCTTATTGCGATCACAGTATTTTTCTTGTCGGCTCATAAACCGGACAGTAAACTTTGGATTTTATGGATGACATCTGTCTCCAGCCTTGTGGTCATCATTGTTATTTATTATGTATTTGCATTTGATCAATTACATGATATGGATTGGTGGTTAGGTGGAGGATTCAGCCGAATGATCATGCCCGGGATGACTTTATTGTGGGTTGGTGTTGCCTGGTTGTTACTGCAATCTAAAATACCAACAGGAAATTAACCCTTATCGAAAAGCAAATAATTCTGGATCAAGTTCCTGAGAGGATTATCGTAACTGGATGATGCAATAATGGGGGAATAACCAGTAAACTCCAATTTTTTTCAGTATAACGGCCAGAGCAGGGGGAGCAGCAGAATTGTGATTAACATGGAGATCAAAATCAGTGGAATACCGACCCTTAAATAGTCTCTGAAGCAGTAATTGCCTGATCCCATCACCAGTGTGTTGACCGGGGATGCAACCGGCGAAGCATATGCCGTGGAGGCTGCAATGGCAACCAGCATCAGGAATGCCTGGGGCTGATATCCCAAGCGGAGAGCCAAAGAAAGCGCAATGGGGGCGATCAGAACAGTTGTGGCTGTGTTGGAAATCACCTGGGTAAATAGAGCAGTAATCAGGAACAAGGTTGCCAATGTTGGCAATTCCCCCAGTCCTCCCAGTGTGGATGCCATCCAATCTGAACCAACCTCTACTAGGCCAACTTTTTGTAAGGCGGTAGTCATCGGCAGCATGCCGGCGATCAGAATAATGCTTTTCCAATCCACACTATTATAGGCGTCCTTCATATCCAGACAGCCAGTGATGATCATTAAAAATGCGGCGATTAACGTTGTGGTGGCAACCGGTAGCCAATTTGTAACCAGAAAAATTAACATTCCCGCCAAAATCAAGGATGATAGGATCATTTTTGAGCGGGGAGGGGTACCCTTCAACGCTTCCGGTTGACCCACAACCACAAAGTCACGGCGCTGATCAGTAAGCGCACGAATATTTTTCCAGGGTCCCTGAACAAACAAGGTATCGCCAAACTGAAGTTTTGTTTCTTTGAGAGATAAACTGCCCTCAGCCCCAGGGCGGTTGATTGCTAATACCGTTAATTGGTAGAGGCTGCCGAATCGCGCTGATACGAGAGTTTTTCCTATCAACCGGGAGCGGGGAGGGAGTAGAATTTCAGCTACGCCTACTTCATTATTGACTAAAGATTTCTGGTCTTTTGCTTCTGCAGGCTGCACACCAAGCTGGAGGGTTGCAGCAGCGTGGGTGATGTCATTGATTTTTCCTTGACAGATCAAGATGTCATTTGGATAAACCACTGTATCGGGAGATAGTTTGACACTTACAGAGTCATTTTCCAGGAGGTTTAGACGATTATCTCCTACCCTTGATCCGGAACGCAGGATTTCCAGTACGGTCACTTCAAAAGTGCTTCGCAGATCGCTTTGTAAAAGAGTTTTTCCCGCCAGGGGGGATTGGGTTCGTACGCGCAGACGATAAAGATCTTCTGGAAGTTTATAGACTCGGACCAATTCTTCGGGGGAATCCACTCGCTGCAGTTTCGTCCTTGGTTTATGGTCTGGAAGAAGCCAGCGGCTGGTGAGAGCCAGGAAAAGGATCCCGGAAATAAGCAGCGTCAATCCAATAGGTGTGAAATCGAAAAATTGAAAAGGAGTGTAGCCATTTTCCAGCAGGAAATCGCTGACGATGATATTGGGAGGTGTTCCGATTAACGTCATTGCACCGCCAAGCAGCGATCCAAAGGAGAGCGGGATTAATAATTTTGAAGGATTTATGCCTTTTTTTCGGCTGATACTGATGACTGCCGGCGCCATTACTGCTACTGTCCCGGTATCGCTGATAAAACCGGAGAGTAAAGCAACAGTCCCCATGATCAAAACCAGCAGCCGGAATTTGCTCTCTCCCGCAAAATGAACGATCTTTTGACTGATGGTATCCGCCAGGCCGGTTTCCATCACGGCGCCTCCGACGACAAAGAGGGCGGCTACCGTGATCACGATCGGGCTGGAAAAACCTGTCAGGGCCTCATCAGGGGTGAGGATTCCGCTCACCATTAAACCGATCACCACTCCCAGGGCAACCAGATCCACCTGCAGCCATTCGGTGATGAACAGCAGTATCGCTCCAGCTAATAAACCAATGGTGATCCACATCTCAAGAGTCATCATAATCTCGCGTTGAGGAGAATCCAGATCCTAACTCGTTTTAGTGTACCAAATCTTTTCCCGGAAAGAAAGAATGGCCAGACAACCAGGAAAGGGAGAACTTTCGTGCCCTCAGTATTATAGCCTGCCTGGCTCATAATTCTAATCAAGTGTTTTCAAACAACGAGCCTCCTTTTGAACCCATCAAAAGGAGGCTGCTCTTTGTGCTTTACCGTTACAAGCATCTTGTTGAATATTATTCTACCTGGGTGATTTGCAGTCCTTCTGCCAACACCCAGCCCTGCAGGCCGCCGGGTTCCATCCGGATTTTTACCCACGACTGATCTTCATTCCAATTCAGTAGATAAACAGTCTGGTTGACCCCCAGGTTGCCAATCACCTGTTGATCCTCCCCAGGGGAGAGTTGGATTGGTAAACCTTGTTTTGAAACCGCAGTCGCCGCAAGGGCCATGGCGTCCGGTGACCTGTCTAGCGAGCGGACATAAATGTCGTCCAGGCAGAGCTCGGTTCCTGCCACGGACCGCAAACCAGCAAGTCCGCGTTGGCTGTGTTCCAGGGTTTGAGTTAACATTAATCGGCCATTAAGATAGGTGCGGACGGTGTTTCCTTCCACTTCAGCCCGGAACTGGTACCATTCCCCCTCTTCAAAAGTCGTTTGAACTCCCTCCCAGTTGGTGCACTCCTCCCGGCTGCAGAAGATCTGGGTGATCTGTATTTTTTCCGATCCGATGTCGATTGAGTGCTGGGAGTATACCTCAAACTCCCGCAGGCGAAGCCCAGCACCTTCGCCGCCAACCAGCCGCAACCGGGCATCCACCTGGTAGTCCTGCCAAAGCCGGGAACCAAATTCGGTCCCGGTTCCAGCTTCTTCACCATACCCGCAGTAAATCATCCGACCATCTTCCTCCACCAATTCAAAGGAATTATAGGAAGGCCAATGCCTAAAGACGCCCAGCTCCGTTTCAAAATCCAACCCTAGTAAAGTTCCCAGAAAAGGTGTTATTTCCGGGGTATAGACCTCGGGGGGATTTATTTGAGAAGCCTCAGTGGGAGTGATATTTACCAGAACATAGACGGGTAAGGATAGTAAGACCCCATCCGCCTCCACCGTACAGGTGATTGTTGTGAATCCTGTAGTCTCTGCTGTGACTAGTCCAGCATCATTTACCCCGGCAATAGCAGAATCCTCACTGCTGCAGGACTGCTGGTAGGTATCTGGATCAGCCACATATCCAGAGGTTGTACGGGCAGTGATTTTTAGCTGGGCATCCTCACCAGGACTGAGGAATAGGTTGGCACCATGACCAGCGACATTTGAGGTGATGAACATCCTGGATAAAGTATTATCCGGGGATGGGAATGGGAAATCAGACCTGAGACCCATATCTACAAAGTTAAGATCTTCAAATCCCAGGTCATAAGCCGGGGAATCAAAACGCAGGCGGTAGTCACCATTTTCAGGATCGATAAACAAGGGATCCCCAATTACTGAATTCTGGTCAAAACGGCCTTCCTCCAGCGCCTGCCAATCCTGCAGTGTGGTCACGCCAGGGATACCGGTAACCAGGTAGATGCCCTGCTTATTAAAGAAAAGGTTTTGATCAGACTGTCTCAGCAGAGAGCCTTCGTGTCCAAAACGGAACTTATAAATGGGTCCTTCATTGTGATAAAAGATATTGCCCACCACGTCAATGTCATTGGGAGGTGTATCAGATGCGGTTTGAGCTTCTCCACTAACTGAGAGGCTGTATTCCCGTGGAAAGATTACGCTGGTTAATTCCACATCATTAAAGGCCAGGATGTTGTTCTGGACCATTGTTTCAATATCCGCGGCATCAATGACTCCATTGGTATACCCTCCACCCTGGAGCCCCATCTTCTCCACCAGATTGTTGGTGATGGTGTAACCCCGTGAGCCCTGGTCCATATAGATCCCCCCCTGGATGGAGAATAAGCCAAAGACATCATGAACGTAATTATTGTGGATTTGATTATCCGGACCAGCCCCTCCAAAGTATATCGGTCCCATATCCTGGCTGTCTTGCAGTACGTTGTGTATCTCATTAAATTCCACAAGGTTGTCTGAACCCGTAGATCTGTCTAGGTCACCAGTTCCCCCGATCCCGATTGCTCCTTTTGGAATATCGTGAAGGAGATTATGGGCGATGCGGTTATGGGAGCCGATGGAAATCTCAATCCCCCGTGCGGAAGGGACAATTGTTCCCGTGTGGTGGATATGATTGTTGAGGATCAGATGACCATTGCTTTCGTTGACATCGCCCCAGTTCCCTTCAATTCGGATCGCCGATCCGCCTGTATATTGGATGAGGTTATTTTTTATGGTGATTCCCTGCACTCCATTTCCCCTGGTATAAATCGCCAGGCCGCCAACTTGCTGGAAACGATTTCCGTCAAAAGTGATTTGTTGAGCGTGTTCGAGATAAATGGCAAAGGCGGTTTCGTTCTCCGTAGTGAGATCCCGTACATCGGTATATCGAAAATCTAATCCCTGAAAGGTGATGTTTTTCACTGGATCAGATTCGTTCCCTACCAGGTTGATCAGGACTCTGGTCTGGGGTGCAATGATGGTTTGATTCTCAATGGGGAGCGCCAGAGGCCAGTAATACAATTTATCGCCGTCCAGAAAGAACTCTCCCGGCGCGTCCAGGAGATCAAGGGAATTCTGGATAAAGTACTCTGTCCCCGGACCCAGCATATCTACCCAACGGGGGGAGATCCCCATTAGGTTGGCCATGATCAAATTATCTTGATAGGAAAGTTCGCTGATCTTGCCGGGGTACGTCCGCCAGTGAAATTCGCCATGCATCCCGCCATTCCAGGTCACCATTTCCAAGCGGGACCAATCAGTCAGGACCGGAAATGTTTCCGGGTCAAAATAAAAGCCTTCGTACTCATGTTCCGGATAGGCACTGGCAATCTTCAAGTAGGCGTGTTTCCCGGGGCTGATGGCTTTCGGATCCCGATTGGGATGTCGGGCAGGGACGCTGGTTTCACCGTTCTCGTAAAGGACTGAGAACTCCTTATCTACAGTTGTTGTGTAGATATTTTTGTCGTCAGGTTCCCAATCCATGAGGGTGATCCCTCCGCTAATGATCGGGGTCTCACCGGGGTAATTCTGGTAGATGATCTGGAAACCGTTCTGTCCGGAATCATTTGCCCGAAAGTCCAGCGGCTTGTAGACTCCCTCCCGGATCAGGATCTTGATATCCTCGGTTTGGGGATGGAAATTTCTTCTGGTCTGCAGTTCATTGCGGGCTTTGACAATGGTGTGGAAGGGGCCATCGGTGCCAACCCCATTGGGTTCTGGCAGGGTGCCGCTCCACTCGTCATTGCCCTCTGGTGATACGTAGTAGGTATAGGGTAAGATTTCAGCGCTTTCTGATAGAGATGTTTCCCCTTCCGCGCAGGCACTCAGTATGAGGGAGAAAAGAAGAATGATCCAGAGAGTTTTGCCTTTCATGGTGAGATCTCCATTAAGGGTGAGATATGGCAGGAAACCTGCCAGGATATATTTGGTTTGTCTGTATCAAAGGAAAGATGGGTATAACCCCCAGTATAAATAAATCCACATTATTTGTCAAACTTGGTCCGGCAGAATGTTCAGGCTTTAAGATCTGGATAAATTTGGGGATAAACAAGGAATAGTTGTGGATAACTGGCCTGATCTGGGGATAAACTGGGGATTACTGGAGGATAAATAACATCCCGATGTGGAAAATGATGGCAATGAGAAGACTTCCTCCCCAGAGAATATAAGCCAGGACCCGGTTTTCCTCGTTCCTGAAAAGGAACAAACCTAAAACAAGATTTCCCAGATACGCCGTGGTATTGATGATTGGGAACAGGATCAGGCGCACACTCTCCAGAGGTTCGTGCGGTATCCCCCCTGGAGTAAACCCAAGCGATACTTTCTCCCGGGATGGGATGACCAGCAGCGTCCAAATCAGCAGAGTGATGTTTAAAACCGCCCCGGCCAGGAATATCCAGAGCAAAGTTTTCCTGCTGGAGATTTCGGTCAGGATAAGAGAAGGTCGGGATGATTGAGTGGTCAGTAGAGAAATTGATCCTAGCTCAGTGAGGGAATTGTACGAGAGAATAAAGTCTTCTACCTGGAGGGGTGAGATAGCGAAGTACCTTTCCCCGGCGGCGATAATCACCAATCCTTTCACTCTCGATGCCATGAACTCTACCGAAGGTCCCCGCAGAAAACGTCTGAATCCAATTACCGAACCAGGCCAGCGGATCAATGGGGGTTGAGGTGGAATTTCCAGATCTTCCGCTTTGTGGACCCATCTCACCTGGTCCATGGGTATATTTTCTGATCTCCATCCCCACTGCAGTTGAATGCCCCCTCTCTCCAGGGAATATCCGGAGCGGTGCAGTGCATACAATCGATAAATCAGATAGGGAACCGTGATCAGGAAAAGCAGAATCAGGGCCAGATAAGGCAGCAGTTGAGGGGCAACTTGGACATTTGATGTGCCCCAGATGCCCCAAGCTCCTCCGCTGGAAAAGAACAAAATCAGCAGGAGGTGGACAATTGTACCAGTCCGTTTAGGGGGGTAATATACTCTGCTCTCCTCCATGGTTATTAGTTATACCATACCGCTAAACGGCTATTCATGCAGGATTTTTTTGACCTGGATAGATAGTTTTGGGTGTAAATAATCAGGAATTGGAACCGCACACTTATCAATAAGGCGAATGGATTTTTTAACTCACTATGAAACATTTTCGGGAGGAATGTAGGCATTCCTCTGGGAAAAATATCAGAATTGAATCCTTGCACAATTTTTTTTATTAACATATAATTGATTTATCCGGGGGGAATTCTTTATATTATGGTCATTTTCAAATAATCCTATAAAGGAGGCTCTATCAGACAAGATTCTATCTGGTCATTCATTCTTTCTTATGCCTAAGGAGGCAAACATGTTTAGAAAGTATTTTCCTGTTTTAGCTATTTTCATTGTCTTGGCGCTCGCCCTTACTGCTTGTGGTACTACTGAACAACCCCCTGCTGGCGAACCAATCACAGTAGTTGAGACAGTCATTGTAACGGTTGAAGTTCCTGTTGAAGTTCCCGCTGAACCAGTTGAAGCTGCTCCAGTAGCAGAAGATATCTTCAGTCGTGTCCTGGACCGCGGCAAAGTTGTCTGTGGAGGCCGCACAGATTTAGCCGGGTTTGGGATGTTAGATGCAGATGGAAAAAACATCGGATTTGATATCGATTTTTGTCGGGCTGTGGCTGCCGCAGTATTTGGTGATCCCGATGCGGTTGAGGTTGTTCCTCTCACAGCAGCAGATCGGGGACCCGCTCTCCAGACT
Organism: Chloroflexota bacterium; assembly: GCA_030608465.1. Classification (GTDB taxonomy): domain Bacteria; phylum Chloroflexota; class Anaerolineae; order Anaerolineales; family UBA11858; genus B10-G9. The sequence continues at coordinate 13,415 of JAUWEC010000006.1, forward strand.
GCTGAAGTAGATATTTTATCCCGCAACGTAACCTGGACCTCAAGCCGTGATGCTCAGTGGGGGAATTTTACCAATGTCATGTTCTATGACGGCCAGGGCTTTATGATCCGCAAGGATAGTGGTATTACATCAACAGATGATTTTGATGGCGCGACAGTATGTGTGACCAGCGGTACCACGACGGAACAGAACTTGTCAGATTTCTTCCGCCAGAACGAAATGGAATATGAAGCTGTCATTTTCGAAGAAACACCTGCAGTCTACAGTGCGTATGAAGAAGAACGCTGCGATGTTACCACAAGTGATAAATCCCAATTAGCTTCTGTCAGAAGTGGTTTCGCTGATCCTGAGGCTCACCTCATTCTTGATATCACTATTTCCAAAGAACCGCTCACTCCTGCCGTTCCGCAAGGAGATGATACCTGGTTCGATATCGTAAAATTGGTGTCATTTGCTCTGATCAATGCTGAGGAGTTAGGAGTTACCCAGGCAAATGTTGAGGAAATGAAGAGCAGTACTAATATCAACGTTCTGCGTCTCTTGGGAGAAGAGGGTGACTGGGGTTATACTGATTTAGGTCTGACAGCTGATGCGTTAGCAAATGCCATCCTTGCAGTAGGAAACTATGGAGAGATTTATGACCGCTACATGGGTCCGGAAGGAATGTCATTCACACTCCCACGTGGTCCCAATAATTTATGGTCTAACGGCGGCTTGATTTACGCCCCGCCAGTTAAATAATGTTCTAGCTACCAATATTTAATCGAAAGGATGCGGCGGCTCCAGCCGCATCCTTTTTATAAATGGAAGCATGAGATGACTAACAATCAACCATCAATTTCTAGTAAAGATAAGATCCCTTTTTATCGGGATGAACGTATCATCATGATTTTTGCTCAAGTCCTTTCTACTGTAATGATCATAGGCGTTCTCATCTGGGCGATTATTAACTTCTTCAAGGCTGCTGAAGCACGCAATATGACACTGACATTTGGCTTTCTTAAAGAAGCCGCCGGATTCCCTATCAGTAATCCCCCTATAGATTATGAACCCGGAATGTCTTATATTCGTGCCTTCCAGGCTGGCCTAATAAATACTTTGCTCATATCTGGTATTGGCATTATTGCTGCAACGATTATTGGTACTTTGACCGCGTTAGCCCGACTCTCTTCAAACTGGTTATTAAGTCGTATAGCGCTGGTATTTATCGAATTTCACCGTAATATTCCTCTCCTGGTATTGTTATTTATCTGGTATTTTGTGGTCTTCGGATTCGTCCCACCTGTGAAAGAAAGTCTCCAATGGCCGGGTCCGATTTTTGTTAATAAGCGAGGAGTCTATCTTACCTGGCCGCGTTTGACGGAGACCGGGGGCATTTTTATCATATTGGTTGTCATTGGATTTCTGGTTTCCATTCTCGCTTTTACCATGCTCCGGGGGCGGCGGAAAATCACCGGTAAAGAAACGTATTATATCCCTACCAGCCTTTTTCTCTTGATGATATTCTCCCTGGGTGGATGGTTTCTCTCAGGGGGAACCCCTTTCCAATTGGATATCCCATATTTGAAGGGATTTAATTATCAGGGTGGATTGCGTCTCACACCTGAATTTGCTGGAATGTTTCTCAGCTTGAGTTTATATACCGCTGCTTTTATCGCTGAAGTTGTCCGGGGAGGGATTCAGGCAGTCGATCGGGGACAACTTGAAGCTGCCCGGGCTGTCGGGCTTTCTCAATTTCAAGTTCTCAGCCTTGTGATCATGCCGCAGGCTTTGCGAATTATCATCCCCCCGATGATCAGTCAATATCTCAACCTGACTAAAAACTCCAGTCTGGCTCTGGCAATAGGTTTTCAAGAGGTATTTGCTGTTGGGAAAATCGCGATTAACCAGGCTGGACGAGCTGTACCAATCTTTGCCCTGATTATGCTTACATACCTTAGTCTAAGTTTATTAACCTCATTTGTCCTTAATATCTATAACCGAAGGATCCAATTTGTGATGAGGTAATCATGGTTAATATCGCTATCGAACAAGATCATATCCGACCTCCTCAGCCTCCTGGATTTCTCAAGTGGATGAAGGAAAATCTTTTCAGCAGTATTTTTAATACTGTTTTGACAATCCTGCTGATCCCCCTCATCTCTTACTTCTTATTTGCGGTTTCCAAATGGGTGTTTTTCGCTGCTGAGTGGCGTGCAGTTACCCAATTTCCACTTTTGTATGCAGTGGGTCAATATCCAAGAGATCAAATTTGGCGAGTAGGAATCATCCTCTCTGGATTATTCCTTTTTCTCGGTATTAGTTGGGGTAGATGGGGAGGATTACTAAAATCCATTTCTTTTGCCGCTGGATTTATTATGCTTGTAACGGCTCTTTTGCCCGTCCAACATCCAGCACTTGATTTGAGTATGCGCCTCTATCTTGGATCGAATCTACTGATCATTCTGGTGGGTTATCTCATTGGGAGCAAAACCGCTATTAAGAATATTTATATTTTTGTTGGCTGGTTACTTGTTCCAGTTTGCGGTATCGTTCTTTTAGCAGGGTTCGAGGCCAGTGAGTTAATCCCGAATGTCTCCACTACCCTCTGGGGTGGATTGTTAGTAACCATTCTACTTGCAGCGGGAGGAATATTTCTCTCTTTTCCCCTGGGAATCGCCTTAGCCTTTGGACGTCGTTCTTCTCTCCCAGTTGTGAGTGCCTTCTCAACTCTTTTTATCGAAGTTATCCGGGGTGTCCCGCTGGTGACGATCCTTTTTATGTTTTCTATCATCCTGGCTTTATTCTTGCCGGTGGAATCCAGGATTGACCGCCTGGTAAGGGCCTTGATGGCAGTGACAGTATTTAGTGCAGCTTATTCTGCGGAAAATATCCGTGGTGGTTTACAAGCTGTTCCCCTGGGCCAAATCGAAGCATCCAAAGCACTTGGAATGGGTAACTTCAAAACGACGATATTTATTGTATTACCTCAGGCATTAAGAGCGGTGCTTCCAGCCATTGTAGGGCAGTTCATTTCCCTGTTTAAGGATACTACTCTAGTGGTTATCATTGGCATTAATGATTTTCTGGGAATCGGTCGCTCGATTATTAATTCTGATCCTGAGTTTGTTCAGATGCGGACTGAGGTTTACATTTTTATGGCTGTTGTCTATTGGATTTTTAGTTATCTGATGTCGCTTGCAAGCCGGCGTATGGAATCTGCAATGGGAATGAGTAATAATATGTAGGAGACCACAATATGACAGAAGAACCGATCATTTATTGTAAGGATGTCCATAAGTGGTATGATGACTTTCATGCTTTGCGTGGCATTGATATGGAAGTTTTCCTGGGAGAGGTGATTGTAATCTTTGGACCATCTGGTTCTGGGAAATCAACCTTTATTCGTACCATCAATCGCCTGGAAGAACATCAACAAGGGCAAATAATGGTTGATGGAATTGAATTATCTCACGATGTACGCAATATAGAACGCATTCGAATGGAAACGGGGATGGTATTTCAGCAATTCAACTTATTTCCCCACTTGAGTGTGTTGCAAAATGTCACCTTGGCACCGATTTGGGTCCGAAAATGGCCCAAAGAGAAAGCAGACAAAGTAGCCATGGAGCTCTTGGAACTTGTAGGAATCCCTGAGCAGGCTCAAAAATTCCCTGGCAATCTTTCCGGGGGACAACAGCAGCGGGTGGCCATTGCGCGAGCATTAGCAATGCAGCCAAAGATCATGCTCTTTGATGAACCGACATCAGCTCTCGATCCAGAAATGATCAAGGAAGTTCTTGACACCATGACTGATCTTGCTGAATCCGGTATGACCATGATTGTAGTTACTCACGAAATGGGTTTTGCCCGGGCAGTAGCAGATCGCTTGTACTTTTTTGATGAAGGGCTAATTGTAGAAAGTGGTACGCCAGAGGAAATCTACAATAATCCTCAAGAAGAACGTACAAAGTTGTTCTTGTCTCAAATCATACAACATTAAATTAGTTTCAATAGAAATCCATTCAGCCCTCCTTCTGTTTTGTTTGAGAAGGAGGGTTTGGTTTGGGTATCAAATGTGCTGAAAGGGAAGGGATTCGCTTAGCGAATGATTAGAAAAAACCCAATTACAACCAAAAACCCATAGATGATTTTATCGAATTTTCCCTGGGGTATGATCTGGTTTGCTTTTTCACCCAACAAAACCGCTCCGATGATGATGGGCAAACTATATCCGTACAGGCGAACCACTTGTGAAGTCCACATTCCCGCTAAACCATGGGTGATTAAAATGGCGAAGCCAGTAGGAAGAAAATATCCCTGCAAGGTAGCCCGGAATTTTTCTTGATCCCAGCGGCGTAATACGCCATAGACAACTACCGGTGGTCCATTTGTGTTATAGGCACCACCCAAAATTCCTGCAATGAGACCGGTTAGATAAGCCCATTTTTCATTGAGTAATCTGGGGAGGTTGGGAACAAACAAGTTGTATGATCCAAATCCTATCAAGAGGATTCCCAAAAGGGATTTTACGAGTAGTTCCGGAGCTGCTTTCAGGAAAAATATTCCGATTGGGATTCCGATCCAGGTTGAAATGACCAGGCGCCAAGCTGCTTTGATTTCTACTTTTCGCCATGATTTAAGAAGGATCGTGAAGGCGATTGTTGACGCGCCCATCGCTACCAGAGGGGTTGCTACTTGTAAACCTACTACCATTGCCAGGAGGGGCATTGCGATTAATGCGTCACCAAACCCTAAGGCTGATCGAATAAAAGTGGATAGGAAAAGAATTGACAGTACTAGAAAAATTGTTGAAGAAAGTTCCATGTCTCAAAGAAAGGAGAATTATCTAGTTTTAATAAGTTTGTTAATCCTACCACAAGTATCCCCCCCTGAAAGCGTCACATTGTTTGGGAAAATCAGGTAAAGCTAGTTTATTCTGGCTGAAATATTTTTCACTAATATAATCAACTTCTTCCGAGCTTGCCGGGAAGATGACGTTTCAGCGTCTTTTTCCCTTTAAATGGCAAAGATATTTACCAGCGGCAGGAAGATCCTGGCTGCCTAGTTTCCTTCCCTGATATTTCCTCATGATTTCAGAGTAGGGCTATAGTATACTTTCTTGACCACTTCCAACATAGTTATGGTGTTAAACCGCATGACTCAATATCAGAAAATATTTCAGCGCCAAATCTTTATCACCAATGAACACGGATCCTGGGTTTTCCTGCTCAGTCCATTATTAATCGGGCTCTTTGCCGGGCAAAGTTGGTCTTTAGACGCGGCAATTCTTGTTTTGGGTGCGCTGGTTGGATTTTTAATCCGTCACCCGATTACTATAGCAGTGAAAGTCTTGAGTGGCCGAAGATCGAAAGCAGATCTACGCCCGGCGGGCTGGGCGATACTCATTTACAGCCTTGTGGGGGTTTTAATGGTTGGAGGCTTGGTTCTACGTGGATTAAGCTATTTATTGATTCTTGCTGTACCTGGTATCCTGGTGTTTATCTGGCACCTGTATCTGGTATACAATCGGGCTGAACGTGGAAAGATGGGTATTGAAATTGTAGCCAGTGGTGTCCTGGCACTCACTGCTCCAGCAGGGTACTGGATCGGTGTTGGTGGGCTTTCTGGGCTGGGCTGGTGGTTGTGGGGATTAACCTGGTTTCAATCAGCCGCATCAATAGTTTATGTTTATTTACAGCTGGCGCAACGTGAGCAAAAACAGATCCCTTCACTCAAAGACCGCTTCCGGTTGGGTTGGCGGGCTGCACTTTACACAAGTTTTAACCTCCTGGCAGCAATCCTCTTATCTGGTGCAGGCATTGTTCCGACCTGGATATTTGCTCCTTATCTTATCCAGTGGAGTGAGACATTCCGGGGAATTTATTCTCCAGCTGTAGGGGTTAAACCTACGAGAATCGGGATCAGGCAATTGATCATCAGTAGTTTGTTTACCATTCTCTTTATCCTGACTTGGGGGACCTGAGGTTTTATCCGCAGATTTCGATACTCCTCATTTTTTCCAAATCCATTAACTCTCTTTGAGATTAACTTTCCCTGGTTTCCTGAGAATAGAATCCATTCACCTGCTGGATATTGGGTTGAACCAGATTTGTTTAACTATTCTGGAGCGGTAGTAAACTCTCTGGTTTTAGCTATCCACGTTTGTTCGTCTTGGTGAGCGTGGATGGATCAGCAAGTTCCGGGCAAAATTGATTCGGTTATCATTAAGTATTTACCGAATTAATCAAAGGAAGTGATGCCGTAAAACCTACCGGTAAAAGAAATCTGGTATGATGGATGAGAAATTATTACAGAGGAACCTGATGAGTGAATTGGATGTCATAAAAAACACCAAAGATGGACCGGTAACGGTTGATTCGATCAAAAAAGATTTGCTGAACCTTGGTGTCTTGGAAGGTATGGTGCTGCTGGTTCATTCCTCACTGAGTTCCCTGGGTTGGGTAAGCGGCGGACCGGTGGGGGTTATCCTTGCTCTTGAGGAAGTGCTCGGTCCGGAAGGCACATTGGTAATGCCCACCCATTCGGGGGATTTAACCGATCCTGAGAAATGGGAAAATCCACCAGTACCTGAGGGATGGAAGGAAATTATCCGGCAAACCATGCCGGCCTTTGACCCTGACTTTACACCTACCCGCGGGATGGGAAGAATACCGGAAGCTTTCCGGAAACAAGCTGGTGTGCGGCGGAGTAACCATCCTCATGTCTCTTTCACAGCTAGGGGCAAACAAGCGGAATTCATTACTGAGAATCATGGTCTCCATTTTGGGTTGGGTGAGGATTCCCCTTTAGCCAGAGTCTATGAACTGGAGGGCTGGATTTTGTTCCTGGGTGTGGGTCATGAAAACAATACCAGCCTGCACCTGGCTGAATATCGGGCTGATTATCCAGGTAAAAAAGAAATACAGCAGGGAGCGCCAATCATTCAGAATGGGGTCCGACGCTGGATGAAGTTGAATGAACTGGAAGAAAACAGCAAGGAATTTGACGAAATAGGCAAAGCCTACCAAAAATCAGGTGGCAAGGTTCTAGCAGGGCAGGTTGGAAATGCCCGCGGGGAGTTGATTCCTCAGCGGAAGTTGGTTGATTTTGCGGTGGAGTGGATGAATGAAAACCGTAAGTAAGCTTACTCTAGCCTGGCTTGTAACCTAATTGGAATCTTCCCGGGTTGGGAATTCGGCACTCATGAAATAATTCAGTGTGACTGCTGGATACACATAAGATAAAAGGAAGGACAAACATGGTTTTTTTGAACTATGTCATATTTAATAATTCAATCCAAAATTGGTTGATCGCCTTGGGGATCCTAGTGGGGATATTTTTGATATTGACCCTCGTCAAACGGATCATTAAAAACCGATTGATAAACAGGGTTAAAAAGTCAAAAACCGAGATTGATAATTTCGTCATTCCGGTATTGGAACAAACCCGGTGGTTTTCTTTCCTTGCCCTGGGTCTATATCTTGGCATACTTGTATTGAATATACCTACCGAGGTTCGGAAATGGTTGGTATTGGGAAATCAAGTGATCTTTACCCTGCAGCTGGGTTTCTGGGGTACAGGGTCAATCTCATATTATGTCAACCGGAGTGTTGCAAATAAGGTCAAAGAGGATCATGGCGAGGATGCGACCACTCTGGATGCCCTGGGATTAATCGGAAAAATTCTCTTATGGGTAATCTTATCTCTGATCATTTTGGATAACTTAAATATAGAAATTAGCAGCCTGGTTGCCAGCCTGGGTATTGGCGGGATCGCGGTTGCGTTGGCGCTTCAGAATATTTTGGGTGATTTATTCGCTTCTATCTCCATCACGCTGGACAAACCTTTTGTGATTGGTGATTTTGTTGAGGTAGATGATTTTGCAGGTGATGTAGAAGATATTGGATTAAAGAGCACCCGGATCCGCAGTTTATCTGGAGAGGAATTGATCTTTTCCAATACCGATTTATTGAACAGCCGGATTAGGAACTACAAAAGATTGGAAAAACGCCGGATCTCATTTTCAATTGGTGTCACCTACGGCACATCTGCGGAGAATCTGAAAAAAATACCGGGGATTGTGAAGGAAATCATTACTCCCTTAGAAAACGTTAAATTTGATCGAGCTCATTTTAAGTCCATGGGAGATTATTCCCTGAATTTTGCGATTGTATATCATGTTCTTGACCCGGCCTATGCGTCCTATTTAGACGTCCAGCAAATCATTAATCTGGAACTGTACCAGCGTTTTGACCAGGAAGGCATCGAGTTTGCCTACCCCACACAAACGGTGATCATAGAGCAATGAGGTGTTTCGGAATGATCCTTGTACCATCCCCCTGGTGGAAAATTGATTGGATGATTACATCTCGGCGATCAGGTTCCCAATATTAATGATCACCTGACAGTCTGCATCCGGGAAGGTATTCCTGGGGTCAAATAGAATGGGATAAATCCCGATTGCCTGGGCACCCAGGACATCCGTATAATAATTATCCCCGATATAGGCAGTTGTCTCGGGACTGCTCTCCGCCAGATAAAGTGCGTGTTCAAATATGCCTGGAGCGGGCTTCCAGGAATTGACTTCGCCTGCTGTGAAGAAAAAATCAAAATAAGGAAGAAATCCCAATTCGTTGATTTCTTCCTCAATCGAGCTGGACCGGTTGGACACTAATCCCATAACGTAACCCTTTCCACGGAGAGTTTTTAAAGTGAGTCTAACATCATCAGGCACCAGCTTTTCCGGTTGGTACCTTTCCTCCAGCTCAGGCTGTATAATAGGAGCAATATCAGCAGCCTGAAGCTCGGTCAGGCCAGCAGCCCATAATTTTCGCTTAAGATAATGGAACCAGAAATCATCGGTAAAATCACCATACCTCTCCAGATCTTGAGCGACCTCGTATGAAATTCCCCAGTATTGGTAAACGAACTGCAACGTATCTCTGTGAGCGGTTGCCATTAAAGGAATTTTATGTTCGTCCAGGACAGTGAACAAAAAATCCAGAGAAGTTGGGTGTTGGTGGGTTAATGTCCCATCCAGGTCAAATAGGAGGGTAGTAATGTGGAGGGGGATGGTCATTTTTTTACCAGTAGATTCAGCTAGTATTCCGACCAGTGGCTATCGACCGTGCGATTAGGTAGAATTACAATATAATATATACGATTATACAATACCATTGACAAATCAAATCAATTCAGATTTTATCTTTTTAAGAAAAAGACTAAGACCCGGATGTCCTGAAAATTCTATCCATGAGCTATCCAAATTATAAACAAAAGCGTTTGCAAATAATTCTTTTATTATTGATCGGAGCAACCCTTCCCTGTTATGGATTAGGGTATGCCTTTGTTAAAATCAAACAGAGGAATGAACCCCAGCGTACCATGCAGTCCACCCGGACTGCTACATATACGTCAACCCCGATTGTTACTTCTACACCTGGAAAGATTTTCCCAACGAGATATCCCACTTTCACACCAACATTGACAGCGACTATTACACCTACAAGAACGCCGTCTCCTATCCCATCAGACACCTCCACACCGAGTTGGACACCGGAGCCTACCGGGACAAATACTCTTACGGTAACCATTGCAGTGACCGAGCTTCCAACCAATACCTCTGAACCACCACCCACCTCAACAGTGGAATAATTTTATTCAAAAGGTTTTTTTCTTATTAATCTAAGGCTATATTTTAGATTTTATTGATCAAAAAGCAATATTGGCAGGTTGTTGTGACTTGAAACGGTTCCCTTGATCAGCTTTATTAAATCCGTATTAGATGAGTTCCCCCTGAGAAAAAATGTGGTTTAATGGAGTTTCTTTGAAAGAGAAGGAAAATATCATGAAAAAGATAGGAAAATATAGTAAACGGTCGACTTTTATGAAACTCATCTTGGGATTAGGTATCCTGGTTCTGCTTTTGATCGGGATAACCTCCTGTAATTTCCCGAATATTCAGGGGTTAATCTCTCCGAACTCCCCTACGGAAATTACCAACGCTTCCCCGGTTTCACCTACCCCAAAGCCCTCGGCTACTGCCAATGTCCCAGTTCTGCAATCCAAGACCTTGATCCTCTGGGTTCCACCGCAATTTGATCCTGCCGATGAGTCGACAGCGAGCAATTTGTTCTTATCCCGACTGGATGATTTTACTTCACGCAGACCGCAAACTGAGATCCAGGTACGTGTGAAGGATCTTTCTGGTGAGTTTGGCTTGCTGGAGATGCTCAGAGCGACCCGGTTAGCAGCGCCCATTATCATGCCGGATCTGGTTGCTTTACCGCGTTCATTAATGGAACAGGCGTTTAAGGAGGGATTGGTTTTACCCTTGGCTGAAATCACTGAGGTGATGAATGAAGATGATTGGTTCAGCTACGCCCAGGAATTAGCCCGGGTGGGAGAACAGATCGCCGGTATTCCCTTTGCCGGGGATGTGATGATTCTGGTTTATAAAGATGACACAGATGAATCCCCCCCGCCCGATTGGGATGCTGTTCTTGTTGCGCAAAAAGCGCTTGCTTTTCCGGCTTCTGATCCTCAAGGCCTGGTTACATTGGCTTTGTATCAAAGTTTGGGTGGTGAGATTGTAAATTCCGATGGGGAAATTATCATTGATGAAGAACTATTTTTAGAAGTGCTGACCTATTATCAACAGGCACAGACTGCCAATGTAATGCCCTATTGGCTGACCCAATTTGAATCCGATCAGCAGGTCTGGCAGTCTTACCAGGAGCGTCAATCAACCATGGCTGTCACCTGGAGTTCAACCTCCCTGGGCTCAGATTCTCCCAATACTGCTCTGGTTGCCCTGCCAACAAAAGACAGCAAACCGTTTACCTATGCCGATGGCTGGGTTTGGTGTGTGATTCCATCTGATACCGAGACAGAACAGGTAGCAGTAGAGTTAGCAGAATTTATCACTGCTGAAACTTATTTATCCACCTGGTCTTTTGAGGGAAGGTATCTTCCCACCAGAACATCTGGGATGGACGCCTGGTCAGAAATATCCTTTTACTCCACTCTGCAGCAACTTCTGCCCTCGGCTGTCCTGATACCAGATATCGATCTGCTGAATGAGCTGGGACCGGAAATTCGGGACGCGGTTGTAGCTGTACTGAAGGATCAGACTGAACCGACTATTGCACTTGCTGACCTGGTGAGAGCTATCCAGGGTCCCTGAGATGGATTCCGTAATCGCGATTCTAAAGGATTAAATCTTCAAATTCCTCTTTGCAGATAGATGCCTACGGGAATTCAGCGACCTTCAGCGACCTTCCTTCTCAAATCAAACCCCCCGTGTTATAATCACCAGCCGTGTCTGAAGTTGATGTGTGATTTACGAAAAAAAATGAGTTTTACTAAGAAGGATACTTAAGATGGATGACCTGATTAAGGTGTTGGAAACACCAAAAAACCCCAATATTCCTCAGATCCGCTCCGGGGATACAGTGACCGTGTTTGTTCGGATTAAAGAAGGCGACAATGAACGGATCCAGCAGTTTAAAGGTATTATTATCCGGACCCACGGCAGCGGAAACAGTGAAAGTTTTACTGTCAGGCGAATTGCCAGTAATAGTATCGGTGTGGAAAGAACCTTCCTCACCCGATCTCCCATTGTTGAGAAAGTAACCGTGCAGAGCAGTGGATTTACCCGACGGGCCCGGTTGTATTTCCTCCGAGATCGCAGCGGCAAAAAGGCCAAGCTGCGGCAAAAATTTACCTCCTGATTTATCTATTATAAAAATCCATCAGGGTACAGTGATTCCCACTGTACCCTTTTTGGTTTAAAGATAACTTGTCTGAGAGAGGAATAAACCTGAGTATAATGATGTTATGAAGATCAATAAACACCACAGACCGATAGGGATATTTGATTCCGGTGTAGGCGGTTTATCCGTTTTACAGGAAGTTCACCGGCAATATCCCTTCGAGAATTGTACCTATATTGCAGATCAGGTCCATGTTCCCTACGGAACCCGTTCCCGGGAAGAAGTGTTGGGGTATTCAGATGGGATCGTCCGTTATCTTCTAAGCAAGGGCGCAAAATTGATCATTGTGGCTTGCAACACTGCCTCTGCGGTCGCCCTGATAGATTTGAGGAAGAAATATCCGGATGTGCCATTTGTGGGTATGGAACCGGCTGTGAAACCAGCGGCGGAAGGAACCAGCAGCGGTGTGGTAGGTGTGTTGGCAACCCCGGCAACTTTTCAAGGAGACTTGTATTCATCAACGGTAGAGAAATTTGCCCGGGGAGTGGAAATCCTGCAGGATAACTGTCCAGGACTGGTGGATCAAATCGAGGGTGGAAAAATCGATGATCCTATGACCAGGAATATCCTGGAAAAGGCTTTAGCACCGATGTTGGAAGAGGGAATAGATGAAGTGGTGATGGGCTGTACCCATTATCCCTTTGTGATTCATATCATCAGGGAGATTGTAGGCGAGAATGTCCGGGTGATTGATCCCGCACCGGCTGTAGCCCGTCAGGCGGGACGGTTATTAGAAACCTTTGATCTCAAAACGGAAAGGGACCGAGAAGGAGAAGATCATTTCCTGACCACAGGGGATCCGGGGAAAATGGAAAAATTAATTGCGGATTTGATTATTATTCAGGCTGAGGTGAATAAGTTAGTTTGGGATGGGGGAAATCTCCGGGATGAGTAACCGAATCTGTATTAGTCTTTTTTCCTGAAACTGAACAATGACGCAGCCAGCAATGTTCCGCCGGAAATTATCACGGCCAGGATAATTACGATCGGATTTTTGCCGCTGCTTTGAAAGCGGGGTTCGATAGCAAGTTCTTCTGTGGTTGTTGCCGTTGGGAGATTAAACAGAACCGGGGTCCCTTCGGGCGCAGTTAAGGAGGGAGTATGGGAAAACCTGGGCGGCAAGGTAGCGCTGGGCTTTCCAATCGGTGTGTTGGTTGGGGTATAGGAAGGCTGGATGATGACCTCATCTCCGAGCAGCAGTATTTTATCCGGTTCAAACTCGTTAATCTGATTCAACAACTCAAGCGGGATGTTATAAACCGCGGCGATTGTCCACAATGTCTGTCCGCCCTGGACGATATGTTTAACTGTTCCGTCACTTAGAGGAGTGGAAACGATTACCGGAACTACCGTAGGGAAAACTGAGGCGGAAGGGGTGTCGGAAACAGCGGGGGATTCGGGTGTGGGCACCGGGTCTCCAACATAATATCCGGTATCAACCGTGTAAAACACAAAATTACCGGAATAAGCTACCCCGGCTCCGATATATTTGGCGCTAGGGTTGAACATGGTGTGGTGATGATCAGGATCGTTCCAGGGACCGTTGATTGTTTCCATGATCGACATATTGGTCCCGTAGGCGACATTTTCCGAGATATAGATTGTCGCCCCATTGCCAAAACCTGCTGCATATGCCCGGTCTTTGGGGCGGGAGCCGTCAGCACTGTAATGTGTCCAGGTCCCTATGGATGCCTGGTACTGGCTGTGCTGTTGGGCGATCTGCATTAAGGCAGGATCAGTCAGAAGCGGTGCCAGCCCTCTTTGGGAGCGCAGCTGATTGATAGTATTGATCATTTTAGTTGTGGAATCACCCTGGGCTTGAATGATGCCAACAGAGGAGAGGGTAAATAGGAGGGATAATCCAATCAGGAATATCTGGATTCTGTTTTTTTTCATCGGTTTTGCAATTATGGAAAACACCATCTTGTCCAGGAAGGAAAACCTTGGAAGGATACACCCTGGACTAATTCTCTTCTTCTAATTTACAGTTCCCGTTTTAGATTCTCAATCGCAGCCACTGGTGTGGGATCGACATTATAGGCCATCGCCAGGTAATAAGCTGTAAAATCACCAAATTGAATCAAATTCCACATCTGGGCCAGACGGGTTTTTCCTTTAGCTTGGACCAAATCTGTATTTAATCCTCCAACCATAAAACCCTTTTTGGTTAACTCGATTCTTCGCTGGTTGCGGGGATGGTTGGAATTTGCCTGCAGGAATAAAGTCATGGTCTTTGTCAGGACTTCCTCCGGGTTTACTACCCCGGCCAGAGTATTGTGATCCGCTTCCGGCAGGGCTTCAAATTGCCCCCAGGCTTTGGCGATCTCACTGATTTGACCTTTCCAGCGTCTTGCGACAGGAGCGAGCAGATCGGCAGCGAATACGCTTACCCAGCGATCGATCAGCTGCCCCGCCAAACGTTTCGCAGGATTCTGATGATCCGGCAATTCAGGAGCCAGCAGATCTCTGCCTTTTTGCAACTCACTGACAGCGTCATTTATTTCCTTAATAGGATCAGGAAGGAAACCCAACCGGTAAAAAACGTTCAGAAGCAGGCAGAATGAGTATCCCACAGCTGCCCGCGGTTGTCCTTTGTGATTAAAGATCCACTGGTCGGTGCCATTCTTCTTTGCAATTTCGGCTACTTTCCCTCCAGTGGAGATAGCCAACAGGCGGCATCCCCGCTCGAGAGCGGTTTCCATTGCCGAGAGGGTTTCTTCAGTGTTTCCGGAATGAGAGGAAACGATCACCAGCGTGTCTGGTCCGTTTGCCCAGGCGGGAAGTCCATAATCCCGGTGAACCTCAATTGAAACTGAAGCCAGGGGGGAGGCATAGGATTTCAGCAGGGAGGCACCGATGGCGGAACCACCCATGCCGGCGATTATTACTTGTTTAACACCATCAAAGTTCGAAAGTGGAAGGACTTCCGCTTCACTCCAGGCGGTTTCCAGCTGTTCGGGCAAGCCGTTAATTTCCGCCAGCATATTTTGACTGTCTAATTTAGGAAAGTCCTGATATTGATTTAAATCCATTGAGTGCACCTTCTTTTGTTTAATTGAGTCCGTTTCCTCATTCCATAAGAAGCGGTATCCTGCTTGTGAAAAACTAAATTTTGTATATTTTTAGTCTCGTAATCCCTGCATTAAATCATAGATATCCCGCCGTGACCAGCCTGATTTATCCGCCAGGGATTTGGCGAGCTGGGTAGGGCTGAGCCCTTCCGATTTGAGCTCTTCCTGTATGGCCTTGAACAGTTTTTTCTCTGACCAGACATCTTCGTTTCCCCTACCAGAGATGATCAAAGTGATTTCTCCTTTAGGTTTGTTCTGGCTGTAATGATCCCGGGTTTCGCTGATGGTTCCCCTATATATTTCCTCGTGGAGTTTGGTCAGCTCCCGGGCTACAGCAATCTCTCGATTACCCAACACAGCCAGAATATCTTCCAATGATTGGATCAGCCTGTGCGGCGTCTCCAGGAAGACCAGGGTCCAGGGTAGCTTTTTTACATCCTCCAGTAAATCCCGCCGTCCTTTGGTTTTCCTCGGCAGATAACCCAGGTAAAGGAAGTTGTCGGTGGGAAAACCGGAAGCGGAGAGGGCAGCAACCGGCGCGCTGGGACCAGGTACAGGGACCACCTGATGACCTGCCTCCAATGCCGCCTTAACCAGGTAAAATCCGGGATCGCTAATAGCAGGGGTGCCAGCATCCGATATCAAGGCCAGGGACTGTCCTTTCAGATGATCCAAAAGTTTTGGAGTCTTACTTTCTTTGTTGTGATCGTGGTAGGAGGTCAACTTGGTGTTTATCTGATACGCTTTCAGCAAGGTTTTAGAGGTCCGGGTATCTTCGGCAGCAATAAGAGGAACTTCCTTCAGGATCCGAACTGCCCGGAAAGTGATATCCTCCAGGTTTCCGATTGGTGTGGCCACCAGGTAGAGCGTGCTCATACCGCTTTTTCCTCTTGGGTCAGATTGTTTTTGACGTTTCGGGCCAGCTTTCTGCGGGTCAGCATCACCTGCCTTCCGCATCCCAGGCATTCGATCTTAATATCTGCGCCCAAACGGATGACCTTCCAGCGGTTTTCTCCGCAAGGATGACCTTTTCGCAACTTTAAAATATCGTCTAATTCCAGGTCCGGCAGCATGCTGGCATTATATCATTTGGGAGTATATTGATGAATTTTGTGTTTCTGCTTACCAATGGGAAAAGAAAATTCGCTATTGTATAGCAATCTAGCCCAGTGGGTATTGGTAGTGGGAAACAACCGAAACGATCATTTAACGAAGGGATACTCAACCGATAGTTAGTCTGAGAGAGCATTTGTTGCATTTGAATTATCAAGATAGGGGTTCATCCCGGGAATCCAGAAATGGGGACTTGATAAGTAGTGAAACATCCCCCGTCTCTTCAAGACGATGTTTCGAAAAAAAGTTTTACCTTCCGAATTTGAGAAAGCTGATATTGAAAGTCGGATGGAAAAATCGAGACTTATTATCAATGAATAGATTCGGTTCAATCTCTTTCGGAAGAATAGCGTCTGTCATGCTTAATGTTGGGGGAAAAATCAATACATCAAGTCTATAGAATCTATTTATTTATCCCTTTTTAATGATTACATCACCAGCTTCTTACCAAAAACCTTCCAGGATTGGCTCGTATTATCTAAGGGAGCGAGATGGTATAATCTGGCGCAGGAGTTTATATGTTAAATCTGAATCCTGCAACACTGATTTCAAGAATCATAGTCCTGTTAACCGCCTTTTCCGTGCATGAGTTTGCCCATGCCTGGACCGCTAATTATTTTGGCGACAACACACCCCGGGTCAACGGCCGGTTGACGCTGAATCCACTGGCACACCTGGATCCAATGGGATCGCTGCTGCTGGTTGTGGCTGGATTTGGATGGGCTAAACCAGTCCCGGTGAACCCTTATACCCTGAGGCGCAGCG
Organism: Chloroflexota bacterium; assembly: GCA_030608465.1. Taxonomy (GTDB): domain Bacteria; phylum Chloroflexota; class Anaerolineae; order Anaerolineales; family UBA11858; genus B10-G9. The sequence goes on from JAUWEC010000006.1 coordinate 30,120, forward strand.
CACCTTCAGCGATGATGTGGGTTGCCCTTGCTGGTCCGCTGTCAAATTTCCTGATGGCACTGCTGGCAGCTTTACCATTCCGATTAAATCTGGTTTCCCTGGATGATCTTTATTTATCCTTTGCCGCCCAGGGGAGTTCTATTTTTCCGACCATGGCAGGATTTTTATGGGAGTTCATCACCATCAACCTGGTGCTGATGCTGTTTAACCTGATTCCGATTCCCCCGCTTGATGGGGATAAGATTGCGGAATTTTTTCTACCCCTGGCCTGGAAAGATCGAATGGCGCAGATCCGCCCCTACGGACCGATGATCCTGATTGTGCTGTTTTTGGTTGGACCCTATCTAGGGGTCAACGTCTTGAGCTGGATCCTGGGACCGCCCTTGCGTTTTCTGATTAATCTACTGGTGGGTTAATGAGTTCTAAGGTCAATTACCGTGTTTGGCAGTTCTGGCAGGGGTTAAAAAGATCTCCCCGGGAGGGAGATCTGGAGGCTGTAAATACTGTTTTATTTCCAGAGGAGCGGAACCTTTTTCAGCAGTTACCCACAGCTGATCAAAATCACAGTCTACGGGTATTCCGGTCATTACAAACCCAGGGGGAGGATGACCCCGACCTGCTTAAAGCCGCCTTGCTGCATGACCTGGGAAAAACACGTTATCCGCTCCGCCGCTGGGAACGGGTCTTTGCTGTTTTGGCAGCCGGATTGTTTCCCCGGCGAGTAGGGGTGTGGGGAGAGGGTAAACCCACTGGTCTGCGGCGTCCCCTGGTAATTGTTCGGCAGCACCCCCAGTGGGGCGCGGATTTAGCGGAGGCAGCCGGGAGCAGCCCCCGAACAGTATGGTTCATCCATAACCATGAAAAGGACCTACCTGAAGGATCTCCATCCGATGAGGAATTATTTTTATTAAGGAAACTTCAAAAAGCAGATAATACTAACTAGGAAAATTAAATGACAATTCAACTTACAATTCTTGGTTTGGGGCAGATTGGCACATCTGTCGGGATGGTCTTGGCGGAATATACTGACCAGATTTTCCGAGTAGGCCATGACAAATCCCGGGGAGCAGCCAACCAGGCCAAAGGAAAAAATGCTGTTGATAAAATCGCCATCACGCTTTCCGGAGCCGTTAAGGATGCCGATATAGTTCTCCTGGCCTTGCCATTCCAGGAAATATATTCCGTGCTGGAACATATTGCCCAGGATCTAAAAGAGGATGCCCTGGTGTTAGATACCGGTCCGTTGAAACAGCCTGTAATGAAATGGGCTGAAGAACTGCTTCCAGAGAACAGGCATTATGTAGGACTAACCCCGGTGATTAATTTTGCCTATCTGGAAGAATTCGAATTTGGTCCGGAGACCGCCCAAAATGATCTCTTTTCAGATTGCTTGATGGCAGTTGTCAGTGGACGTCTCTCCAGCGAAAAAGCGGTAAATATGGCTGTCAATCTGGTGCAGCTGCTGGGCGCTACTCCTTATTTCACCAATTCGGCTGAAATAGACGGATTAATGACCATGACGCATATCCTGCCTCAGTTGCTCGCAGCCTCCTTGCTTAAAATCACCCAAGACTCGCCCGGCTGGCGGGAAGCTCAAAAGATTGCTGGAAAACCATACATCCAGGTAACCAATCCCTTTTCCCAGGATGATGCGCCCGGAGCACTGGCTGCCGCAGTGATCTATAATCAAGAAAATACCACTCGATTGCTGAATGATGTTATCCGAACCCTGGTTGAAATCCGGGATTTATCCGAAACACCGGGTCAGGAAGAATTGAAAGAAATGTTTTCTAAATTACAGAAAGATAGGGACCTGTGGTGGGCTGACCGCCGGGAAAGCCGCTGGATTGAAACCACTAGGAGTGAAGTTCCCCGGTCCACATTTTTTTCTCGATTTTTTGGCGTCCGCAGGAAAGGTCCTCCCCGGGTGGAGAAAGACCAGTGAGTGAATCCCGGGGGGTGGGATATTACTGTTATATGGTGGAATGTGCCGATGGGACTTACTACACCGGGTGGACAACTGACCCGGAACGGCGGGTTAAAGAACATAATGCAGGAAGAGGTGCACTTTATACCAAATTCCGCCGTCCGGTTGAGTTGATTTACCTGGAAGAAGTAATCGACCGGTCTACCGCCCAGCGCAGGGAATATATAATCAAAAAACTAACCCGGGAGAAGAAGGTAAATTTAGTCCGGGAATTTGCAGAACACAGTTAAACTGATAAAGTTGGAATATTAAAGAGGATAAACTATGCCAAAACCATTGGATTGGATAGAAACTGAATTGCAGGCTTTAAGGGATACAGGTCTGTACAACCAGATACGGACTCTGGAATCTCCTCAGGGCTCCTGGCTAGTGGTAGATGGGGAAAAAGTGCTGAATTTCTGTGCCAACAACTACCTTGGCCTGGCAAATCATCCTCGCCTGATTGAGGCAGCCAAAAAGGCTGCGGACAAGTATGGAGTAGGCCCGGGTGCTGTACGCACCATTGCCGGTACCATGGACCTGCATCTGGAACTTGAAAAACGCCTAGCGGCGTTTAAAAAAGTGGAGAAAGCGATCACCTTTCAGTCTGGGTTCAGTGCCAACCTGGCAACCATCCCTGCTCTGGTTGGGAAAGAAGATGTGATATTTTCTGACCGGTTGAATCATGCCAGCATTATCGACGGCTGCCGGTTGGCTAAATCCAAAATAATTCCCTATGACCACTGTTCCCCAGCTTCGCTAAAACGGTCCCTGGATGAATTCCGGGCGGATTTCCGACGGGCGCTGGTGGTGACTGATGGTGTCTTCTCCATGGACGGTGATGTTGCTCCCCTGGATGAGATCTATGAGGTCACCCGCGATTTTGATGTAATCTTGATGGTGGATGATGCCCACGGAGAAGGTGTGCTGGGTGAAGGGGGCAGGGGTATTGTGGATCATTTTAAGCTGCACGGAAAGGTGGATGTGGAAGTCGGTACACTCTCCAAAGCGTTTGGCGTGGTGGGCGGTGTGGTAGCCGGACATCCCCTGGTTGTGGAATGGCTTTACCAGCGCGGCCGGCCGTTCCTGTTCTCTTCTGCGATGACGATACCTGATGTCGCTGCTTGTATTGAAGCGGTGAAAATACTAG
>JAUWEC010000026.1 GCA_030608465.1 Chloroflexota bacterium
TTTAATTTACTATTTCAATAATGTGGATTAAGTAAATATCCTAGTAATTTGGATTAGGGGAGTGTTAAGGACTGGTACTTCTTTTTCTTTATTGTTCCCAATTAACCTATCATTATGGAGAATTGAAATATCCACATCAGGAAAAATGTATTGGTTCAAAAAATCGCTCGACGGATTCGTCAAGCGATTCTTGTGGGCGCGAATGGACTCGAACCATCGACCTCACGGATGTGAACCGTGCGCTCTAACCAACTGAGCTACGCGCCCGTTTTGTAGGCAAAATTATAGCATCCCGCCAGGGCTTTGACAAGAAATTGTTTCACAAACAGCAATCTCAACTGCCGGAAATCCTGCACCGCTGGACTTTTAAGACTTACCGGAACTATTTATTGCTCAAGCAGATATTGGTCAAAGAAGCGCAACAGCGCCCCTTGATATTCCTCCGGCTGGAACTCCTCAAAATTGACATGGCCTGCCTCAGGGATCCACAGCAGTTCCTTGGGTTCGGCAGCTGCCTTAAAAAGCTGCAGTCCGCTCTGGGGACCAATCTTATCATCCTCACCGCCATGGATGATCAAGATCGGTACAGGGCTGATTTGAGCAATGACAGCTTCTGTATCTAAGTCTTCTGTTCTGAAATCCGCTTCGCGCTGTGCCCAGAATTTGATAAAACTGGCCAATATTGGAGTGATCCATTCTGGTGGATCAAGCTCAAACTGAATAAATTTTTCAATAACCTCCTGGGTGAGGGCAAAACCACTTCCTGTTGCCAGGGCGGCGATGCCTGGGTCTCCCGTAGCATAAAGAATGCACGTCCCTCCTCCCATGGATTCCCCAAAGATGCCAATTCGTTCCGGGTCAACGTCATCACGTCCAAGCAGATACTGGTGCCAGGCGGTTATGTCCTTCTGTTCATGGTAGCCGAAGCTGATCAGTTCACCTTCGCACTCATCATGAGCCCGGAAACTCCCCAGCAGGACTCCATAACCACCCTCGTTCAGAAAGGCAGCTTCATAGAGTCCGCCCTGCCTTCCTCCCGGAGTGCCATGCTCGATCATGATCGTAGCCCCGTTTTCTCCCGGGATATACCAGCCGTAGAGCTTCAAGCCGTCCTCGGTGGTCACACTGACCTTCTCATAGACCATTCCATAGTCTTCTGGCGTTTCTTTTATCTCCGGGCGTTCTTCCGGAGGGTGGTTGACAATATCCAGTGCCTGTGAGTGGGTCACCAGGGCCAAGGCGAAATATACGACGAGTCCTAATATCACAATACTAATCAAGGTAAAGTTCAGCCAAGTACTCATGATTTTCCTCCTTGGGTTAACCTTCGAATTCAGCCTGACTAAAACCACTGGATTCTGTGAGATCCCAGATCAACTGTGAATACATGGTAAACAGCACCACAACCCGCAGTGGATAATGAGGAGCAATGGACTATATCATTGTAAAACAATCAAATATACGGGATGGCTGTCCTGGTAAAATGGCTCAGTCAAAAACAACTTTCCAATAATTTACCAATCCAGACCAAATAGGATGGGTGAGTTTGATTATATAAGAAAAAATTCCCGATTTTTTCGCGAGATTTTGTAATTCTACCCCTCTTGCTGACCAGTTTCTTAACTAGGCACCATCATCACCCGGCGACCGGTATGCCGCCGGGTTCAATATGGCAGGGATCACATCAGCGTCCCCAGTTACTGCAAAGACGATCCAACGCTGGGAAATCTAATCCCTCAGCGCGTAAATGTGCCCATCAGCTCTGCCTGATCCCGGATATGTCCTTCCATGGCGCTTTCCAGGGATTGCACCGTGGCACCAACTTCCAGATCCAGGCTGATATCCAAGGCATAGAGTTTAAAAAAGTAGCGGTGGGTCCCTCCCGGAGGACAGGGACCGCCGTAGCCAGTTTGGTTCCAGCTGTTTTGTCCGTCTTCCCCCAGGCCTGTAACTCCCTCCGACAGCCCAGTGCTGTCCGCTGGGAGGTTGAACAGCACCCAGTGCACCCAGGTGCCGACTGGCGCGTCCGGGTCGTCCATGATCAAGGCCAGGCTGGCTGTCCCTTCCGGGATCCCGGACCAGACCAGCTCGGGTGAGAAATCGTCACCATCACAGCTGAATTGGACCGGAATTGGTTCCCCTTCATTGAAGGCCGGGCTGGTTATAATCATCTCCATAGTGGGGTCTCCTTCATCCTCAGAGTTGGTTTCTTCTGCGTCAGTTTCCTCTGTGTCGCTGGCTTCTGTGGGGGGGATGGCAGTATCTGTCGGGAGAGGTTCCTCTTCGACTGCTTCTTCCACAGCAGGAGCGGAAACCTCAGCCGGCTCTGGGGGCGTTGCGCACCCGGTCAGTGCTACCAGCAAACAGCAGATCAAGATCAAGTAGGTGATCTGTTTTGGCATCATAAACTCCTTTTCTCTATATTGGCATTATAGTTGAAAAATAACCCAAGCAGGTGAAGTTTTCAGCCCGGCAGGTTGGGTTTCGCTTCAACGCTTCAGCAGCACCCGGGCTGGCGCGCCGTCCGAACCGCCAATCTTTAGCGGAAGACAGTACAAGATATACTCCCCGGGTTCTACCCCGGAAAGATCCAAGCCTTCTATGATTAACACTCCCGCTTCCAGCAAGGTTTTATGAGTGGGTTCCAGATCCGTAAATGGCGCTACCGAGAGATAATCCACCCCGATAACTTCTACCCCCAACTCTACCAGGTACTCCGCTGCTTCTTCATTAAGAGCAATAAAATCTTCCTGGAACGCCGTGTTCCCGGCTGCCCAGTACTCCGAATTGGCGGTCTTGAGAAGGACCCTTTTTACTCCGGTGGGGATCCGAGCCGTTATTAAATCCGCGGGGGTGATGGTCCCTTCGGCGTGGGTCTCAACTACCGCTGCCGGACCAATCATCAACTCCAAAGGGATAGCCTCTACCGTTTTTCCATTCCCTAAAAAATGATCCGGGGCATCCACGTGAGTTCCACTGTGGGCGCACATCGACAGCTGGGTCACGTTGGCAATATCTCCATCTTTTATGCTGCTGATTCGTTTAATCTGGATGGTCTGATCACCCGGCCAGGTAGGCAGGTCTTCAGTGTACGTGAGGGATATATCATAAAGAGTCATGGGTTTTACCTTGGGATTATGGGAAATGTTAAAGGTCTTAACCGTTAAGATTCAGATATTCAAGCCGTTTGGAAAAATGACTGGGAAGCAGGTTAAAAACATGGGGCACTGTATTCAGAGAGCAGGTGCGGTTGGTTGCCAGGTAGTCCAGCCAGAAGATATTGGTGGGGATATTCAGCGAAAGGTAGTCCGCAAACACGGTCCCACCGCGAATCAGGGGAATGCTGACCGAGAGCAGATAACGATTTAAGCCCATAACATCCAGCATACTCAGAATAATATCCCGGAAGCTGAGCTGTTCCGGTCCGCCAATTTCATAGGTTTCCCGGCGGGTATTATCATTATCCAGGGACCAGAGCAAGATGTTGGCCAGGTCTTCGATCCACAATGGCTGCAGAAGGGTGTCTCCCTGGCCAGGTAAGGGGAATACCAGGGGAATAGAGCGGATCATCCGAGCCAGGTTGGTGGTGAAACGGTCATTGTGTCCATATACGATTCCCGAGCGCAAGATAGTGTAATCCAGGCTGCTTTTCTGGATGTGATCCTCGGCGATAGCTTTGGCGGTCATGATCGGGTAAGCCGAAGCCCGATCCGCGCCGAGATGACTGATGAAAAAGAAACGGTCTACATCTGCATCCTGGGCAGCCTCTACTAAATTTTTTGTGCCCTGGATATCTGTTTCCAGCAGATTACCTCTTGCCCCGAGAGCTTCCTGGCTGGCGAGGTGGTAGATAATATCCACATCAACCAGGGCAGCTCGTAGGCCGCGAGTATCGTTTAACCCCGCTACTGCCGCTTCGACTGGGATACCTTTAGGTAAATCCGGGGATTTCCTGGAAGGGTGAATCAGCACCCGGACCTGAAACTCCGTTTCCGAAAGGTATCGGATAAGGGCTTTTCCGATAAATCCCGTCGCCCCGGTAATGAGGATCTTCTTCATGTTCCGCATTATAGCACCAGAACCTTTTTTCCAGAGCAGTAGGTCGGACTGTCCTTCTGAACCAGGGCTTTGTTGGCATAAACCTTGCACTTTTAGGGAGTGTCCTGAAATAATCCTGGAAAGAAGAGAAATATTATGGAAAAAGTTGGTTTTCACTATCGTTCGGATAACAACCATTATTCCGAGAAGGATCTTAATCTCTGGCTGCCCAGATTAAAAGCGCTGGGCGCATCCTGGGTGGTGCTGCAGGCGCCTACCTGCCGGGCTATCCCAGAAAAATTTATTACCATTTTAAAAGAGGAGAAAATTGAGCCTGTCCTTCATTTTCAGCTCAACTCTGAAAAGCTTCCTGAGCTAGATGAAATGATTTTATTGTTTGAAACCTACCACAAATGGGGTGTTAAATATGCAATTTTATTTGATCGGCCTAATATGCAGGAAGGTTGGGGATCCGAGTCCTGGGCGCACCCAGATCTGACCGAGCGTTTCTTGGATGGCTTTCTTCCCCTGGCTGAAGCTGCCGTGATGGTAGGTTTGGTTCCGGTATTTCCGCCCCTGGAACCAGGAGGGGATTACTGGGATACGATTTTCCTCCGTGGTTCTCTGGACGGGCTCAAACGCCGGGCGTCAACCCCGTTGCTGGACCGTCTTATACTCAGTGCCTATGCCGCCTTAAATGGAAAACCATTGTCCTGGGGAGGCGGAGGGCCGGAAAGCTGGCCGGAAGCGCAGCCTTATTCCACATCTGAAAATTCAGAAGATCAACGGGGATTCCGCATCGCTGAGTGGTACTTAACCTTATCAGAAACTATCCTGGAAAAGAAATTGCCCCTGCTGCTGCTGGGTATTCGAGGTCCGGCGACGGAAAATCAGGATCTGAATCAATCCCTGCTGGATGGCGCCAAGCTGATTTCCAGGCAGGCAGTGGATGGTTTGGATCCTCTACCTGAACAGGTATTAGGTGGGGCATACTGGGTGCTTACCGCGGAAGAGAACTGCTGCGCAGGGCAGTACAGCTGGTATCAAGCAGATGGCACACCCAAACCTATTGCGAATCATTTCCTGAATGGGGAAGCGAAAACGGTTGAAAAACCTTCTGAGGGGTTCCGTTTTTCCCATTATTTACTGCTCCCGACCTTTGAGTGGGGAATTGCCGATTGGCACCTGAATGTCACTCGGGGATTTGTTAAACGGCATCAACCCACTATCGGGTTCTCATTGGATGAAGCCGTCCAGGCTGACCAAGTTACTGTCTTGGGTGGAGAAGAACACTTTTCGGAAGATGATCTCTCCTATCTCCGAAATCAAGGTTGTTTGGTGAGGAGAATTGATGGAGATGGTACAAAAATTGCATCACTGTTAGCAGCAATATAATCGAAACCTGAATTCAGCGGCCCCTTGGAGTTCGAGTCAGAGGAGTGATCATTATGTTTAATGAGCAAGTATTTGATCAGCGATTGAGAGATTGGGAAGACCCTCCTTACATACCGGTCATCAAAGTGATGGGATTGGGCGGTGGAGGCAGCAATGCGATCGACCGTATGATCCATTTTGGTTTATCTGGAGTGGAATTTATTATTGCCAATACTGACCGACAGGCTATGGCTTACAGCCAGGCTTTGGTTAAATTGCAGTTGGGGCCCAAGTTGACCCGCGGTTTAGGTGCCGGAGGAGATCCCAGCGTTGGTGAACAGGCCGCCCTGGAAAGTAAAAGTGATATCGCCCTGGCTTTGGAAGGCGCAGATATGGTATTTCTGACCGCTGGCATGGGCGGCGGTACAGGGACTGGAGCTATTCCTGTGGCAGCCCAGATCGCTAAAGAAATGGGGATTGCCACTATTGCGGTGGTCACCAAACCCTTTGCTTTTGAGGTTGGCGGACGCCAGAGGAATGCTGTTGAAGGTTTATTAAAACTTCAGCCGCATGTTAATACACTGATCACCATCCCCAACGAAAAATTGCTGCAAACGGTCTCCGAGAAGGCTACTTTGTCAGAAGCGTTCCATCTGGCAGATGACGTCTTGCGCCAGGCTGTTCAGAGCATTACCGAATTGATCACTGAACCCGGTATCATCAATGTCGACTTTGCCCATGTTCAGCGTTTGATGGAATTAGGTGGGGGCGCACTGATGAGTATCGGGCAGGCTTCAGGGGAAGGAAAAGCAGTCAACGCGGTCAAACAGGCTCTCTATCACCCACTGTTGGAAGATATTTCATTGGCCAACGCCTCCGGATTAATCGTCAATTTCACTTCCGGATTGGATTTAACATTATCTGATATTAGCCAGGCGCTGAATTATCTGCGGGAACAAATTCCTCCCGATGCGGAGTTGATTTTTGGCGCAACCCAGAATGAGAGGTTCCAGGGAAAGGTCCAGGTGAACTTGATTGTCACTGGTTTAGGCGCTGCTACATTTGAGGACGTCTTTACCTCCTTCTCCCGAGAGGAAAGAGTAATACCTGAGCCGATCACCAGGAAGGTAGTCAAAGAAGTTATAAATGAGGAAGAGGAATCCACCCAACGCTTTGAAATGGGCAGGGATCCATTGGATGTGCCTGCTTTCATGCGCAGGAGAGCATACGCAAACTCCACATATGGGGAATAAGGACAACGGGTGAGGTAATCATGAAAGCCATCTTGATTGACAAAATATCCCAAGAGGTTTACCGGAAACATCCTGATCTGAAAGGTGTTAAACCTAAGGTTACATCCCGGGAAGGGGATAAATCATCTGATACCTTGCTGATTTACCAGAAAAAAGTTTCTGGTCCCGGCGGGAAAAAAATCAACCGTATTGTCCGTGCGGTTGCAGATGAGAAGGGAAAGGTTAAGAAAATATCTACCTCAAAATGAACTTGGAGGATAATGGTATGAAAGCGGTCTTAGAAAGAATTGAGTATTGCTGGTGGGATTTCCATATCCGGGTGATGGATGAATCTGAATTTGTCCGGGATTTGTTACCTCGCCTCCGGGAGATGTGGGAGTTGAAGGGGGAAGCTGTTCCCTACCTGGTCTGGTCTCTTTTGGGATTCCCCTTTGGGATCATTCTAGGCATCTTATCTATAGTTGTCAAATAAACTGCAATTTCAGAGAGATCACATTCTAATAATATTTAACTAACTGATCGGGCTGATTTTCCACTGGTTTTATACATCCAGACAGAAAATCAAGCCCGATTTTTATTTTAAGCCGGAATTCAGGAATTATGAAATTGTTTTCCAGAACCCTGGTTACCCTCAAGCGGGAACCTGATAAAACCCAGGGAAGTGGTATGATACAAAAAAAGAGTAAATTGTGAAATTTTCCCTTTAGGGAGACCTCTCCAACCAGGGGATTTGCTCCTTTTTATGAGGTTTATGAAATCAAAAGTGATGCTGGTCCTGTTTACTGTGTTTTTCGGTCTGTTCCTGTTTCTGGGAATTAAGGCCAGCCAAACCCTGTTTTCCGGCGGAGAGGGGTCAGCACCGATGACACAAAAAACCAGGGGTCCGATTCTGTTAGAGGAACAGCAAGAGAAACCTGCTCCTGCAGATCCCTTTACACTTATGATTTATGTGGACGATTTATCAAAACCTGAACCGCTCCTGCAGGGTGTCTGGTTGAGTCGCTCCGGTGATACACAGCAGATAAAACTGTTTTTCCCGCTCTTTCCCTCCCAGGCAGAGGACGGTATCCAGCGGGATCTGAATCTGCGGGGGGCATTCTGGCTTGATGAACCCACTCAGCCCTCAGAAAAATTCCTAACTATTCTCAGGGATCGTAATCTTTCCTGGGATTATATATTTTTAGTTGATCAGGCAGCTTTAGGGGAAATTAGCATAATCCTTCAGGAAATAAATCCGGATTCCTACCAGTTTAACCCCACCACAGTTGCCGGCTTGACTTATAGGGTGGATACCCGGGAAGCGGTCCAGGAAAATCAAGCCCGTTATATCCGGGAATTATGCGGTCAGCTGCCATTACCAGGACAAAATGAACTGCTGCAGAGATTTCTGGAGGGTTTCTCTGGTCATGTCATGATCTACGCCACAACCCCGCTGGAGTTTTACCAGTCTTGGCGGGGTGAAGTAAGCTGTTTATTTCCAACCCTCTATTTGGCTGCTGATTAAAATACAGTTTATTTTTATTATTCAGAGAGGATTCTATGATTTCAACCGCTTCCGCGGCAGCTCATCCGAATATCGCTTTTATCAAATACTGGGGAGATAATAACCAGGAGTTAAGAATTCCAGCCCATAGTTCCCTCTCAATGAATTTAAAGGAATTGGAAACGCGCACCAGGGTAAGCTTTGATCCCTCTTTAGCAGGGGACCAATTAATCCTGAACGGGATTCATGAAGAGGGGGCTGCCTTACAGAGAGTGAGTAAAATGCTGAACCGGATCAGGAATATGGGCGGATTAAACGCTTTTGCTATTGTAGAAAGTGAAAACAACTTTCCCACCGGGGCTGGTATTGCCTCCTCCGCTTCCGCCTTCGCTGCCTTGAGCTGCGCAGCCAGCAGCGCTGCCGGATTATGTTTATCGGAGAGAGAACTTTCCCGGTTAGCCAGAACAGGATCAGGCTCCGCCAGCCGGTCGATACCAGAAGGTTACGTGGAGTGGCAGGCGGGTACAGATCATGACTCTTCTTATGCTTTTTCAATTGCCAGTCCGGATCATTGGGATCTGGCGGATTTGATTGTCCTTATCAGTGAGGAACATAAGGAAACCGGATCTTCTTTAGGTCACTCATTGGCTGATACATCTCCCATCCAGGGAGCCAGGGTGGAGGATGCAAACCGACGGCTGGAAATCTGCCGGAAAGCCCTGCTGGAGAGAGATTTCTCGATCTTTGCTGACATTGTGGAACAGGACTGTAATCTGATGCATGCTGTGATGATGACTTCTGATCCTCCTTTGTATTACTGGTTTCCAGGCACTTTGGAAGTAATGCGGGCGGTGCAAATTTGGCGAAGCCATGGTATCCCGGTTTGTTATACGATTGATGCCGGTCCTAATGTGCATGTCATCTGCCCGGTTAAAGAGGCAGAAAAAGTTAAGAGAGAATTAGGCTCCCTTGAGGGTGTTAATTCAGTATTAGAATGCACGCCGGGCGGTCCCACCCACCTTCTCGAATCGGATTTCCCTGGGGTATAATTTTATATCTTGGAAATGTGTTTATTGATTAGTTTTGTGACATATAAAGAATATTAAAGCGTAACCCGGAAAAACTTATGATTATTAACCTGTTACAGTTTATTGGTGTATTAGCTTCCCTGATTATCCTGCATGAGGTAGGACATTTTATTGCTTGCCTTATATTTGGTGTGAAAGTTGAGGAGTTCGGGATTGGTTTTCCACCTAGAATTACCAAATTGTTTGAATTCCGGGGCACAGAATATACCCTGAATTGGATCCCCCTGGGTGGATTTGTAAAACCCCTGGGTGAAAGCCAACCGGAAGTTGAGGGAGGCCTGTCTGCTTCAAAGCCGCTGGTACGTATAGGTGTGTACCTGGCTGGACCGATAATGAATCTACTGGTAGCTGTGGTGATCTATTCGGTAATATTCAGTCAATTGGGTGTTCCTGATATGAGTGTTATCGAGGTCCAGGAAGTTGCCCAAAACTCACCTGCCCAGGAAGCCGGTCTTCTGCCTGGAGATCTTATCCTCAGCATTAACGAGAATGAGGCAGATAGTTATGAAGCCCTTAGAGGTGAAATTTATGCCAACTTGGGTGAGGAAATTCAAATTGAAATCCAGCGCAGTGGCAACATTGATCTGATTACCTTGATACCTAGAGAAAACCCTCCAGAAAATCAAGGCGCAATTGGGATCGTTATGACCAGCCCGGTCACGGAGATTAGCTGGTTCCAGGCCCTCCCGCTGGGTATTGCCGCAACAGGTCAGCACAGCATCGCCGTGATGAGATTGCCGGGACAGCTGATCAGGGGCACAGAGGAAGCGGCAGGTCGTCCAGTGGGATATAAAGGTATGTATGATATTTATGAAGGAGCCAAGGAGCAGCAGTTGCTGCCCGGAACATCAGCAATGGTTAATGTGCTGTTGTTTGTGGTGTCGATTACCATATCCCTTGGTATATTAAACCTGCTGCCTATCCCCGCCCTGGATGGAGGCAGAATTTTATTTGTATTGCCTGAGCTGATTATCGGCAAACGAGTTTCCCAGAAGGTTCAGAATGCCGTTAACGCGATAGGTTTTATCAGTGTTCTGCTGCTGTTAATCTACTTTAATATCCTTGATTTCACTTCACCTATACAATTACCCTGATGGAAGAGCCGCTTTTTTCTCCCCTTGAAGATAAGCCTTTTGACGAGGTGCTGACGGCCTTGCTCGATGAAGATCAGATTCTTGATCCACTCTATCTCTATCGACTGTCGGATATCAGTCCGGAAAATCTCTCCGACCTTTCCACCATTTGGGAGGATGTGAATGTTGAGCGGCGTAGAGGATTAATTGATGATCTGGAACAGCTGACAGATGCCAATAATCTGCTGTCCTTTGAACCGATCTTTCGTATCGGTCTCGAGGATTTGGATGACCAGGTGCGTTTCTTTGCGACCCGGGCTATTGAAATATTTAATACCGATGATCTTATCCCCTTCTTCTTATCCGTGTTGGAAGAAGAGGATAGTGTTGACGTCCGAGCAGTGACCACCTCCATTCTGGGGAAGTATATTTACCGCGGTGAACTGGATAAAATCAGCGCTGAAATAAAAGCCCGTATAGAGAATAAATTACTGTTTATACTGGAAAGCGATCAACCTTCCCAGGTTCAACTGCGGGCATTGGAAGCTCTCAGTTATTCATCCCATCCTGAAGTCCAAAAACATATCCTTAAGGCGTACAAAAGTGAGAACGAGGATTGGATCGCCAGCGCGGTTTTTGCTATGGGTCGTTCTTTTGATCATCAGTATACCGAAATGGTGTTTGACCAACTTCAACATACCTCTCCCAAAGTCCGGTTAGAAGCCGTTCGCGCTTGTGGGGAATTGACCCTGGAAGATGCAGTCCCGGTTATTCTAGATCTGCTGGATGATCTTCCGGAAATTCGAGGAGCTTCAATCTGGGCACTGTCCCAAATTGGGGGAGAAGATGCTGGTCCGGCAATCCATCAGCTGCTCGATAGTGACGTCAGTGAAGATGAGGTTGAGCTCATCCAGAAAGCCCTGGAACGGCTCGATTTTTTGGAGGAAGGTGTGAATCTGTCTATGTTTGATATTCCTTTCTCAGACCAGGAAGAGTATATTCTGGATGATTATGATTACATCCAGGATGGTGATGACCAGGACGATTTTGAACTGGAGGATTTTGAACTGGATGATGATCACTGGTTGGAGTGAATGAATTCGCATTCCTAACAACAAGTGTTGATCCCTGCTAGTAGAACTAAATAAATTCTACCTCTATGCACATGAAAAAAACTCTGACACTCTTAATCCTGCTTTTGATAACAATTGCCCCTCTCTCCGTTAAGGCAGGAGCTGGAGTTGAGGTGCTTGATGAAGGGATTGAATATACATTTGGCGGAAAACTGGTCTTCCGGATTAAGCTTGAAAGCGAAGTGCCTGTAAGCCAGATCACGCTGGTGTTAAAGGCTCCAGGCTTATCCACTTTTGTTGGTGAGGCTTTATTCATATCACCGGGTCAAGCCCAATTTGTGTATGACTTGGCACAGAGGCCGCTGCCAGCATTTTCTAATATTACCTATTCATACCATCTCACCCTGGAAGATGGTGAAAGTGTAGAAACACCAGTCTATTCCTTTACCTATCTGGATAATCGCTATAATTGGCAGGAAATAATTGAGGAACCGTTTAATATTTATTGGTATGAGGGTGAAATTTCCCTGGCGCAAAAAGTGCTGGATGCTGCTGTAGAGGGATTGGACCAGGTTTTAGAGCTGCTCCAACAACCCGAAGAAACCCAACCGATCGTTATTTTTATTTACAGCAGCGAAGAAGAATTACAATCAACCCTAACCAGCGTTGGGCAGACCTGGGTGGGTGGACACGCGGATCCCGGGTTGGGTTCAATTGTTGTATCCCTTCCTTCGGGAGTAGATCAATCCCTGGAAATTCAACGGTTAATCCCGCACGAAATTGCCCATATCCTTCTTTACCGATTTATGGGCAATGAGTATCAATATCTTCCCGTCTGGGTTAGTGAAGGCATTGCTTCTCAGATGGAAGTCTTTTCCCGTCCGGATTATGATTTGATTCTTGAAAAAGCGGAAGGGGAGAGAGGATTGATTCCGTTCGCTCACCTCTGTATAGCCTTTCCCGCTGATTCGGATCTGGCTCTTCTCTCCTACGCTCAATCGGATTCACTGCTGGATTATATTCAACGGGAATACGGTGTGACAGGGATTCGGGCGATGATCCACGCCTATGATCAGGGTGTCAGCTGCGAACGGGGTGTGGAAGTCGCTCTCGGAACAACATTGCAGGGGCTAGAAAAAGATTGGAAACAGGATGTGTTTTCCAGGGGGAAATATCTGACGTATATTTTTATCCTCAGCGGGATTCTCCTGATTCTCTTAATTTTCCTTGGGGTGTTTATTTTCAGTAAATACCAGGGAGGTCAAATCGAACAGGGTTGGGATAACAATGAATGAGTCCCAGGACAAACGGCTGCATGCGCGGGTAATCGGACGGGTGCAGGGGGTTGGATTCCGTTATTATGTGATGGGAGTTGCAGGTGAAATCGGGTTAAGAGGTTGGGTGAGAAATCGCCGGGATGGGTCGGTTGAGGTAGTTGCCGAGGGGAAAAAGGAAAAGCTATCCGAACTGCTCCGCGCCTTACAAAGGGGGTCAATTTCCTCAGTTGTCACTGAAGTGAAAGAGCATTGGTTGGAAAATACTGGCGAATTCAACGGTTTTTCAGTCCGATCAACCCTTTAGTTTTCTGAAAACCCCAATCCCCTTCTGTTTAATGAAACAAATCGTCCTTGACCGATAATGAGATGATCGAGTACCTGGATATCCAAGAGATTCCCGGCTTTAACAATAGCCTTGGTAATCGCCACATCATCTGGGCTGGGTGAAGGATCGCCGCTGGGATGGTTATGAATGACAATAATTGCGGCAGCATTCTCCCTGATGGCAGGTCTAAATAATTCACCTATCCTGACCTGGGAGGAGTTTAAAGATCCCTGGTAAATAGTTTTAATTGCCAGAACATGATTTCTGGTGTTAAGCAGGATCACCCGCAGTTGTTCCTGTTCTAAAGTGCTCATCTCGTACTGCACCAGGTCTGCTGCATCATCTGGGCTGTGAATGGTTGGCCGGTCTTCGGGAGTTTGGGCAGAAAGACGTCTTCCCAGGTCAATGGCAGCTTTGATTTGAGCTGCTTTTGCGGCCCCGATACCGTGTTGAGCGCAGATTTCAGTATAGGTTGCTCGCTGTAAACCGGCTAAACCATTAAAGTTCTGCAGCAGTCGTTGACCAACCTGGATGGCATTTTCCCCTTCAACACCCACCCGCAGCAAGATTGCCAACAATTCAGCTGTGCTCAATACATGAGCGCCCATATTTGCTAATCTTTCTCTTGGCCGTTCGCTGTGGTCCAGATCCTTGATTCGATAGGATGGTTGTCCCCGCTCCATTTCATCCTCCTATTAATAACCCCGCTTACCTTTTTTATACCGGAGAAAATTGGAAAGAGCAAGAGTCTTTTCCAACTAGATGAATACACCCCCGGTATGGGCCATCCGTAAATAAGGTATAATTTTGGTCGAGGAGTTCTTTGATGATATTTGATCCTTCATCTCTTAACAACTTTTTACTAATAGCTGTTGCCTGGGGGGGAGCTTTCATTGCGGCTTTTTGGCTCAGTTTGCTGGTCTGGACCTACCGGGATATCCGTTCCCGGGTCAAAGATCCCCTGGTGAGAATCCTGGCAGTCCTGGTTGTGGCTGTGCTATTTTTGCCCGGGGTTGTTGTTTATTTGATTTTACGTCCGCCACAAACGATGGAAGAGGAATACCAGCACATGCTCGAGGAAGAAGCCTTACTGCAGGCTATCGAAGAGCGTTCCGCCTGTCCTGGCTGTGGACGGCACACTGCTGAGGACTGGATAGTTTGTCCAAATTGCCATACCAAGTTGATGAAGAGCTGTCATGCCTGTGATCGATTGATGAAACTTCCCTGGAGTTTATGTCCCTACTGCGCCACACCCGAACCAGGGAAACGCAGGGAGGATATTTCGATCAAAGAAGCAGTCCAGTCGGTGGAAATAAAAGAATTGGAAGAGTTGGAAGAAGTGGAAGATGGGATTGATCTGGATGATGAGGAAGAGCAGGATGATTTGTCTGATGAGGATCTGATTAACGCGCTATAAATCTACTTTTCCCTTGCTGATAACAAAGATCCGTAATCTGCAAAGGTCTAGGAAACTGTTTCCTCCAAGGAAACAGTTTCCTTTGTTTTAATAATCGAAATATTTATTTACGGAAGGGTTTCCAACCTGCGTATTCCGCCATATTGCCCAGCTCCTCTTCAATGCGTAAAAGCTGGTTGTATTTCGCCACTCGATCTGAGCGGGCGGGTGCTCCGGTCTTAATTTGTCCGGTATTAAGGGCAACTGCCAGGTCCGAGATCGTGCTGTCCTCGGTTTCCCCCGACCGGTGGGAAGTCACAGCTGTCCAACCAGCCCGGTGGCAGGTCTCTACAGCTTCGATGGTTTCTGTCAGGCTGCCGATCTGATTCACTTTAACGAGTAGGGAATTGCAGGAACCTTCTTTAATGCCCCTACGAACCCGATTGGGATTTGTCACCAGTAGATCGTCGCCCACAATCTGGATTTTGTCGCCTAATTCCTCGGTCATGAGTTTCCAACCGTCCCAGTCATCCTGGGCCAGACCGTCTTCAATGGAAACGATGGGGTATTTTTCCACCCAATCCTTCCAGAAGGCGACCATTTCAGCGCTGGAAAGCTTTTTGCCTTCTGTCCGCAAATTGTATAACCCGGTATCTTCTTCATAAAATTCAGAAGCTGCTGGATCCAAAGCGATCACGATCTGTTCGCCGGCTTTGTAGCCTGCCTTTTCGATCGCTTCCAGGATGATTTCCACAGCTTCAGCATTGGAACCCAGGGCAGGGGCATAGCCGCCTTCATCACCAACCAGGGTGGCATAACCGTGTCCCTTTAGAACCGATTTCAAAGTATGGTAAATTTCACTTCCCCAACGCAGCGCTTCGGAGTAGGTGGGCGCTCCCAACGGCATGATCATAAATTCCTGGGCGTCCGTGGATTGCCAATCCGTATGTTCTCCGCCGTTAAGGATATTCATCATCGGAGATGGCAGGACATGCGCGTAAACTCCGCCGATATACTGGTAAAGGGGGATTTCCAGGGAGGAAGCAGCAGCTTTAGCAACAGCCAGGCTTGTCCCCAGGATGGCATTTGCGCCCAGTTTGGATTTATTAGTGGTTCCGTCCAATTCCAACAGAATTTTATCAATCTCTTTTTGTCGGATTGCATCCTGTCCAACCAGCGCATCAAAGATCTTGCCATTAACGTTGTTTACTGCATTAAAAACACTCTTTCCGCCGAATTTTTTCTTGTCTCCATCCCGCAGCTCAAGCGCTTCGTGAATTCCGGTTGAGGCACCGGAGGGAACCGCCGCCCGACCGAGGCTTCCATCCAGCAGCTGAACATCCACTTCAATCGTGGGGTTACCTCTGGAATCCAGGATTTGCCGGCCTGTGATTGACTCAATTTTTGTGTACATGATTTTCTCCAGATAGTTTTCTATTAATCCGTCGCCTATTGTAGTCTATCAGGCGGGATTAATAAATACCATAGCTTCATTTTAGTGATTACCTGTTGGAATGCTTGACAACCGCCTGCAGGAAGGCCGTGAAAAGCGGATGAGCCCGGTATGGCCGGGATAAAAATTCTGGATGGAATTGGGTTCCGAGCATAAATGGGTGATCTCTCAGCTCTGCAATTTCGACCAGTTTGTTGTCCGGGGACAAGCCTGAAAAGATCATTCCCGCTTCTTCCAGTTCATCCCGGTAGGCATTGTTTAACTCAAAGCGGTGCCGGTGACGTTCCTGGACTAATTCGGTCTGATATGCCTTGGCAGCGAGTGTGTCAGGCTGCAATTGGCAGGGATATAATCCCAGCCGCATAGTCCCGCCTTTATCGGTAATGTCCCGCTGGTCAGGCATTAGATCAATCACAGGATGAGTAGTTGAGGGATTAAATTCAGTTGAGTTTGCGTCTTTTTCACTGAAATGGTGTCTGGCCAGTTCAGCTACCATCAGCTGCATTCCCAGACAAAGACCCAGGTAAGGGACCTTGTTTTCCCGGGCGTATTTAATGGCTTTTATCTTTCCTTCTGTACCCCGCTTGCCGAAACCGCCCGGCACCAGAATACCGCCTGCATCCTCAAGGATGGAGATATCAATTTCTTTCTCCAGCTTTACGGAATGAATCCAGCTGATCTCAACATCCACTCCATTCGCCAAACCAGCATGATGCAGCGCTTCTCGGACGCTCATATAGGCATCCAGCAGTTCCACATATTTTCCGACCACAGCCACCTTGACGCTTGGTTTCTTTTTCCGAACATCGGAAATCATTTCCCTCCAGGCATCCCAGGAGGGCGACTGGCGTTCTTTTATCTTCATTTTTTTGATGATGAATTCTCCTACGGAGGCATCTTCAAGCATCAGCGGAATGTTATAGAGAGTATCGGTGGTTTCCATGGGAATCACCGCTTTTTTCTCCACATCACAGAAGAGAGAAATTTTATCCAGGAGTTCTTCCTCTACCGGATGGTCCGAGCGGGCAATAATCATATCCGGAGAAATACCGATTGACCGTAATTCCCGGACGGAATGCTGGGTGGGTTTGGTTTTTAATTCCCCGGTCGCGCCGATATAGGGAAGCCAGGTGACATGAATGTAGAAGCTGTTTTTCCTGCCGAGATCGCCTTTCATCTGCCGGAAAGCTTCCAGGAAAGGAAGAGACTCTATATCACCCACTGTCCCACCCACTTCAACGAGGACAATTTCCGCCCCGGTAGTTTTGGGAACCATGCAGATCCTTTGTTTGATTACATCGGTAATGTGGGGAATAACCTGTATTGTTCCGCCCAGATAGTCACCTCGTCTTTCCCGCATGATCACTTCTTCATATACCTGGCCAGTTGTTACGTTGCAAACCTGGTTGAGGCTGGTATCGATAAATCGTTCGTAATGTCCAAGATCAAGATCAGTTTCTGCGCCGTCGTCCAGCACAAAAACTTCTCCATGCTGATAGGGACTCATTGTGCCGGGATCGACGTTTATATAAGGATCCAGTTTTTGGATTGCTACCTTAAACCCCCGTTCCTTCAATAGCCTGCCCAGTGCCGCGGCGGTTACTCCTTTCCCCACTGAACTTAACACACCACCGGTAAGAAAAATATACTTTGTTTTCATATTGACCTTTGGAGAATGCTGTTAATATTATTTAAAAAGGTCCTTGTTACTCAGATTTTCTGCCCTAAATGAAGAGGGGAGGACCTGGAATTCCAGACCTCCCCGCGAAATTGCTCTTGGTAGGATGTGTTGTCAATCAATCGATAAATTGACTAAGATCTTCCGCGGCCCGGCGCATCTCCAGGAAAACCAAACCTAATTTTGCTTTCTCTTTGGCGAGGGCTGTTAACACGGCTTCTTCACCAATCGCCGAGAGAATAACATAACCTTCATCGCCGTGAATATAAACTTGGTCCAGGGTTCCTCTGTTTAATTCTGCTGCAATCCGGTCCCCTAAACTCAGCATGGCGGCAGACATTGCGGATACTCGATCATCTTCAATGTCTCTCGGCAGCGCTGATGCTATCGTAAGTCCATCTACTGAAACGACTGCTGAAGCCTCAATCTCTGGCGTCGCAGCCTGCATCTCGCGCAAGCGCTTGACCATCTCTTCAGCTTTTGAAATAGCCATATCAGATTCTCCTTAATGACTGCAAGTCCAACTCTCTCTTGAGTTTACCATAACTTTTTCATAATGAACCCTAAACGTTATCAGCCTCACAAAATCGACAGTTTATCCCAAAGCTGAAGTGACAGCGCTTGTGTTTTCCTGCAAGTGAAGGATCCCAAATGCACTAAAAATAGCCCAAGATAACGGGAGGAAAACGGGTTGAAGGTTGGAAGGTTTATAGGTCGATGATTTTTATTATCAGAGTAACTACAGCAGTCCCTTTTTAGAGGGACTTTCTTTTCTAGCCCGCGAATTAGAAGTTTGTCCTGAGCGAAAACCAAGCTTTGCTTGGTTGTAGACGAAGGGCCGGGCGATCGCGAATCGGGTGAGATTGACGCGCTCATCCTGAGTACCCAGAGCGGAGTGAAACGTAGGCGAAGGGATATCGAAGGGTTCGCAATGACAACTGATTTCAGATAAACTCTGTCTTGTCCTGATATTCGTTTACGGCTAACTGATTACAACTCACTATTTATTCCTTAGTGCCAACTGTCACTTATTACATTCCCCCACCATAATTCCGTTGACCATTAACCCACCCCGTGCTACACTCAAGGTCGTGAAAAGACTGGCCTGGATTTCTCTGATATTCATTCCTCTTCTGGTAATGAGTGTATTTCATCAAGTTCAGCCGGCAGCCGCCCAGGCTCCGACAATTTCTCCCAGTATCTTTATTCAGAGTCCCCGGGAAGGGCAGGCTTTGCAGGGAATTGTAATCATTGAAGGAAAAATCAGAGGGGAAGGATTTACCTCAGGAAAACTATCATTCAGTTATGCCGCGGATGGCGGGGAAACCTGGTTTTTTATCGCGGATATCATGCCGGGAGCTAAAGAGAGTTCCCAAACATCAGTTAAAGTGGAATGGGATACAACCCAGATTACAGATGGGAATTACCACTTGCGGTTGGTTGCGGAGTATGATGGAAGAGCAACCATTTTTGAGTTGATTCCGAATTTGCGGGTCCGTAATCATTCCCCTGTAGAAACCTCCACACCTGCCCCCGCGGGCACTCAGGCGGACGTGGGTAACACGGATCACACTGCCACACCAACCCGGAGGGCAGAACTTCAGAAGACCCCCACACCACTGCCAGAGAATCCGGCAGTGCTGGAATCGAATGACCTCTACCGGGTTTTGATTATCACCGGGATCCTGGTTTTGGGTGCATTCCTGGTTGGTGTGATTTACTTGAGAGTAATAAAAGGTTTCAGGTGATTGAATCAAATCATGATTGGAAGAAAAAAACCTTTCTTAATCGTCGGATTGGGTAATCCAGGACGAGAATATCGGAATAACCGGCATAATATCGGCTTTATGGTACTTGACCAGCTAGCTGGGAAACTGGATACATCCTTTTCAAAGATGAAGATGAACGCGTTAATGACCGCGGTGAGATACAAAGGGTACCGGATTATTCTCCTAAAACCCCAGACTTATATGAACTTATCGGGTAAAGCGGTATCCTCTTTTGTCCGGTTTTATAAACTG
>JAUWEC010000030.1 GCA_030608465.1 Chloroflexota bacterium
AACATGCCGCCAATCGAAGGTATGGCGAAGAGGGCTATCGCAAGCGGGTAAGTCCATTCTGCGCCTTTCTTGATTTCTCCCGAAATGACGATTAAAGCGGCTCCGGCGACAAAGATCAACGCCCGCCAGACCGGGTAGAAGAAATCAAACAATTTCGGACCGCTAGCGAAAGTTGGATTTCCTGCCTCAATGTGCGCCGTTAAGTCTAGCAGCACTCGTTCCAGAGATGTTTGTACCAGGAACGGAATCAGATAAGCCATAAGCAGACCAATAACGATAGCAATGACAGACATGATGGTGCGGTTCTTTTGGGGGGTTTCTTGCATGGGTTCCTCCTGATTATTAATTATATTAATAGAGAAATATTACAAATTCAGTGTAATCGCTCTGAATAATTAAGTCTTTGACTTAACGCAAATATAATAATGGGGGGTTTCCCTCTTGAAGTTTCCCAGCAATGGATAGAACTTTGTCTCAACCCTTAGTATAATAAATTACTGCAATATCACATGAATTTGGATAAAAGTAGGGACTTGTGGAAACTGACGTTGCAAAAAAACTAGCTGAAAATTCTTTGTTCTCAAATCTTGACCCCGGGGACGTTCAGCATCTGGTGGATCTGAGTATCACCCGATCTTACCCAAAAGAACAATGGGTAACGCATTACGGTTCTGACTGGCCGCACCTCTTTTTGGTTGAGCAAGGCCAAATAACTGCCTTGAAGGAATCTCCGGAGGGTAGAAGCCTGGTAGTTATTACCCTGGAGGTAGGAGATGTATTCTGGGGATTGGGATTTTTCAAAGAGGGAATTGGCATGCCTGTAGCGCTGGTTGCCGATCAGGAAACCCGTCTCCGGCTCTGGACCAGAGATAAACTGCTACCATTTATTCTCAAAAACGGACAATTTTCCTGGGGCCTGTCTCAGTTGATGGTGGAGCGCATGCTCAAGGCCAGTCAAATTCTGGAGGAATTGGCATTTCAGCCAGTTGCGGGAAGACTTGCACACCTACTGCTGGAACAATTTGAAGATCTGCCAGGAGATACCTTGACCAGGGATTTAACGCTTGACGACATGGCGGCCCGGATCGGATCCACTCGGGAGATGGTCTGCCGGCATCTGTATCAGTTTGCTGATAAAGGGGCGATTCAAATCAACCGGACTGAGTTTAAGATCACAGATCAAGATTTGCTGCAGCACTTCGCTGGAAAAGGGAAACGGTAACAATTTACTCCGAGTATTTTCCAGGTTTAAATGATCGAACTTGTTTATATGGTTTGACTTGGACGCCGACTTTGTTCTTAAAGACCTGGCCAGAGACATGCATCAGGGTGTCATGGTCAAAATGGGGGAGCTTTTGCATACTTGCCAGGCAGGGATAGTGATGGTGGAGTAAACCGGCTTTCTCTTCAGCTTCGTCTGCTGACAAACCAATTAACCCTTCAGCTGCATATCTCGTACAACCGCAAACTGCATCTCGGGTCACTTCAACGGAGGTAATGGTCCGGGAATCCGGATCAATCTCCAAGGATAATTCTGGTTGACCAAAATAGTGGGCAAACTCAGCGATTAGCGGATTGTCATAGTCGGCTGTTTCATACCTGGTTACGCCATAAGTGGTTTCAGTAAGAGAGCAAAGCGGTTTGGGCGTGACACAATCCACACCAGCTTCTTCAAGCCAGCCTTGCAGTTGACGATCGAGTCCTCGGGGGAGCCAAAGTTCATCATCCACTGCGACCAATACAGCTTGGGCTTTTGTCATCTTGGCAATTTCCGGCAGTAATTCAGCCGCGCCTTTATGTTCCGCGAAAGAAAGGATTAAATCAGCGGGGGGAAGTTGATCAGGCAGGAAATCTTCTGGATCATCAATGAAAGGAGGAAAAACCGGCGGAGTCTGCCAGGTTTCAATTTCCCAGGTTTTTGGACCAAATTCCCGTATATTCTGAACGTGTCTTTTCCCGTATTCGCCAGAAACGACAGCTAATATTTTCATGGAAACACTCCTGTGAAAAACCACTAATTATCTAACAATAAATACAGCAGCAGCAAAGTTTTTGTCTTTGCATGGATGCTGTGAGGAAGTCGAGGTGGGATACGTACCCAGGTTCCTGCTTGAGCAGTTTTTACGTCTTCTCCCAGGGTCAACTGAGCTTCTCCTTGTATAAAGTGAAGCAGCGCCGGGACGGCGGCAGTATGTTCCGATAGTTCTTGTCCAGGGTGGAATCCAAATAGAATTGTTTTTATCGAATCGTCCTGGTAGATGGTCCTGCTGAGGATGCTTTCCGGGGGAAACGATTCAATCAATTCCTCGAGCTGTTCAAAATAAATGATTTCTGAAGTCATAAAGTATCCTTTGGGTTGTGGTCCGATGGATAGTAATGATGTCGAGCAACGAGCAGCGATCCTAAATAGATTAATTAACAATAGGCATATTGTACCCCAGGAGAGTACAAATATCGTCCAGTTAAAATTACATTGCGTATAATCAAAAATCCAGGTATCAACTCCTGCCTGCTTGATTTTATTAGTAGCTTTTTGTACAATGAAAAGCACCAAGTGAATATTTCAATATTGTACGACTGGCTTACATCTTACTTCAGGGAGCTTATCATGGATACCGACAAAGTGGATATCATCAAGGTTTCAGCGACATCCCGAACCTCAGCCGTAGCGGGGGCGATTGCAGGCATATTCCGTGAGCGCCAGTTTGTATATGTTCAGGCGATTGGCGCCAGCGCAGTCAACCAGGCTGTAAAAGCGCTGGCATTAGCTCGTAATTACCTTGCTGAAGATGGATATGAAATTGTCAGCTTTCCCGAATTTGTCGACGTGGAAATTGATGGAAACATTCGGACTGCGATCAGGATTAATGTTTTTCCACGTTAGATTAAATCCTAATTCTGCGCTGATGGATTTTCATTTCCCATTCCGATAAAAAATAAAGGTGGAAGATTTCTATACCCGGAAAAGCTCTGCTGATTTTCTCTCCCAAAGTACATATACATACTAAGGAAATTTGCCTCTGATTATTGCGCGTGGTAGAATCAGGGTGCAATTTGGTCACTAGAATCAATCCTTACAAATTTTTTTTGGATGGGTTTTGGTTTGGTTTTTAGGCTTGTCGAGGAGATGCAATCAGTGTACTCCGGACAGGCGATTTATTAGGAAGGTGGTAAAAGTGGAAACTCAAGTAAGTACCTTTACTACAAAAAAAGGCTTAGCCCAAATGCTCAAAGGCGGTGTGATAATGGATGTTGTCACACCAGACCATGCGAAGATAGCAGAAGATGCCGGCGCAGTTGCCGTGATGGCTTTGGAAAGAGTTCCAGCAGATATCCGGTCTGATGGTGGTGTTGCTCGAATGAGCGACCCCGAACTGATCATGGAAATTATGAAATGTGTATCAATTCCCGTGATGGCCAAAGTCCGCATTGGGCACTTTGTTGAAGCGCAAATTATAGAAGCCCTAGAAGTTGATTATATTGATGAATCCGAGGTGTTAACGCCTGCTGATGAAGCTTACCATATCAATAAACACCAGTTTAAAACCCCCTTTGTCTGCGGCTGTAGAAATTTAGGGGAAGCCCTGCGCAGAATAGGTGAAGGAGCAGCGATGATCCGGACTAAAGGGGAAGCCGGAACCGGGGATGTGATAGAGGCTGTCCGGCATGCCAGGACGGTTTTTGGAGAAATCAAGCAGCTGTGTAATATGCCAGAAGAAGAGCTGATGACTTTTGCCAAGAATATCGGGGCTCCGTATGAACTTGTCAAAGAAACCCGAGAGCTCGGCCGGCTTCCCGTGGTCAATTTTGCTGCCGGGGGAATAGCTACCCCCGCAGACGCAGCCTTAATGATGCAGTTGGGTGTTGACGGCGTGTTTGTAGGATCTGGTGTCTTTAAAGCCGGGAACCCAGCAAAAAGGGGTGAAGCGATAGTTAAAGCGGTTACTCATTACAAAAATCCAGAAATCTTGGCAGAGATCAGCCGGAACTTGGGTGAGGCTATGGTAGGCAGGAATGTATCCGATTTAGCAGATAATGAGCGCCTATCAGAACGCGGTTGGTAAAGACTGTTTGACATTTGATTTAATTTTATACCTATGAAAGAAACCCGACCGCCATTTGATCCTGGTCCCCTGAAGGTAGGTGTCCTGGCTTTACAAGGTTCATTTCAGGAACATCTGGCAGTTCTTACAGGGATAGGTGTCCAGACTGTTGAACTTCGGCTCCCGGAACAGATCCATGATCTGGATGGGATCATAATACCCGGTGGTGAATCAACCACGATAGGAAAACTTGCGGTTGATTTTGATCTCTTTGAACCCCTGCGTAATTATGGAAAAAAGAAGGCGATTTGGGGAACCTGTGCCGGCGCGATTTTCCTTTCCAAAGACGCTCACCGGAACCAACCCTTGCTTGAATTAATGGATATTACTGTTGACCGGAACGCATTCGGGAGACAAATTGCCAGTTTTGAAACTGAGTTGGATATTCCTGCTCTGGAGGTTATATCTTCCACCCCGGCCGCCTTCCCTGGAATTTTCATTCGGGCACCGCTGATCACCGCAGTTGAAGGAGAAGCAGAAGCGCTGGCAAAATTGCCAGATGGGCGGATAGTGGCAGCCAGGCAAGGATATTTGCTGGCTACTGCCTTCCATCCCGAGCTTACTGATGATGATCGTGTTCATCGTTATTTTTTACACCTAATTCAAGAAAATCGCGGACATTGAGATTTTAACTTTATGGCACGAAATATTGCGTGGAAGGATTTGTTTACCTTACCGCGCTACCAAAAACAGCGGCAGTATCTGGATAATACCCTCAGATTGGTTTACAATCCGGGTTTGTTTTCAAGTGCCCTGCTGTCAATAGCTGCTCCTTCCAGTGGATTTTTTACTGCAGTACACCCCCTCGATTCTGAACCTTATCCGTTATTAATTGGCCAATTTTATCATTCCTCTGCGAGTTTATCAGCCCGGCTAGTATTCCTGGCACCGATGGAGATGAGTTTCCAGTCCGGATCCGGGAAACTGCTCTCACTGCTCACGGCTCAGGCGGGAGAACGGGGTGCTGTCCAAGTTCTGGCAGAAATACCCCAGAATATACTTGAGGAAGATGTTCTATACCAGGCTGGCTTTCGGGTTTATGCGGAACAACAGATTTGGAAACTCCCCCGGCGACTCTCCTCTGGTATGGGGAAAAAAGCCTGGATTCCAATTACAAGAGGGGATGGTGATCAGATTGTATCGTTGTACCAAAGGATCGTACCCGGTGCAGTCCAGCGAGTGGAACCTCCACCCACTTTCCCAAAAGTTAAAGGTATGATCTGTTGGTACGAAGGGAGAGTAGTGGGTTTTGCGGAAACCAGGCTTGGCCCTAATGGCATCCTGGTGGATATATTCCTGGAGCCGGAATTATCGGACATGGAGGAATATCTGGCGGCATTGTTTTACCATTTGCCCTACCGTAATACGCGTGATGTTTACCTTCGGATCCGCTCCTATCAGGAAAGGATCACTTCAGCTCTGGTAAGAGCCGGAGCTGACCCTGGACCAGAACAAAAAGCAGTGGTGAAAAGATTGGCTGTCCACTATAATGCCAAACAGACGTTCAATTACCAGGCTTTCGAAAAACAGCCGGATATCACAACCCCGATATCTAACACCGAAATTAAGAATTAATTATGTCAAACAAGCGCATTACCGACAATTTAGACTCGTTATTTGAAGTCTTGCCGCCAGAAATCAGCAAATCAATCGTGGTAGAAGGAAAGAACGCTGATTTAATCGAGGTCATTATCGATCTGGGACGCGTTCCAACTGCGCGATTTTCTAGTGAGGAATTAGAATTAAGCGGCAACGAGATCACGCGGAAGGATATTGATTATGTCGTTAAGCGGATCGGTGAATTTGACGGCGATAACCGAGCCGGTTTGGAACGCACCCTGCACAGAATTGCAGCTCTCCGGAACCGCAAAGGAGATATTGTCGGTTTGACTTGCCGGGTTGGGCGAGCGGTTTATGGGACAACGGATATCGTCAAAGACTTGATCGAAAGTGGGAAAAGCCTGCTGATTTTGGGTCGACCGGGTGTGGGAAAAACAACCATGTTGCGGGAAGCGGCCAGGATTCTGGCAGAGAATAAAAGGGTGGTGATAGTAGATACTTCCAATGAAATAGCGGGTGATGGGGATGTTCCCCATCCCGCAATCGGGAAAGCCCGCCGGATGCAGGTTGCTCAGCCCTCACTTCAGCACGAGGTGATGATTGAAGCAGTAGAAAACCACAATCCGGAAGTAATAGTGATTGATGAAATCGGCAGAGAATTGGAAGCTGTGGCTGCCCGCACTATAGCAGAACGGGGAGTGCAGCTGATTGGGACTGCTCACGGAAACACTATTCAGAACCTGTTGATTAATCCAACCCTGGCAGACCTTGTAGGGGGAATCGAATCAGTTACACTTTCTGATGAGGAAGCCAAGCGGAGAGGAACTCAAAAAACTGTCTTGGAACGTCGATCCAATCCCACTTTCCATGTATTGATAGAAATCCAAACCAGAGATAAACTGGCAATTCATCAGGATGTCGCAACAGCGGTAGATTCACTTCTGCGGAGTGATCTGGTTGTTCCTGAAATCAGGTCCCGATCAAAAGATGGTGAAATTAAAATCATAAAGACACCTCCCCGTCATGTATTACAGCGTACAGGAGTGGACCCCGTCCCTGAGAACGAGTTTGCTGGCGATGGACTGCGATGGCAGCTAGACCATGATGAGTTAGAAACTTTACCGGTTTTTACCTATGGTGTTGCCCGTGACCGCATGCTGAAAGCGGCCAAAAACCTGAATGTTCCAATCTCCATTGAAAAACATGTCAGGGATGCCCGAATAGCAGTCACCTTGAAACATCATTACCGGGATAATCCAAAGGCAATTGCAGAAGCAGAAGAACTGGGCTTGCCAATTTATGTATTAAGATCCAATACAGCCAAAAGAATGGAGCATTTATTAAATGATGTCTTTAATCTAAAAAACGGCGCTCTTTCCAAAAATGATGAACAGGCTCTGCAGCAAACCCAGGGTGCCATACAGGCAGTATTGAATGGAGAACGCTGGGTGGAATTACCACCGGCTTCATCTTATATCAGACGTCTTCAACACCAGATGGTGAACCAAGCCAACCTGGTTTCTCATTCTTTCGGAAAAGATCCCAACCGGAGAGTGAGGATTTTCAGGGAAGAATCATAAGTGTCCAATAACGATAGCGGAAAAGTTGAAAAGATCATAGAGTTGGAAACTCATCAATCAATGCAGGGTAAAACGGGAAAATTTATCACCTTCGAAGGTCCTGATGGTAGCGGAAAAACGGCTCAGCTGGATATTTTGGCTGAGCAGTTAATTCGGGATGGATACCCTATACAAACAACACGGGAACCCGGGGGGACATCCATTGGAGATCAGATCCGGGACACCTTACTTGACTTGAAAAATACAGCCATGGTGGACCGCACCGAAGCTTTGTTGTACCAGGCTGCCCGGGCTCAGTTGGTAGATGAAATTATTAAACCGCATTTGGCTGAAGGCGGGATCGTGTTGTGCGACCGCTATGCGGATTCCACCCTGGCATATCAGGGTTATGGCCACAGGAATACCGTGGAATCGCTGCAGGGGATTATTCATTACGCAACCGGGGGATTAACCCCTGACTTGACACTCCTGCTGGATCTGGAACCGGAAGTAGGCTTACAACGTCGTCTGGATGCAGGAGGACTCAATCGGCTGGATGCCTACGATATAAAATTTCACCACAGGGTTAGAGCTGGATATCTTGAATTGGTGAAGGCAGACCCTGATCGTTGGATAATTGTGGATGCTGGCCGCCCATTTGAAGAGGTTCAGAAAGAACTGCGGAAAATTCTAGTGCAGTGGTTGACAGCGTGCTGGTTTTAACAGCAGCGGAAGGATTGCCAGAGGTTGACTTACCTGCGGGTTTTAGATTTATAGACCAAGACTGGGGTCGAGACCGCCCCCGTCGGATCCCAGATCCGGAAGATCTTTTTCTATATTCTCGGGGGATTGGCCTTTTTCCAACCGGTCGACCACTTCATTAAATTCGGGACCCATATCTTCCCCTAATTCCTGACTCATCTGGCGCATCATCTTTCCCAGAGCCTGGGGATCATCATCCAGCCCCGCTAATTGTTCTGGATCAGCCAGTGATTCCAGCCGATCTTGCTCTGAACGGGCAACCCGGACAGGTTTGATTATCCGCTTGAGTTGAGAGCTCTCGCACTTGGGACAGTTCACCGTCTGGGTCCCATATTCCTGATAGGTTAGGAATATTTCAAAAATGTGTTTACAATCAGTACAACGGTATTCGTAATTTGGCATACAACAGACTCCTCAAGGTGGAAATTGTACGCTCCAATTATAATGGATAAGGATATTTTGTTATGAATGACAGCTCATCGGCATCTATTTTTAATCTCAATCCGCCAAAACCTCTATTAATTGTGATATCCGGTCCTTCCGGGGTGGGGAAAGATACTGTGCTGCAGGAGATGAAATCTCGTGGTTTGCCATTTCATTTTGTGATCACTGCGACAACCCGTAAACCCCGTCCTGATGAAGTAGACGGGGTGGATTATTTCTTCCTGTCCGAAGATGAATTCGCTAAAATGATTAATGAAGGCGAACTTCTGGAATATGCAGTTGTTTATCAGGATTACAAGGGCATTCCTAAATCACAGGTGAGAAAAGCACTGACAAGCGGAAAAAACGTCATCATGCGGATTGATGTCCAGGGGGCTGAAACAGTGCGGAATTTGGCTGAGGATGCGCTGATGATTTTTCTTTCACCCCAGAGTGATGAGGAATTGATTAACCGCCTGAAAAAGAGAAATACAGAGACCAAAGAAAGTCTAAAATTAAGAATTGCAACAACACGCCAGGAGTTTAAGAAGATTGATTTGTTTGATTATATTGTGGTGAATAGAGATGACCAACTGGACGAGACTGTGGATATGATTGAAGCCATTATCAAAGCAGAACAACAGCGTGTTTACCAACGAGAAGTAAATTTATGAACCAAAATTCTTTATCAGTTTCTTCAGAAAAAAATGATCCAGGTCAGCAGTTATTTTCCAGCATACTCTCTGAAATCTCCCGGAAGTACAAGTTGGATTTATCCCAGGATCCTGTAGCATTGGAGCGGATCAAGGATGCAGTGGAGAAGGTTAGATTGGAGTTGGAAACAAATCTCCGATCAGAGATAAACCTTCCTTTTATCAGTGCGAATGCTTCCGGTCCAATACATTTCCAAAGAGTGGTGGCCCGGGAGAATTTTTACCCGCAAAGATCAGATCCAGAAATTTTAAGAGGGCAGCAGAAGCAGATCGAAGGATACGCAGGTCAAACCCAACCATCCATCCAGATTAAGCTGCCTGACCGGAAACCGCTGGTTACCTACTCGTTGATGGTCATTAATGTGGTTTTATATCTGCTGCAACTTCTGACCGATTTTCTGGTGGGTTTTGATGTTCCAGCAGCGATTGGTTTAAAAGCAAACGAGCTGATATTAGCAGGTCAGTACTGGCGGCTGATAACCCCCATGTTCCTGCACGGATCAATTCTTCACCTTGGGTTTAACATGTATGCCCTCTATATCCTGGGAAGAAGAGTGGAGCGCTTCTTTGGATCATTCCGTTTCCTGGGATTGTATATAATCGCCGGGATTACCGGCAATATGTTTTCTTTCTTCTTTACACCGGTCCCTTCTCTGGGATCAAGCACAGCGATCTTTGGTCTATTAGGGGCAGAAGGTGTGTTTATCTACCATCATAGAAAGTTATTCGGGGATCAATTCCGGGTTGCTCTTAGACAGATTATCCAGGTCGCAGCGGTGAATATCTTGATTGGATTGTCTCCCGGGATTGATAACTGGGGACATATCGGAGGCCTGTTTGGCGGTGCAATATACACCTGGTTCACAGGTCCTCTTTTTCAGGTTCAGGGATCCCCCCCGCTGCTCCAATTGGAGGACAAACGGGATGAAAAAATCCCTGGGATTGGATTTGTCATACAGTTGATTATACTGATTGGCCTAATCGCCTTGATTATCTTCTTTAGAGTTTAATCTGCTAAAATCTGTGAACATCTCTCTGGTTGATTCACTGATTGAACACTTCATATAGGATCAGGGGATCATTGACTGCACTCTGCCCATCTGGTAAAATTTTCCGCGTCTGGTGCGTTGTACCCTTCGCACCAGGTATACTCTATTCAAAATTTAGTAGAAAGGGCTAGAGACTATGAAAGTATTGTTGTTAGAAGACGTGTATAAATTAGGTCGTGCCGGGGATGTAAAAAAAGTAGCTCCAGGTTATGGCCGGAATTACCTGATGCCCCAGGGATTGGCTGTTTTGGCAACCCCCGGCGCCGTAAAGCAGGCGGGCCGCATCCAGAAACACGGTGAAATAAAACGGGCCAAGGTAAATCTGGAATTAGGCGGTGTTGCAGAGCAGCTGGAAGGAAAACTCTTCACCTTTGCCGCCAAAGCCAGTGAGACACGCCGGCTGTATGGTTCCGTTAACACCCAGATGATCGCTGAAATAGTCAGCGAAGAAATTGGAGTGACTGTTGAAGCCAAACAGATTGAATCTCAGCCTTTACGCATGATCGGGAAACATAACGTGGCAGTCCGCTTGACAGTGGACCTGATACCGGAAATTGAAATCATTATTCACCGGGAAGGCGAGTCTCCCGAATCCGCCTTGGAAGAAGAAGAACAGGAAGCGCTGAGAGTGGAAGAAGCCCTTGTTGATATCCTAGAAGATGAAGATATTGATCAGGATGTTGAAACCGAAGATGTGGCTGACGAGAGTGAGCTTGCCGCTGAAACAGATCTGACTGAAGAGGATACGGAAGCGGAAACCGAGGACGACGAGACTGAGTAAGAATTCTACAGCCAGCAGATGAAAAAACAAACCGGTCTGGAATCAGCCAAACAGCTGGCCAGACCGGTCTTTGTATTGACATATGGTTGAAAACAAACTCACAATTGGGAAGATCTTAAAACAATCCCGGGAAGAACAGAAACTCTCACTGGATGAGATTTCTGTTTTAACGCGCATCCGGGTGAAGTATTTAGCTGCGATTGAAGCGGATAATTTTGATTTGCTACCTTCCTCTGTGCAGCAAAAAGGTTTTATCCGGGCTTATGCAAGTGCTCTTGCCTTGGACCCTTCCCCCCTGGTTGCTCGATTGAGATTATCAATGGATGAGGAAGTTTCAGGCAAACCTAAATCTCCTCCAGATGATCTAACTCTCTCAACGCCTAAAGAAACTCAACCTCTGGGAGAGATTGGAACAATATTAAAAACCCAGCGGGAAAGATTGGGCTTTACACTATCCAATGTAGAAAACCAGATATTTATTCCGGAACGCTATTTGACAGCAATTGAGAACGGAAGTCTTGAAGAATTGCCTTCTACTGTTCAGGGTAGAGGGATGGTTAAGAATTATGCTCAATTTCTGGGTTTGGATCCAGAGCCGTTATTATTAAACTATGCAGAGGTGTTACAGGCCCGGTTATCTGAGGCCCGTAAGAATGCACCTGATGCGGGCAGTTCTGTAACCCTGCGAGGCTGGATACGCCGCTTCCTCGCCAGTCCTACAATATTATGGGTCGGGATAGTGTTGCTGATTGCCAGTGTGTCGATCTGGTCCAGCGTGCTGATTTTTGGGAATCGAGGATCAGCTCCCGAAATCACAGCAACCATTCCTGGCGTGGCGGATATATTGCTGCCGTCACTCACGCATACACCAACCCTGGAGCAAGCTCAAATTACACCGGGAGAGATTGAAGTTGAAGTAGCTCTTACTCCGGAACTAGAAAATCCTGATGTTGAGGAAGGAGAACCAACATCTACTCCGCAATTGACGGGGAATGAAAAAGTTCAGATTCAGCTGATCATCATCCAGAGATCATGGGTGAGAGTGACAGTTGATAATATCTTAACTTTTGAAGGCAGATTACTCCCGGGAAGTGTTAAATTATTCGGCGGGGAATTGAATATCGAAATTCTGACCGGGAATGCTGCCGGCGTAGAAGTGATCTACAACCAGCGGGATTTGGGCGTTATGGGTCTTTATGGTGAGGTAATTAACCGGGTATACACTGCTGAAGGCATGGCCACACCCACACCAACAATTACGTTTACACCAACTCCAACGGAAACACCCACAGCTACTTCTATACCCACACGAACAATAACCCCGGCGCCGTAGCAAAAGTATCCGTAATATAAATCAATTAATGAAGAAAAAAACCTTTTACCTGGTATCTCTCGGATGTGCTAAAAATACCGTTGATTCAAATTCTATGGCCCAGATGCTGAAAAGAGATGGATTTTCAGCAGAAGAGAATCCCCAACAAGCTGAATTTCTGATCGTCAACACCTGCGGATTTATCGAACCAGCCCGGAAAGAATCCTATGCTGTTTTGAAAGAATTGGCAGCAGAAAAAGAAAAGGGTCAGCTGTTAGTTGCTGCAGGATGCCTTACTCAGAGGTATGGTGAAGATGTTGTTCGGCAGGTCCCCGGGATAGATGGAGTGATTGGAACCCGGCGCTGGATGGACATCCTCCAGGTAGTAAAATACCTACGGGAGGGAAGCTATCCTCAAACTCTGTATCACCTGCCGGATGCCGAAGTAGTCGGCCGTTCCCCGCAGGGAACAGTAGAGGCACATATACAGGGAAGCAGTGCTTACCTAAAGATTGCAGACGGCTGCCGCCGCCCCTGCGCTTTTTGCGCCATTCCCAAGATTAAAGGCACAACTGTCAGCCGTCCACTGGCGGATATTTTACGGGATGCGCGGTATCTTCAAATACAGGGTGTTCGGGAGATCAACCTGATCGCACAGGATACTACTGATTATGGGCATGACCTGGGACAAAAAGACGGCTTAGCGGTTTTGCTGACAGAATTAGCCCGGGAAGCACCAAATGTTGATTGGATCCGAATCTTATATGCTTATCCTGGGTATATAACAGACAGGTTGATTGAGGTGATGGCCACCAATCGACAAATCCTGCCTTATATTGATATTCCTCTCCAGCATGCGGACCCGGAGGTATTAAAAAGTATGCGGCGTCCGGCAAATATGGATTGGGTCTATAAGACAGTCGGAAAATTACGAAAAGAATTGTCCGATCTGGCCCTGCGAACTACCTTTATTGTCGGCTATCCGGGTGAAACCGAAAAGGCATTTGAAACTCTGCTTGATTTCATTAAAGAGATCCGTTTTGATCGGGTTGGCGTATTTGAATTTTCCTTTGAACCAGGCACAACATCTGAAACCCTGGGCGATCCTGTCCCTGCGGCTATAAAGGCAGAAAGGAAAGAACGGCTGATGCTAACCCAACAAGAGATCTCTCTTCAGAAAAACCAGGCTCTGGTAGGAAAAACATTAGACGTACTATTTGAAGGGCAGGGAAATGTAGACGGCTCAACAGAGGTGATCTCACTTGGCCGTACTTACCGGGATGCGCCAGAAATTGACGGCATGGTGATTGTGGAGGGAGAACTCCCAGAAGGGGAAATCACCCCGGTGATAATAACTGGAGCAATGACCTATGACCTGACAGGAGTCCCTGCTCCCTGAAAAAAGAAGGACACTTTAACCAAATATTAGCAGAGACATCTGCATCTTGCAGAGTAAAGCGTTTCATGTTAAGTTAACCGTATGATAAATACCAACGAACCAATAATTGAGTTTGCTATCAATGCAGTGCGGCAAGCTGCTTCCCTGGCGGGGGATATCCAGAAGGAAATGGTTTCCGTAGCGTTAACAAAAGATGACCGATCTCCTGTGACTGTGGCAGATTTTTCCGCGCAGGCAGTTGTCGGTTATTTGCTGGGAAAGAAATTTCCCGATGCGATTCTGGTGGGAGAAGAGCAGGCTGATGTGCTGCGGTTACCGGATGAGAGAGAAACACTGGAGAGGGTGACAGATTTTGTAAATCGTGAAATCCCCGGGGTCACTCCAAAGCTTGTATGTGAGTACATTGATCGGGGAGTTGATGTCCCGGGAGAGAACTACTGGACACTGGATCCTATCGATGGTACCAAGGGATTTTTACGGGGAGCCCAATATGCCTGCGCACTGGCTTATGTGGAAGACGGGATAGTCCAGCTGGGTGTGCTCGGCTGTCCAAATATGAACGCTGATCTCCGGGAAGATAATGGTGGCAGCGGGTCATTATTGGTTGCCAAAAGAGGGAGTGGAAGCTGGATCACTGAGCTTCGGGAAAGCCAAGCAGATCATCGGTATTCACCGCTTGCAGTATCAACCCGGTTGGAACCGGAGCACGCCCGCCTGATGCGTTCGTTTGAGTCTGGTCACACCGATGTTTCCCGGGTTGATCTTTTTCAGGAAGAATTAGGTGGTGAAGCGGAACCCGTGAGGATGGACAGTCAGGTGAAATATGCCCTGCTGGCTGCAGGAAGGGGAGAGATATATCTGCGTTTATTGTCACCAGGCAAGATGGATTACCGGGAAAAAATCTGGGATCAGGCGGCTGGGTCGGTGATCGTTGAAGAGGCCGGCGGAAGAGTAACAGATTTGGATGGAAATCCGCTGGATTTCTCACAGGGAAGGACATTGAAAAAAAACAGGGGTATATGTGCAACTAACGGCATTCTGCATGAAGCAGCGCTGACAGCTCTGCGGAAAGTTAACGCCTGATGGCATGACTGACCATTCTTACAGCGGTTGGAATTTGCTGGTTAGCTGGCTGCCTACTGAGATTGGAAAACCCTGGAGGTTTCAAGAGAGAAAGAGCTGGATTCGGCCGGTATTTGCCATCTGTTTTACCTCCCTGCTAATTTTCGTTAATCTCAATTTTTACCTTCCCGCCTGGATGCAGGGATTGTATGGTATTGCGCGGTCCGACCTGGCGATTTTCACTTCAACAGAGGCTGAAGAACTCACGCCGGCATTGGTGATTGTTCCTTCTGAGCTTTGGATGTCCTACGGAAGCCTGCTGGAACTGGAATCCCCGGCTTTGGATTCCTCGTTTATTTTTCCCTGGAGCATTGGCCCTCGAACAGATCAAGCTTTGGCTGAGAAATACACCGGAACTCGCAGGATATACCATTATTATCCTGAGTAAGAACCTGGGAAATTCTATACCTTTTCCGTGCCGGGATATTTGATAGAATAAGAAAACCCGATTCTAATTTACATTGAAGAATACTGGTTAATACTCCACGAAATTGAGAAACAGGCAGTGGAGAAGCCAGCTTGGTCAAGGAGCGAGCCATAACAGACTTTAAATATCCCCGAAGATTATTCATCAGGTCCACTCTCAAGGGACTGATTCGATTAGCTATAAACCTATTTAGTGATTTTGAATTGATTGGGGAGGAAAATATCCCGGACAAAGGTCCGCTAATCATCACCGGCAATCATTTCAGTTTCGCGGATTCCGTGGCTATGCTGCATATTGCTCCGCCTTCGATTGAGGTGTTTTCTGGCGCGAATCCAGCATTTACTCCTGGATGGGCAAAATTGCTGCCCCGCTTGTGGGGAGTACTGTATGTCTACCGGGGGACCGGTTCCAGGCAGGCTATTCGAGATGCTGAATATGTCTTAAATCAGGACGGATTTTTCGGCATTTTCCCAGAAGGAGGAGCCTGGGCAGAGATGATTCGTCCTGCCCGTCCGGGCTCGGCTTACCTGGCTGCCCGAATCGAAACCAGGATTTTACCGGTCGCTTTTACCGGATTTAATAATGTTTTTCCTCTGCGGTTCAAGAATCAAAATAAGGTCACCATCCGGATCGGGAAACCATACGGACCTGTATCAGTCACTGGGCGAGGAAGGGAAAGACGCCAACAGCTGGACGAGCTGGGGGATAGGATCATGCGCGAAATCGCGGAACTTCTACCCAATCATTTAAGGGGGAGATATTCAAGCGACCCGGCGGTGCGGGAAAGAGCCAAAGAGGTGGAGGCATATCCCTGGGGAACCGCTTCCTGGGATGAAATTTGAACGAGGAAAACAGCGTAACTAAAAGATTAACTGCGAGAGATAAAAGATTGCAGTCAGGCCGATAAAACTGAAGATTGATGTAAGGCTGACGATCCCGGCAAGCTCGGTGACTTTATACTCGTATCTTTCAGCAAACACAACCAGGGCGATAGCCGCCGGCATCCCGTTTTCCAGCAGCAGAAATTGACCAAGCTCACCAACCCCAGGAAGGATAAACAAGATGGTGAGATAGGCGGTCAATGGCAGGCCCACCGTCCTGAAAACGGAATAGAGCAAAGCTTTTTTGATTGTCTCCAGAGAAAATCGATCGTAGATAAACATCCCCAGCACAAAAATCGCAACTGCGCTGGAAGTTTGCCCTACCAGAATGAAGGCGTTATTTAGGAAAGCCAACTGAAATCCTGCCAGGGAAGAGACAATGCCTAAAATGATTGACAGAACCAGGGGGTTGGAAAAGATTTTAAACAGGAAATTTCTTCCCTGTTTTTGATTGCTGGCATATTCCAGCAGCGAAAGGGTGGTGATGATG
The DNA here is from genome assembly GCA_030608465.1 of Chloroflexota bacterium. Classification (GTDB taxonomy): domain Bacteria; phylum Chloroflexota; class Anaerolineae; order Anaerolineales; family UBA11858; genus B10-G9. The sequence continues at coordinate 16,582 of JAUWEC010000030.1, forward strand.
CCCAGCACACCTAATAAGGATGCGGACAGGATAGAGTTTGCCAGCCACTTGCCTCCCTGGAAAGTCTCAAAGAATGCAATCCCAAAAAAAGCATAACTGCCAAAGCTAATCGATAGACTCAGCAGAATGTAAGTGTCTTTGTTGATAAGCTTGAGCGTTTTTATTAGCAGCAGAACTGCCAGGAGGATCACCGTCGGCAGCAGGGTGCCCAGCACCAGCTGAATGTCGAGAGAGGATATGTCCAGGGCGGATAACTTGACGTAAAATAAAGTCGGCAGCCCAAAATAATAGACAAACGAGGACAGCGTTTTGGCGTGTTCCGCTTTAAAGATCCCGGTTTTCCTGCTGAGCAAACCCAGCAGAACAATGATCAGGATAGTGAACAAACTGGTCAGTACTTCCATGAAAAAGCCTCAATTTGATTCTAAGAATTGAAAACTCAAGTAGTTCATAACTTGAGTAATTCAGTTTGCTTATTATACCTGCGTAGATGGTGGCCAGGAATTGTCCAATAAATCTTTAATGATATTCTAAGAAACAAAAAGAGGGTCCAATAAGGTTATTACTGGACCCTTGCTGAAGATTTTTTTGATCCCCACTTAATCATTATTTTTCACACAAAAGCATCGATATGAATAGTCTTATTACTCATTCAACAACGATGATCTCGTCATGTACCGGGGTGAGCGGCTCGGTTGGATCAGCCCCAGACACATCGCCGCAATAAGATTCCTGGGAGAAGGTTCCATCGTCTCCAAAAGCCGTCATTCGGTAGGTAGGGTACTCGATTGAGAATTCCGTTGCAGGGATAAAGAAGGTGATCGTGTCGTCCATCACTACCGCTCGGGCGGCGCTGGGAGAGATATACTCTTGTTGGGCGAAATCGGCAACACTCAAGGTCCACTCACTCATGTCTGGATTCCAATTCAGGGCATACCAGCGGTCGGTATTCTGGAAGTAATCCCAATTATAGGGTGGATTAAAAATAAAGTTATTGGATGGATCCCCATCAGCGTCAACTACCACTGCATAAGTATAATGACGATCAGGATTTGCTGGGGGCACTTTGGCCGCCAATTTCATCACAAACATGATCACATCACCGGGCTCGATTGGTAGAGGATCATCTGTGCAGACCACAAACCCACCTTCAATCTCTGAGTCGCAGGGAAAAAGAGTATTTCCGAAGTATCTTGTTGTGGCATTATCATTAAGTCTGAGAATGATTCCCACCATAATTCTCAGATCAGTTTCATCAAGAGCAGTAGTAAGTATTATTTCAGCAATATGGGAGATCCAATCCGCTTCCGGATCATCCCAGTAAGCCAGCCAAATTTTCACTTTCTGTTCATGGGTCAAACCACTGTAATCCATGATCACCTGAAGCCGATCATCCTCTACTGGAGGGACATCCTCCTGGCCTTTCGCTTCTTCGCTCTCTGAATTTTCAGTATCCCCTTCATCAGCATCTACATCATCTCCAGCGACTTCTTGGGGTTGTTCTTCATCCTTGTCTGCAGCATCAATTCGGGAGCTTTCATCTTCCATGCTATAGTCTGATGGGTTAAAATCATCCCAGTCTCCTAACAATCCATCCAGTACTACACAGGCATTGCCTAGAATAAAAACTGCCAAAATGAAAATTATCCAGTTTTTTTTCTTCATTGCTCCCTCTCCTTTTAGTCAAGTGAAATTTGCTGATCTATTTATCCAATATAAGAATGTATGCAATATCCAATGTGGGGAAATAAAAAAGGATCCAATAGAGCAGTAATTGATTTCTTATTGTTTTGCCTGATAAGTTTGAGATCGACATGTGAAATAATGCAATTACCTGCCAGAATAAAGAAAAACATCATCCTAATAATAACCCCGGAT
>JAUWEC010000121.1 GCA_030608465.1 Chloroflexota bacterium
CCAATGAGAGCAAAACTGATCCCATTTACCATCGCAGCATCAACTCCACCATCAATGTCTTCGGTAATGAACAGCATCAACAGCACTGCACCACCGTACATCATCACAAAACCATAAAGCATCCAGAAATAGCGGTTGACCCGGCGCATGAGAGACAAGCTTTCTCCTTGTGGTTTTTGCCAATGCTGAAGGATGACACGCCGGAAATAAGCTGCCAGGACCCCATTGACGACAATGGCAATCAGGTTATCTGACCAACTCTGGTCAGTGCCGAATGCCAGCCCAATCTCTCCTAAGTTGAGGGTTAAAGCCAGAGCACGCATCAGGATCGAGAGCAAACTGTGCACAACAGGCACAGCCAGGGCGATCCAGGTTGCATAAAGGAAAAAGGTACGCACACCCGAATACCCCTCATCTTCATCCTGCTGGGCATCGCGTTGAGCCAACCACCAATGGAAGAAGAATACTGGCAGTCCCACCAATATAAATGCCAACCCGCCAGCTAAAGAATCAGCCGCAAGGGTAAAACCCTCCTCAAAGATCGAGCGTGCCAGGGTGATAAGAGCCCAAACTACAACTTCGAGGCTGATAAGGGTTACTAAATAAACATACAATCGCCGAATGGTCTTCATTATCTTCTCCTAAAGTTACATCGCTCCTTAGGGACGATAAGCATCGTTATACCAGTCCCAGCCCCAAAATGGGTAAGTCATACTTTCAATTTTCCAATCGCCATTTTCATTCTTGACTAACTGGGCGACTGAAGTATTGCGGTTTACACCGCTGAACGGACCTGGGCTGATCTGTACAGTCATCACATCGACCCAGGCTGTGTTATCCACACCTTCATCCCAACCCGTGATCTGAAAACCGAAATCTTCTGGACCGTTATATTCTGTTGCAAAATAAGAACGAAACTTACCAAAACCCGGTTTCCCTTCCTCGTCAGCCAGATAGCCATACGCCTTTTGGAAATCACCTTGCTGTAGCGCCAGGACGTAATTGTGGACTACGCCATCCGGAGTGTTTTCCTGCATATAGGTTTGCCCATCACCCTGCCGGGTGAAAAACACAACCAGGGCAGCAGTAATCAACACACCGATCCCTACCAGGATTCCGATTAAAAATCGATCTTTTTTCATGGCAGTATCCTTTATTCAACTAGAGGTTTTGGCTTCTTCTTTGTAAAAACAGTAGTGTTATAATTATACAGCGATAATTGGGATTTCTTTCATCCAGTTGAGGAGCCGTGAGTTTCCGTCCGGGGTATCTAAAAAATTCCTCATAATCGAATGGGATTATAATAAAAGCAATTTTGACGCCCAAAGCAGCTGGTACATCTGAGATCGAAATCAGATTCCTTGTTTGATCGTGAGTTTAAAAGCGATAATCTATTAGGGAGATTTATTATATTCGTAACTAAAATGTGATTATTGTGTTGTGAATAGAAATTAACACCTTAGGAAAGGAGAATAAAATGTCTGAAGACAAAATTGTAAGTGAACGAAAACCTTTACTTACAGCGAGACAGGTCGGGGTTGCCGCTGCATTTGGAGGTATTGCTTTAGCCCTGGTTTTGGCGGGTGTCACAATCCCCATTCCGGGAACTCCAGTAGTCACAGATCCCCGAGAAATTTTCACTACAATCGGAGCTTCTCTGACCGGACCTATTGGTGGTATCGTCATTGGTATTCTCGCTGGGATCGCCGAGCCAGGTATTCCCTTGGCAAGTTTGTTAGCCCATATCATAGGTGGAATTTACTGTGGCTATGTTTATAAACACTTTGTTTGGAAATCCAATGAAAATCGTGTTGTTTATTTGGTCAAGTGGGCAGTCCAGGTCCTAGGTTATTATTTTGTCATAGTTGTGCCCCTGTTTGTGGTCGGTTTAATGATGTTCTACCCGGATCCAGAATACGGAGGATTTTTGGGTTTCCTTGTCGCATTGGAAGCTGGAGCTGCTCCAGAAGCTATCATTACAACAATTGTTACCACAATAATTATGGGTGCATTGCCTGAGCGTTACCGACGGCCACTGTGGTAAAAAAAACTTTTTGTAAAAATATTCATTAACTAAAACCCAAGCTACAATCTACTCGATTGTGACTTGGGTTTTTATGTAATAATAATACCTATGACTTATGATATTGAATTTAACAATGTAACCTTCATATATGAGGGAGCGAAACAACCAGCTTTACATGATGTAAATCTGACAGTTTCGCCCGGTGAGATAATTCTAGTAACCGGTCCTGCTGGGAGTGGAAAAACCACTTTGTGTTGCTGCATTAATGGCTTAGTTCCTCATTTCCATGAGGGAGACCTCAGCGGTGATGTATTAGTTCGTAAGTACAATACTAAAAACTCTCGAGTTGGAGGATTGGCATCCCTCGTGGGGATGGTTTTTCAAGATCCTGAAAGTCAGTTAGTCACAAATAGCGTTGCAGATGAAGTTGCTTTTGGCCCGGAAAATTTCGGTGTTCCTCGAGAAGAGATTAACCATCGGGTATCTGAAGCGTTAAAAGCAACTCGTTTAGAGGGATTCGATGAACGAGAGCCACATACGCTTTCTGGTGGAGAGCAACAGGCTTGTATCATCGCTGCTGTTTTTGCCATGCAGCCCGAGATTTATGTTCTGGATGAACCGCTTGCCAACCTTGATCCTGAGGGTAAAGCACAGGTGCTGCGGGTTGTTGTGGAATTAGCTAAGAAACGGGGAAACACACTGATTATAGTAGAACATGCCTTGGAAGAAGTGTTGCCCCTAGTTGACCGAGTGATTGTCCTAAATAAAGGGCAAATCGTCCGAGATGGTCCGGTAGAAGAAATTTTGGAGGCAGGTGATATCCCATTTGTATTTACCCGCCCACCAATTATTCGACTGGGCGATAAATATGGTTTATCCCCCCTACCACTTTCCTCTTCAGATTTCTATGAAAAATTTCGTAAGCGGTATAAAGTTGGGAAAATGCAGTGGAAAGATTCGGCCCAGAACAATTTACCCCGGGGGGAACCAGTTATAAAAATAGATGACATACATTTCTCTTATAACAAATATGATAATCGTCAAATAGAAGCATTAAGAGGTATCAGTTTATCAATCTGTGCCGGAGAAATGGTGGCAATTTTAGGGCGAAATGGCTCTGGAAAAACAACTTTGATTCGGCATATTATCGGGCTGCTTCAACCGGACAAAGGGAAAGTTGTCGTTCTTAATAAAGATGTGGCCCATACCCCAACCTACGAACTTGCCCGTGAGGTCGGATTTTGTTTTCAAAACCCCAATCATCAGATCGTTTCTTTCAACGTCCGGGATGAGATCATCTTCGGCCTCAAGGCACATGGTATTGATCCATCTGAATATGAAACACGGATACGTGAGTCCTTAGAATTTGTGAGCATGCTTGATTACATTGATTCGGAGGTTTTTGATTTAGGGAAGGGTCAGATACAAAGGATCGCCCTTGCTTCGGTGCTCTCTCTTAAACCAGACATATTGATTGTTGATGAGCCTACTACTGGACAAGATCCGCGTATGGTCCAAGAAATTTTTGAAATCATTCAACGTTTAAATGATTCTGGGACAACTGTTTTAATAATTACCCATCAAATCGATTACGCAGCTGCTTTTGCTAAACGAGCGGTGGTAATGGCAGAAGGAAAGATCAAGTTTGATGGAAAAGTTCAAGATTTGCTCATTAATAAAGACTTAATGAAAACCTCTGCTTTGGAAATGCCGGAAACTACTAGGTTAGCCTCTTTGATGAACCACTATGGAATTCCGCCCTGGTTGGTTACTATGGAAGCATTAGATCAAGCTATTGGTAAGTTGGTGGAGATTTCAAATGGCGATTGAGTTTAGAAATGGAAATTCTTTTCTGCATCGATTAGATGCACGAACAAAAATTATGATGTTTGCAATTGCCACAGTAGTTTCTGTGGTGATAATTGATCCAGTGATCATGGGAATATTATTCTTGCTGCTCTATTGGATGGGTACTAAAGCAGTAGATTCAAAATATCTGAATAAAAATCTACGAGTTTTGGTTGTAATATTTTTAACCTTTTCAATGTTTCAAATCTTGTTTTTTACCCCCAGTGATTCGCATTTCCTGTTTTATTTAATTCCTGGAAAACAGTGGATCTCTGTCACAGTAGAAGGTATCATTCGGGGGATGGCGGTATTTTTTCGCTTTTTTAGTGTTGTATTATCTGTTCATCTAATGTTATATTCCACACCTCCGGTGGATTTGGTTCTCGCATTAACACGCCGAATTAAAACTCGCGAATTTCTTAAAGAGGTAGCAGGGAATATTCTGATTGGCTCGTTATTTACTGTAATTGCCTTTCTTACTTGGCCGGATGAAATTCAAAGAATATCATTGTCGCCTTGGTTAAGAGTATTGGCAGTAGCTTTAATATCATTGGTATCAGCCTTTGTCCTGCAAAGGATACTTTCTAAGGGGTTACCTCCTGAAATGGGAGTAGCGCTGACCCTGGGCTTTGCTACTGTCGGTATTCTCTCCCAGCAAACTCAAAAGATCACTGATGCCCAAAAGGCGCGTGGTTATGATGTTCAACCTAAAAATATCGTTCAGCGAGTGCGGGTGTTAACAGCTTTATTGATTCCAATATTCTTGGCTACTCTTGAACGTTCCCAGAATATTTCAATTGCGATATTGGCACGGGGATTCGACTATAATATTGATGCAAGAACTTATCGCCGTCAGCTGATTTTTACACCTGAAGATTACTTGTTTTTCTTAATTATGGTTGCACTTCTTATTACCGGGATGGCATTAAATTATTTTGGTGTCGGCAATATCACTGAGCAATTGATCCTAACTTGGATTGGTAATTAAATATTTACTAATGTAACGGAGAAAAATTATGACAGAACATTATTTGGATGGCAGCGTAACTCAACCTTTTTGGGACAACTCAATTGAACCTCGCTTGGAAATTGAGCCAGGGGATACGGTTGTATTCGATTGCCCGGAACCCTGTGGCCAGGTAACATCTGAGTGGAGTGATAATGATTTGGCAAATATCGATTTCTCTCCAATTCACGCTCTAGTAGGTTCAGTATTTGTTAAAGGAGCAAAACCTGGAGACTCACTAGAGGTTGAAGTTTTAGAAATGGAACATAAAGGCTGGGGTTGGAGTGGTCATTTAAAAGGATTTGGTTTGCTTAACGAGGATTTCGATTATGCCTATATTCATCATTGGAAGCTGGAAGGTGACAAGTGCCATTTTGGAGTAAAGGATATTGTGCTGCCTTTTCAGCCGTTTTGCGGGACGATGGGCGTTGCCCCAGAGGAAGATGGACGGATTGATACCATCCCCCCGCGCCAAAATGGAGGCAATGTGGATATCAGAGATTTAGGACCGGGTGCTAAAGTTTGGCTGCCTGTTTTTGTAGATGGAGCCTTGTTTGCGTGCGGGGACTGCCACAGCGCTCAGGGTGATGGCGAGCTTTGCGGCACTGGAATTGAATCTCCAATGAAGGCTACATTACGGTTTAATGTTCGCAAAGATTTCTCCGTGAAAGAATTACAGTTTGAAACACCCAGTCCATTAACTCAGTTGGACAATAAAGGTTTTCATGCTACTACCGCGCATGGATCAGACTTATTGGAAAATGCCAAAAATGCAGCTCGATATATGATTGATTGGCTGGTGAACACTTATGGTTTAAGCCGTAGCGAGGCTTATGTTTTATGTAGTGAAGCAGTAGATTTGAAGATTAGTGAAATTGTGGATGTGCCAAATTTTATTGTGTCAGCATATGTACCACTAAGTATTTTCAAATCATAATTCGAGTAAAAGGCAAATGGAAAGAACCGAGTCTTTGATTACTCGGTTCTTTTTCTTTACTAACAGAAATGGATAAATTATTTTAGATCCATTTGCTCTTTACTCCCCCTCCATCAAAGCGTAATCATAGAGTGTTGTACTAAGATCCTCTTCCCAATCATTAGACTGGGTTCGATCTGACATCTCAGCAACGGCTGCCAGGGGGACAAGTTGGGATGCCCCTGCTTGATTGCTGTACCCCCAGTCTTCTAATATCAAGCCAGTTATCGGGCTGCTGGTTTGCCGGATGATCTGTGTATGTACCACCTACCTGGGTGCTGACCCAGCGCATATAATCCTGGTCAGGGTTCAGCCGGACCTATAATTTTGCTCCCGGGGAAGAACCATCATAGGCGTGATGGATATGCGGCTTAACTGCGGCTGGCTGAACATGATCGTAACGGGCAAATACCAGCAAGACATGTAAACCGGGAATCTTTTTTCCAACCTCGGGATACATCCGCGTACTGTCTTGAAAGATCCAGGTTTGTTTTGCCAGCTCAAGGTGGGCTACATCGTCCGGCCATTCCCCTGATCCAAAAGCATTGTTATCCCTTAGGGCTTTGGTTAGATCGATCGAATATACTCGTTTGCCATCAACAGCAGGAACTCGCAGCGCCAACCTGTGGTCACTGCTATCCAATTGAGGAGCCGCGAGTTTCCGGCTTGCACTGGATATGCCAGTCAATAATGGATCTATATCGGTTCGAGATCGTTCGACAAGTGTCTCTTTAGGGGTAACTACCGAGACTATTTAATTTTCACAGGATTAGTAAAATCTCAAGTGAAATTAGTTTGGTTGCTAGATGGATAATCCCTAACAGATTGTGTGCGATTTCATTATTGATTAAAAGAGGTTAGGTGAAAATCATCAACCCCTGATCAAGAATAACCCTCTTACATACTGGAAAGCCAACAGGGCATATTCCGGGTTTGAGGCATCTATTTCGCATCATTAGGATTAGTAATATTTCATGAAACCAGGTAAAAATTATTGGCGCGCTTATGAATAAAAGGATTTTTGTTTCGGAACGCACCTTCCAGTTTTGAATAAGCAGTTATACTAAAGAAAAATTCTTTTTGATAACCCAAAACAACTTAAAAATTGGATTTAGTAATTTTCTATTGTAAAATAAACTACAAGAAGAGAAATAAAAACAATAATAAGTGATTTTCTTGAAATTGTTTTAAGCCAATCTATAGCACTTTCTACAATGTGCGCAGGTGATTTATTTATCAGCAGAGGGAAAAATGGATAAGAAAAGAAAAGGGTTATATTGGATTGGAGGAATAATCGGGGCGTTCATGTTAATCACCGTTTCTTGGATGGTTCTTGAAACAGGCGTTGAGATTTCTTCAAAAGCCGATTTTTGTGGTACTTGTCATTCCATGGAACCGATGGTTGCTTCCTATAAAGCATCAACACATGGGGGTAATAATCCAAGAGGAATTATGTCTGCTTGTACAGACTGCCATGTATCACATGAAAATGTATATACTCATTTCATTGGAAAAGCAAAATCCGGAACGCATGATGTGTGGATTACGTTATTTACTGATGAGATGAATAATGATTGGCAAGCACTTAGACTTAAACGAGAGGAATATGTGTATGACTCAGGTTGTCTCACCTGTCACCGTAATCTGGAAATCGCAACAGGTGATACAAAAGAACACAACAATTACTTTGCCGGGATAATTGACGCCCAATGTGTCACCTGCCATGAAGAAGTTGGGCATTCGAACCTCAACAAATATTTAATGAAGAGCAAATATGCAACAGGAAGATAGAATAATAACAAAGTAGGGACAAAATTGAAGAGGTGAAAAATGAAGAGTTATAAATTGATAGTAGTGATCACAACATTATTGTTAATTTCTTTAGTTCTTGTTGCTTGTTCTAGCGAGTCCCCTGCAATTTCTGAAGAGGAACAAGCAGAAATTAAAGAACTCACAGAAGAAGCAAAAACATGCATCGAATGCCATTCTACAGAAACGCCTGGCATTGTTGCAATTTGGGACCAAAGCGTACATGCTGAAGTTGCAATTAGTTGTCTTGACTGCCACTCAGTAGATTCTGGTTCCCCGATGGCATTGAGCGGCGTTGAAGGACATGAGGATATCAAGGTGAGCGTGTCAATGCTTGTGCCGCCTGCTGTCTGTGCTGAATGTCATGAAAACGAAGTTGAACAATTCCATGCAAGTGGGCATCAACGAGCTTATTTGCAAGTTGCTGCAAGCACCTCAATGCAAGCCTTGATGTACCATCATGAAGGGCAAGATCACCCCGAATTGTCTGGGGCGTCGGGTGAAACAGGATGCTACCAATGTCATGGAAATGAAATCATTGTTGATGATACTGGGCACCCGACAGCAGACACTTATCCAAGTTCTGGGGTAGGCAATCTTTATCCTGATGGTGATGTTGGCAACTGTGCAGTATGCCATACCCGCCATAGCTTTTCTATCGCTGATGCTCGAAGGCCAGAAGCTTGCGCTAGCTGCCATCTAGGACCAGACCATCCAGACATAGAAATTTATGAAGCAAGTAAGCATGGTCAAATTTATCATTCAGATGGTGAAAATTGGGTCTGGGATCGACCTCCAGGAGAATGGGAACCTGGGGATTACTCAGCACCCACCTGCGCAACCTGTCATATGAGCGGTATTGGAGACCTTGAAGTTACCCACAACATTTCGGAGAGATTGTACTGGAACCTGTGGGCGAAACTTTCCAAGCCTCGAACTGATCCTGACGTTATGGGTGTGTACTATGG
>JAUWEC010000195.1 GCA_030608465.1 Chloroflexota bacterium
CACAACACGCGTTAAAAAGACCACCGTGTCATGCTCAAATCCAGAAGTTCCGGAAGATGAAACTAACATCGCCTTTAAAGAGGCTGATCTTTTTTTAAATAGATTAAACAGACCAGAGGGTGTTAAAATTACGATTAAAAAAGAGATACCGGTCGCAGCCGGACTTGGTGGCGGGAGCAGTAATGCTGCCGCCGTTTTTTTAGGATTAAACCGTTGTTACGGGTACCCATTTTCTCTTGATGATCTCATGGCCATGGGCATCTCAATAGGTGCGGATGTCCCATTTTTTTTGTTCGGGAAACCAGCTATAGCAAGCGGCATTGGCGAGAAGCTTGAAATTTGCGATGGACTGCCTTTATACAAAATTTTACTGGTTTATCCGGGGTTTGGTGTTTCGACCGCCGAAGTTTATAAAAATGTCGATTTAGGATTGACAAAATGTAAAAAAACTCTTAAAAAAACTCTTTTGGGGAAACGCAAATTTAATGCAGCGTACCATTTATATAATGATCTTGAAACTGTTGTTGTATCAAGACATCCTGAAATAATTGAGGTAAAAGAAGCACTTTTAAGCCATGGCGCAAAAGGAGCGCTTATGTCGGGAAGCGGGCCGACTGTGTTCGGCCTTTTTTCTGATCATGATAAGGCCCGTGCGGCAAATCATATCCTTTCTAAAAATAGTGAATGGCAGCTTTTTCTCACAGATATGGTAATTGATGCCGGATGTATAATACAGGATTCATGATACATTTTATGGGGCGTCGTCAAGCGGTAAGACACAGGACTTTGGTTCCTGCATTCGGAGGTTCGAATCCTCCCGCCCCAGCCAGTCTAAGATTATTGAGCTCACCTTATCTAATGCCGCCTGGACAGCTTGAATCTGTCGGATGACGTCGATACAATACGCATCTTCGTCAACCATGCGCTCGATGCCGCGCACATGCCCTTCAATGCTCTTTAGTCTGCGCGAGGTGTCTTCATTATCCATCATCTCAGTCTCCTATCCCCCCCCCAGGGGGGTGGGGTAAGTTTATGATACTTGATATTCTCGGATTCGTCAAGATAGCTAAATTCATCTCTTTCATTGGACAAAAAAAACTCAAGCTTAGTAAAAAATTCATAAACTTAGCCTGAGTTTTTTTTGTTAATTAAAATTGTTCGTTATTGCGAGAGCACATCCTCAAAAGCTGCAACAAATTCCTCTCTAGGGATTGGCCCTATCCATTGATAGAGGATCTCCCCATCGCCATCCAACAATAAGAGCTGGGGTTGGTAGCGGAAACCTAACTCCTTTTTGAAAGTGCCATTGTCAGGATTGTCGATATCCAGATATACGAAATTAATTTTGTCATAATATTCAACTTCTAACCCATGCACGATGGGTGCTAATTTTTGGCAAAAAGTTCACCAGAAGGCAAAGAACTCAACCAGCTGCAGTTCTCCTGAAGCCAGGTTCACAGAAGATGGACGAGTTGCTACCAGCTCTGTCTTCAATGATGGTGGGGAAGCCAGTTCTGGACTCGGGTAACCACCTTCAGATTTATCTGGGGTTGGCAGCTGGATCTCCGGAGCAGGATATCCCTCTTCCGAAGTTGGATCCATAGCACTCTGCTCTAGTGGAGGAGCTGGATATCCCACATCAGTCTCGATCGGGGTTTCTGATATATTAGCTATTGGGACTTCTGTTGGGGAAATCTTTATAGGCTGGGTTTCTCGAGCCTCAGGTTCTTGAGTTAGTTCCTGAGTTTGCTCAGGAGTCGTGCTTCCACTACAGGCGCTCAAGAGCAACATTGTTGCAAAACCAATCCCAATCAGCACATTCAATGAACCGCGTTGTGTATCCTTCTCCATACTTGTAATACTCCAATGGTGATAAATTTTGTAGATACTATCATGATTTGTGCACAAGAGGTATTAAATTTTGATTAACTGTTCCTCTTCCCCTATTAGCTTCACAGAATGAATATACATTAATATTATCAATTTACTGCTTGACACACCTACCGGAGTCTATTTACACTTACTTCAAGATCAATTCTAAAAGGATATTATCGGTGAGTAGATTAAACCTCACAATCTGGATCACTTTCTCCACCATCATACTGCTGCTGGGAGCGGTCTGGATCTGGTTCAGCATCACGCTGCCTGGCAGCACAACTCAAGGCAGCATCCCAGCACCACAGCAAGGCTTCCTGGCACCTGATTTCAGTTTGACGACATTTGCTGGCGATTCTTACACCCTTTCAGAGTTACGCGGAAAACCTGTGTTAATTAATTTTTGGGCCAGCTGGTGCCCACCCTGCCGCACAGAAATGCCCGCGATTCAGCGAGTATATGACGAGTTTCAAGATCAAGGTTTCATAGTTCTGGCAGTCAATACAACTTATCAGGATGATCTTGGGGACGCGATCACCTTCGCTCAAATCCGAAAATTAACTTTCCCTATCTTACTGGATAGAGACGCAAGCGTCGCAAATCTTTACGATGTGCGCTCCTTACCAACTACTTTTTTTGTCGATCCCCAGGGAATCATCAGTGAAGTTGTTATCGGAGGTCCAATGTCAGAAGCACTTCTTCGTATCCGAGCGGAACAAATTCTGGAGGGAAATCCTTGATGTTTCCAACCCTCCAAGTAGGACCATTGGCGCTCCAGGTACCGGGTTTAGTCTTGCTTGCTGGTCTCTGGATGGGGCTGACTCTTTCAGAACGAAGGGCCAGGCGAAGAGGAGAGAATGCAGGTGATTTATACAATCTTGTATTCATTGCTTTGATCGCCGGAATCATTGGAGCCCGTCTCTCTTATGCCATAACCTACCCAAGTGCATTTGCAGCTAATCCTTTGAGTTTACTTTCCATCAATCCGGGATTATTTGACCCATTCTCTGGCATATTAATTGGTATTTCTGCTGCAGTTATTTACATTTATCGCAAACAGCTCCCTTTTTGGTCAACACTGGACGCCTTCACGCCTTTGTTTGCCGTTCTCGCGATCGCTCAAGGGATTGCCCACTTTGCGAGTGGAAGTGCCTTTGGTTCTCCGACTGACCTTCCGTGGGGGATCGACCTCTGGGGCGCCGTCCGCCATCCTACTCAAATTTATGAAATATTATTGGCAACAATCATATTATTAGCAGTCTATCTTATCGATAAATCTCAATTGGGACAAACCTCAGGGTTTACATTCCTGTCCTTCATCGCTCTTTCTGCTGCCGCTAGATTATTCAGCGAAGCTTTTCGGGGTGACAGTGCTTTGATAGGAAATGGATTCCGGTCTGCGCAAATCATATCCTGGCTTATGCTGGCAGCTTGCCTGGCATTGCTAGGAAGACGGATTCAACAAGATCGCTCAAGAGAAAAGACCTTTCAGAGAAACTGATTTTGATTCCCCCAAGATTATTTGCTGCATATTTGCCTTTCTGTTTTCAGGGTGTATCCATAGCGCGGAGGTTGTTTCTTCTCAAGAAATTAGTTCTACCTTATCACCAGCCAAACCCCAAACCAGAATTGCACTTTGTGTACAATCAGAACTATTGAATTATGGTTCTATACATCCTTTGATCCACTTTCAGTAAAATTCGGTCTGGGAGATACACATTCAAGCTATTTGACCGTCGAACGCATGCTAGAATTACAATATGATGGTGAATCGATTAATCTCGCAGACACGCAACCAGTGCAATTGGAACTGATCGATGATTATAACTCCCGCAATTGGGAGGCTCTCGCCTTATTAGATTACTTGGGTTTCCTTGCGATGACAGATTCTTACCCTGAGACAATATTCGGATTCATTCCATACCCTTGAGTCGCGAATTATTATTATAATGATTATTCAACTATGAATACCCAATCTTTTAGCCAGATAGAAGGAGTGTAAATGTCAGAAGAAATCGGGATTGAAGTTCGAGTTAACCATTCTTTTCAAGAAACCCTAGAATTGATTCAGGAGGCATTAAAGGTTGAAGGTTTTGGTGTTCTCACGTCTATCGATGTGCAGACAACCATGAAAGAGAAACTTGACATTGATTTTCGACCTTACACTATTTTAGGAGCGTGCAACCCTGCGCTTGCCCACCGGGTGCTTACCCAGGATGCAGTTGCAGGATTGCTCTTGCCATGTAATATCACTGTGGAAGCAGATACTGACGCATCATCGATCGTCCGTATTGCTAATCCAGAGGTAATTCTTGCAGTCGGTTCACTTGAGCAAAATGAAGAAGTGTCTGCTGTAGCTCACGAAGCACGCCTGCGCTTGGAACGTGTTGCTGAGGCTATGTTAGCCACATGAGCCTTTCCGGAAAAACTGTAATCATCACCGGTGGCGGGGTTCGTCTCGGAAGAGCTATGGCCTTAGCAATCGCCAGGGATGGGGGAGATGTGGTACTTCACTTCAATCGCTCTCGTGAACCAGCTGAACAGGTCCAATCACAAATTCAGGCCATGGGACGAAAAGCTCACCTCATCCAGGTCGATCTTGGCAATTCCGATGAGGTAGCAAATTTGATCCTGGAAGCTCGAAATTTCGCCCCTTTATACGGGTTAGTCAACAGCGCGGCCATCTTTCAGTCATTGGACCTCCCCTCAACTTCTCTCGATGATTGGGAAAAGCACATGATGGTCAATCTCACCGCACCTTTTCTTCTCAGCCAATCCTTTGCTTCTGAATTAGAAGCTGGCGAAGAAGGGCGTATCGTCAATATATTGGATTGGCGGGCGCTCCGGCCCAGCAGCGATCACTTTCCATACACTATATCGAAGGCTGGATTAGCCGCATTAACCCGCTCTTTAGCTGTTTCCTTGGCTCCATCAATAACAGTTAATGGCCTGGCTTTCGGTGCGATACTGCCGCCAAGCGATGGCGCT
>JAUWEC010000076.1 GCA_030608465.1 Chloroflexota bacterium
TAACCTACCTTCCTCCAAATAGTCAGTTGTCCACGAGAAAGGGGAATAAGGGAGATTGATTAACTTGGGACCGAGAGTATATCGAAGATTATCCTCTTGATGATGAAACAGCTTTTTATCAATAAGGAAATACGAAAACTCGGAAGTTGCAAATCTGCAAAGATCAAAATAAAACTTTGTGAAGATCATGTGCAGAGCTGTTCCAGGATCGCCAGCGCTTCCATTTTTCCGCCGTATCCTTTTTCCCCTCCAGGACCAACACAGGAGGGACATCCCCCACGGCAAGAACAGGCACGGACAAGTTCATACGCTGTATTTAGCAGTTCTTTTTCCCTATCGTAAAGGCTTTTGCTGAAACCGATCCCCGCAGGTATTTGCTCATGGAGCAGCACTACTGGTCTTCCATCGCCCAGTGAGGAATTAAAATCTGTGTGAACACCAAGGTCTCCCGGATCACACATTAAAAACAAAGGAGACAGGCTGTGGAGAACATACCCAAAACCACGTAAACCGCTGTTTACTCGGACAACTGATTCAGCTCGACTGTGGCAGCGGAAACAAAGAGTGATTAAATTATCGGTTTGATTGGCTTTTTCAAAGGAAGAAAAACTGCGCAGGGGTTTTTTATGGTGAACATAAAGGGGATCGACATCTCCGCTTTTACCGCATATTTGGCAGGTATTCTTGTCGCGTTGAAGGATAGTTTCCCTAAGATTTGACCAGTCGGGTCCATACTCATTAGGACTGCTGGACCACAAATCGATTTCCCTTATTGCGAATTCTATTTCATTTGATAGTGTGATCCAGAAACCTGTTGTTTTTAAAGAAGTGGAAGGCAAATCAAGACTTTCCCGTCCGAGAACTTCATACTGAGACCATTTAATTTTTTTATATCCAGATACCCTGGTTGTTACGGTAATTTCGCCGAGGGACATTTCCGCAAATTCTTGATATTTATTTTCAATTAATTTATCCACGGTAAATGAGGTTTGACGTTCTGGTTCTGTGAAATAGTCGGGGACAATTGGCGAGAGACTAGCAATATTATCGTCAAGGTTTAGATTGTCGACATGGAAACTTTCACCTTCGTGGAGATAAATTGCCCCTGGATGGACCATCCAGTAAGCGCTTTCTTTATCTATAATTCCCAGGACATTGGTTTTATGATTTGAATTGACGAATTTGAGTGTTACCTGCTGGTTGGAAGCCGTGCGAAGAGAAAGATTTGCTGCAGGATAAGTATCCTTCATCCAGAAATACTTGTTTTGTGATCGGTGTAGAATTCCTGACTGCTGTAGGAAATCCAACAGCTCTTTAGTTTGGTATTGATTGAAATTTCCGAAGCGATCACCTTTTTCAAAAGGGATTTCATAAGCAGCACATTGAATATGGTTCAGAACAATAAGGAGATTATCCGGATCTATCAACGCCGATTCTGGATTCGAGTTGAAAAGATATTCTGGATAAAGAGCTAGATATTGGTCCAGTGGGTTGGAGGAAGCTACCAGGAGAGAAAGAGATGGATTGTCAGCACGGCCAGATCGTCCAGCTTGCTGCCAGGCTCCAGCAATAGAGCCTGGGTACCCTGCTAGAATAACAGCATCCAGTCCGCCAATATCAATTCCCAATTCCAGTGCGGTTGTTGCTGCAACGGCTCGTACCTGACCTGATCTAAGTCCAGCTTCAATTTCACGTCTTTGTGATGGAAGATATCCGCTTCGGTAAGCGCGAATGGAGTCAGGTGGTATCGAGCTTCTATCCCGCAATTTTGTTAGGATAAATTCAACAGACTTTCTAGAGCGGCCAAATAATATAGTTTGATAACCAGTGTTGATTAGTTCTGTTGCCAATCGAACACTTTCGCGCTGCATGCCTACTCGTAACCCCAGGGTATCATCGATAATTGGAGGATTGTAAATCAGGAAATGTTTTTCTCCCCGTGAAGAATAGTCCCTTGCAATAAGCTGAACTCGTTCCTCAATTAAGGCTTCGGCATGTTCGAGTGGATTTCCGATAGTAGCTGAGGTGAGAAGGAATTGAAGAGAGGAACCATAATGATTTGCTACCCGTTTTAAACGCCTGATGACATTAGCAACGTGAGATCCAAATACACCGCGGTAAGTATGCATTTCATCCAAGACTACATATTTGAGCCCGGAAAAAAAATTTTCCCAATGAGGGTGATAGGGTAGTATTCCAAAGTGGAGCATATCCGGGTTGCTAACGATAATTTGAGATGAGCTGCGGATGCCGCTGCGTTGGTTGGCTGGTGTGTCACCATCGTACGCGGCGGCTGTGACCGCAGAAAATGCTTTTAGCGCATCAAGCTGATCGTGAGCCAGGGCTTTGGTAGGATATAGGAACAAAGCCCGCCTGGAGCCGTTTTCAAGCAGGTTGTGAAGGACTGGCAGCATATATGAGAGGGTTTTTCCACTGGCAGTTCCTGTGACTTGAGCGATGTTGTGTCCTTCCTGGATCTCTTGCCAGGTCTGGTACTGATGTAAATAGAGAGATTTGACCCCTTGCGATAACAGATATGATTTTAGCTTCTGATCAAGGTTTTTGGGAAATTCAGCATATTCAGGCTCGCGTTTTGGAAATATCTGCCAGGCAGATATGTTAGGAGCAATCGAAGGGTCTGATTTCCACCGGTTGAGAAAAGAAGTAAGGGACATTAAATTCTGAGATTTGTTAATCTGATCATACCCGAAAAAAATGATAAATTGTTTAGAAGCTTTTATGGACTTGAAGTTGCAATTGATTGCCCGGTTTCTTGATGTCTGGTTTTATCAAAATCCGCCCAAGGTCTAACCGCCTGCTGTTACCAGAGAGGGTGAGCCATATTCCAGGGCCATATCTCGTCTGAACTGCTGGGTATAAAGACGGTAATATAGCCCTTGTAGTTTTAAAAGATCAGTGTGTGATCCCATCTCTGCAATAGCGCCATCTTTAATGAATAAAATTCTGTCAGCTTGTCTGATTGTAGATAACCGGTGGGCGATAACAAAACTGGTCCGATTAGTCATTAGATTTTCCATACCATGCTGAATTAGTTCCTCTGTGATGGTATCAACAGAACTAGTAGCTTCGTCCATGATGAAGATATCGGGTTTGCGAAGAACTGCACGTGCAAGGCTGATCAGTTGTTTTTGACCAACAGAGAGGAGGTTTCCTCCCTCGCCAACCTCCTCCTGGTAACCATTGTCAAGTGCGGAAATAAAATCATGAGCACCAGAAAGTTTGGCTGCGCTGATGATCTCTTCAGAAGTCGATTCGAGGTTACCGTAACGGATGTTATCTTCGACAGAACCTGAAAACAAGTGAGGTGCTTGGAGAACAACACCGATTTTTGACTGAATTGAGTTAAGCGTAAAGTCTGTATAGTCTTTGTTGTTTATTAGAATTTTTCCTCCGCGAGGCTCAAAAAAGCGGCAGAGCAAGTTAACAATGGTAGATTTTCCTCCACCAGTTGGACCTACAAGAGCAATTGTTTCACCAGGGGAGACATGCAAATCAAAATCCTTCAGAATAATGTCGTCATCTTCGTAAGAAAAGCAAACATGATCAAAATCTATGTCGCCCTGGAGGGAATCCATAGAGATAGCATTGGGTTTGTTATAAATCTCAGGTTTTGTATCGAGTAATGAAAATATTCTTTCTGCAGAGGCGATTGATCGCTGCATTTCTGCGTAGACCCTGGCAAGATCTTGAATTGGCCAGATCATAAAAGTAATGTAGGATATGAAAGCCTGAATTCCCCCGATTGTAATCCCACCGATCTCCGCCTGCAAACCTCCATACCAGACCACGCTGCCGAGAGCGAAGGCACTGATGATCATGACTGCTGGGAGAAAGAGAGCAGATAGCCAGGCTGCCCGAAATCCTGCTTGATACATTTCCTCAGTTAATTCACCAAATTCAGCCATATTCTGTGCTTCCCGACTGAAAGCTTTTGTTACCCTGACACCAGTGATATTTTCATTATAAGAACCGGTAATCTTAGAGTTGATTTTCCTGACCTGACGATATTCAACGATAATTTTTTTCTTGAATTGGGCTGCAACAACGATCAGAACGGGGATGATTGCGAACACAATTAACCCAAGTCGCCAATTAATAGAGATCATGAATATTGTTGCTGTTATGATGTTTAATGTACCCCAGACAAGGTCTAGGAACCCCCAGGTTACGAGCTGTGCAACCCTTTCAGAATCTGATGAAACCCGGGACATTATCCAACCAACCGGTGTCTTGTTATAGTAAGAAAGGGACAGTTGCTGCAGATGATTGAACATTTTTTTGCGTAAATCGTACTGAACGCGCTCACCGAGGATTCCTGCGAAATATATAAAACAAAACACAGCTGCAGATTGAACAAATATCAATGATCCATAGTGGAGGAGTATTTCCCGAAGGAAAACAAAATTTCCAGCACCAATCCCTTCGTCAATTATTCGTTTACTCAGGTAGGTAAAATAGGAATCAAGTATTGAAACGATTCCTATTGTGACAACAAATCCGATAACCCAGAACTTATAAGGTTTAACCTGGATAAGTATTCTCTGGAAAACTTTTCCGGTGAAGGTTCCGCTAAACGCTTCTTCATCAAAGCGATGTATTTCTGTCATATTGGCTTCTTATTGTGTCAGACCAAGTTCTAGCTGAAGAGCGTGATCAATTTTTGTTTGAATTTCGAATATTTCTTTGTATTTTCCTGGTTGCTTGATGAGGACAGTATGTGTGCCTTGCTGAATTATTTTGCCGTCATCAAGAACCAATATTAAATCAGATTGCATCAAACTCTGTATGCGGTGGGCAATGATAAATGTTGTTCGGCCGACCATCAAATGATCCAGAGCTTGATGAATTTCGGATTCTGTTTCAACATCCACTGAAGAGGTGGCATCATCTAGAATGAGGATTTTTGGATTTTTTAGTAGAGTTCTAGCGATGGCAATTCGTTGTTTCTGTCCGCCAGATAAAGTGACGCCTTTTTCACCCACTAAGGTATCGTATCCTTTTGGGAAACTCAGGATGACATCATGGATGGCAGCTGCTTTGCTGGCAGAAAGAAGTTCTTCTTCGGATACCTCCCGATCAACACCGTAAGTAATGTTTTCACCAATAGAACGGCTGAATAAAAAAGGTTCTTGCTCTACTAATCCGATCTGCTTCCGGAGGAAGGCGCGTGGATAACGTTTAAGGTCTATACCGTCCAAAGTCAGTAAGCCGCTGGTGTAGTCATAAAAGCGTGGCAGTAAATTTACCAGGGTGGATTTACCCGAACCTGGTCCGCCAAGCAGCGCAATCATCTGCCCAGTTTTACAAGTGAAACTGATTTTATCCAAGACTACCGGATGATCCTCGTATGCAAAGGATACATTTTTGAAAACAAACTCTCCATTAAAAGTACTTGCTTGCGGTTTGTGATCTCCCGCAGAAAGCGGTTCCCTCTGTTCCTTGACCACCTCAACAATCCTGCCGTACGAGACCAGTCCGGTAGACATTTGAATGATTAAACGGCCCAGGTTGCGAATCGGCCAAATAATCCAGATTATCATACCGGCGTACGCCAGGTAAGTCCCGATTGAAATTTCCCCGTTGATAGTCATAATGGCGCCAAGATAATATCCGAACAGCATTTGTGCGCCGGTTAAAATATCTGAAAAAGGCCAGAAGAGGGCGTGCATTATAAAGAATTTCCGTCCTTTGTGAAATTTTTTAATATTCTCGGCATCAAATTTTTCTTCTTCGAATTGCTGGCGCGCAAATGCTTTTACGACCCTGACCCCAGTTAGATTTTCTTGCAGTGTATTCGATAGAACAGCCTCTTGGTCCTGATAATCTTCATAAGCATCGGAAACTTTCTTGAAAAAGATAAGGGATAAAACAATAGTAAGAGGTACAACAATAATTGATAATAAGGCCAGACGCACATTTAAAGACAGGAGGACGCCTAAATTAACTATAAACAGCATCGAGATCCGACCAAGACCTATCGCTCGATCTGCAAAAAACAAACGAACTGCGTCGACATCTGAAGTTGTGCGCTGAATTAATTCCCCGGTTTTTGTTTTATCATGGTAGGAAAATGATAAACGCTGAATATGGTCAAAGAGAAAGTTTCGTAATCTTCTAGTGATTCCTTCAGAAGTTTTTGCGGCTAACCTACCGCTGATGTATGTAAATAAACCCTGGAAAGCGGCTAGAGCGAAAAATGAGACAGCAATCCAGGGAATGTACTTTCCAATATTGTCTTCGCTGACAAGCGCGTCAACAAACCGCCCCAGGATGAGATAAGTGCCAGAACGAAAAGCTGCCGCGAAACCAAGACAGAGAGCTGCAAACAAGTAGATACGTTTGTAACCGCTCATTAACATCCAGAGGGATTTGAGCTTGTTTTCTGATAATGTTGACCTGATGTCGAACGGTTTTGAATTATGAGACATGTGGAATTTTATTTATCCATACTATCTTTTATTAAAATCAAGGAAACCTGATCCGGCTTATTGATAAGCGATTGAATTCGTCCATTGGATAATTCTTTAAACGCGTTTTGTAATTCGTCATAAGAAGTAACTGAAATAGAATAAGCGAGTTTTACATTGTCAGTAAAAGATTCAGAGTTTATCCAACCCTGGTGCTTACGGATAGTTCTGGCGATCAGTTCATATAGGCTATAAGGGCATTCCAGAGATGCATAATGCACCAGGGTTTTTTTTGCCTTTGGTACAGCAGCAATGATCTCACGAGCTGAATCACTATAGGCTTTGACCAATCCTCCGGTACCTAATTTTGTACCTCCGAAATAACGGGTAATAACCAGGACGGCGTCACCTAATCCGCTGCCTTTAAGCACAGATAACGCCGGCCGGCCGGCGGTACCGGAAGGCTCACCGTTGTCGCTCGAATGAGAAATCATTGAAGAGCCATGACCGATGATAAAAACCGGTACGTTGTGAGTTGCGTCAGCATATTTTTTGTTAAGTTTTGTAATAAAATCTTTAGCCTCATCAACCGAGAACGCAGGAGATATTGTAGCAATAAACCGCGAATTCGCCACCCTGGATTCGAGGGAATACTGCGAGGCTGGCACAAAATAATTTTCCATTGAATACCCTTGATCAATATCTAGAATAAATTGTATTGTACATCAGGCGTTAGGTGATGAGAAGGTAGAAGCGAGTAAGGATAAAAACCTCAACAGGGACTCAGGAATTTAAAGTCCAGGGTAACAAAAGAATATTAGCAGAGCCTGAGATGCTGGGAGGGTCAATTGGTGCGGTTAAGATTCTTGAAGTGCCAGACTACTTTTCCGAGAATATCAGCAGTGGGAATAGGTCCTATTTGGGCGCTTTCAACGCTAAAAGGATGGCTGCCTTTGACATGGATCTGTTGTAATTCAGCGTTTATTTTGTCTACTTCTTTTATCATTAAGCCATATGATGGATGAGTAAAGACAACGATATCCCCCTTACTGACTGGGCCGAACAGATATGAACATTTGCCGATGAGTACATAATCGCCGGGTA
This sequence comes from Chloroflexota bacterium, assembly GCA_030608465.1. Lineage (GTDB taxonomy): Bacteria > Chloroflexota > Anaerolineae > Anaerolineales > UBA11858 > B10-G9. The sequence goes on from JAUWEC010000076.1 coordinate 7,533, forward strand.
AAAAAAATGGTGACAGGCTTTCACCTGTCACCTTGATGATTTTGACCATTAGAGATCAGGATAAACCATTTCCAGACCGGGAGCATAAGGGGCTTTTGCTTTTTTGATCTTTACGTTTTTTGTCGCCCAAAAAACTTCAGCGAATTGGTTAATGGCGTCAATAAATGCCAATCCGTGCTCTCGATCGGATGTTTGCCGACTCTTAGAGCCAAGCTGCATGATTTTATGGACTAGCCCCGGGAGTTCCGGGTACTTTTCGAGATGAGTGTCTTTAATGTAATCCCCCCAAATAACACGGATTTCATGTTTTGCTTTTTCGGCGTGTTCTTCTTTAACTGTTATGTAGCGAGAGAGAGTATTGTGGTACTCTAATTTCCCCTTTTCTTCTCCTTGTTCAAGGGCAGCCATAAGATCCATCATACGGACAACTGTGAGTGCATCAATTTGTGCCGGTGCAGGGTCGTAAATTCCACAGGGAATATCGCAGTGGGCTTTAGCTACAGGGAATGAGAGATATTTATCAACGGATAGGATTAATTTATAAATCATGAGAAACTCCTTTAGGTAATTAAGTCACGCCAAATAATTTTACCTCAGGCCGAGAAGCTTTTTTGTTATAGCTTCATTAATAATAATTTAGCAGGGGTTTAATTTTCAGTGTACCTCCCCTTCAACTTGACCTTCAACAAGGGAATCCCAAGGATACTCTTCAGTACCGCGGGCTGCTTCCCTAATGGTTGGATTCTCAGCAAGAAAACCTCGGAAGTGATCCGGCAGCTGGGCCGCAATTGCTTTCATCAGTTCTAGTCCGATTTGATCAAGCTGTTCTCTCCGTTCCCTTCCACGCCCTGTGGTTGTAAATGGACCGACTGGTTTGCCGATTTTAACAACAGCTGGTGGTCTATTTCCGAGACGGAGAGGAAAGATTGAATTTAAACCATAGATTCCCAGGGGAAGGACCTTGGCTCCGGTTTGAGATGCCAGATAGGCTGCTCCAGGGCGAGCCGGACGGAGAACCTCCGCCCAGCTACCTCCTTCGGGCATAATACCGAGAACACCGTTTTGATTTAGAATTTCTTCAGCTGCTCTTAGCGCAAAGCGCGATCCCGTTCCCCGGAAAACTGGATAATAACCCCATACCTGAGGAAGAAATTGAACCAGTTTGGGTGCATGAGGAAATTCTGCTCCGCCGACAAACTCGATCGAGTAGGGCAATGATCTTATAACCGCAACTGGATCAATAAAACTGAAATGGTTCGCGATCACCAACAAGGGACCGGAATCCGGTAAATTCTCTTCACCTTCTATGCGGAAATCGCTAAGCAAAGAAAAGGCGGCTTTTGCAAGGTTTTTAAGCAGGCCTCGAATGATCAAGCGGCGGGGATACTTTATAGCCTGGTTCATAATTCAATATATTTTTTTGTTGGGTCATTAACACCAAGGAGGATTAATAACCCAACGAGCAAGAAGACCACAATAGATCCAATTGCTACTCTTTGACCGAGCTGTTCAGCTACGAGCACAAGATAACCTTGATTTTGGAAGTAAATTGCTGCTTCGTAAGCCAAGAAACCATATACGGTTGGTCCAATAAATGAAGAGGTTCTGCCGGTAACAGCAAACAAACCGTAGAATTCAGCACTTCTGCCTTCGGGAGCAAAATATCCTACCAGGGTTCTACTGACAGACTGGACTCCGGTGAGAGCAAAACCTGCCAGTGCGCCAATAATAAAAAATTGGGTCAAGTTCTGGGCAAACAACATCCCCAGGACTACGCCGATCATCATGACGATTGAGTAAATAAGTGAGCGCTTAAAACCAATCTTGACGCCAGCAATTCCGGCGACATAGGCGCCAATTACACTAGTTACCTGGACGATAATCATAAAGATGATAAGTTGTGTCTGGGTCATGCCAAATAATACTGCCCCAATGATGGCTGCAAAGTTTAATGCCATCAGAATACCGTCGTTGTATACTAAAAAAGCGATGATGAAGCGCAAGAAATCCTTATAATCGCCAAGAGTTTTGAAAGTTTCGATAATTCTGATAAAGGCTACTGAGAAAATATTCTCACTATCGGGAAGATCCTTGGGTACGGCTTTTTCTTTGATCCAGAGGAACGCCGGCACAGCAGCAGCAGCAAAATAAAATGATGTGAATACAAAAGAGATTCGGACAACGAATGTGCCACCAACGATCATTATTAGAGGAAGTAGAATTAATAAGGCGAGAATTCCGCCTAACGAGCCTATCGCCCAACCATTACCAGATACGCGCCCCAAGTCTTCCGGTTCAGCAATCTCGGTTAACAGCGAGTTGTAAAACACCTGTCCGGATCTGTATCCGATTTCAGCAAAAATAAAAAATAGCATACCAAACAACACATCACCTTTTTCAACAAAAAACAATAGGCCAGTAAAGACCCAGGTAATAGCTGAAAATATAAAGAGGAATTTCTTTTTTGATGCAGAGAAATCAGCGACAGCTCCTAATATGGGTGAAATTATTGCTACGATTAACATCGCAATACCAACCGCAATTCCCCAATAGCGGGATCCATTTGCTCCACCTACAACTGTACCTTTAAAATAGGCGGAATACACTGCCAGGAGAATGACAGCAGCGTAAGCTGAATTACCGAAATCGTATAGATACCAGGCAAGATGTTCTCTATTGGTAGTTTTGATCTTTGAAAAGATAGACATCGGTGCTCCTTTACTTAGTAATAACAATAATTATTTGCGATCAGAAACCATCTGTAAATGATCTTAATAAAAAGAGGTAAAGGTTTGTGATCGGTGGTGCTGTTGATTAATATGATTCCTTCGAAAGCAAAGAAGGTTTGAATATGATAACAAAAATAAATAGCGCCCGTTACAAATCCATCTCGTAAACTCGGTGCGTTTTGGTCCAATTCATAACAAAGTGGCTCGATTCACCAAGGCTGGCTATATTATCCTCCCGGGTTTGAACGGTTTCGACAAAATCAAAGCCAAATTCCCGGAAGGTCTTTTCAAGTTCTGTGTAAATGACAGCTGTTGGGCCTAACCCGTGATATTCCGGAATAATACCGATGCCATTGGTGTCCATATATTTGGTAGTTTTGAATTCACGCCAGATGTGGAACCAACCAAAAGGGAATAGTCTGCCGTTTGTTTTTTGTAAACCCCTGCTGATATTAGGGTAGCTAAAAAGAAAGCCGATAATTTGGTCCTCCTTATAAACAAGTTTAATTAATCGAGGATCAGCGATAGATAACATTCGTTTTGAGATGAGAGTAATCTCGTCTTCTGTGATCGGACTGAATCCTTCTGATCCTGAAAACGCAGAGTTGTACACCAGGCGTAGTTCAGGAGCAATTGCGAGGAGTTCTTCTTTGGATTTGAATTTCCTTACCCAGAAACCGCTGCGTTCTTTAACTTTTTCGGCGACACGTTTAACCTTTTCTGATAACCCTACTGTTGTGTCAAGATATCCAGAATAATAATCAAAATTTTTATGAAAACCTGCATTTTTTACCAGCCTATCGTAATAAGGGAAATTATAAGATATGCCTACTGCAGGGATTTGGTCAAATCCTTCTACTAACAAGCCAATTCCGGCTCCTTGAAGGAGTCCTTTTGGTCCATAAACATGATCGTGTCCCCGGGCTCTAGCCCAGTTAAAAACTGCTTTAAAAAGTGCGTTTGAGATATCTGTATCATTAACTGATTCGAAAAAATAAAAAAAGGCTGTATTGCGGTTATTGGATTTATTGAAGCGGCTGTTGGAGAGTGATCCTATTCTGCCCAGGGTTTTGCCATTTTCTTCTGCGATGAAAAAATCTGCAGCAGAGTGTTTGTAAAACGGATAGGAAGAACGATCCAGGACGAAACGTGTATCAGAACGCATCTGAGGGACCCAGCAAGAATTTTTTCTATATAGATCAAATGGAAACTGAATAAATTTATTGATGTCAGATTTATTTTCAAGATCAATTAAACGAACGTTCATCCAGGTCCTCCATGTTTCTAAAACACAACAAAACGATTATACCGTGAAGTGAAATAATCTAATACTTATTGAAATATCAAAAGTTTATTGAGGTTAATAAGAAGGAACCTACAACAATTGAACCGTTCCGTAATGAATAATTATGGCAGGAGGCGAATCACTGACCTGGAGTATGCAATACTCAGGTTTTCCTATAATGAAATTATATAAATCATTGACAACCTATTTTGTAGTTGTGCTAATACCTTAAGGAATTGCGCATAGGCATTATTGTATTAAGAAATCAAACTACTAATCCATTTACAAATATAATCCAATTTATTTTAGCTAAAATTGAAACGATTGACGGAGAAAAATTTATGATTATATATTTTATAGGTATAAATATTGATTGTTAATTATATGGTAAACTGAAAATAGAGTCATTATAGCCAGATATTTTCATCAATCAGACAGAAACTGAACAGGTCAGAGGA
>JAUWEC010000141.1 GCA_030608465.1 Chloroflexota bacterium
GTATTCAGAATTAGAGACAATCTTCGTTGATTGACTATCTTCCAGTGTCCCCGAAGAGATAGTTTACCCTGAGTTTATCGAAGGGCTCAGGATAATACATCTTGTAAGGGCAGTCGGAACTGATGAAACACCCAAATTCCCTTTAAAATGTAAGTTTGGTTACTGGCCACTCAATAAAAATCCGGAAGTCTTCTCTATCAAGGTTGTGCTAAAAGACATAAGATGAAAGGATGAATGCAAGGGTAAAGGGGAAGATGAATCATCTATAATAAAAACAGTTTAATCAAAACACCTTTCTGCCTTATCTGGAGGCTAGAACTGGAGGATTCATGTCTGAAGACAACATCAATATCGAGGAATTGCTGGAAAAAGCAAAAAAGCCGGCAGCGGATGCCCTTAAACTGCATCCTTTCTACAAAGGGAAGATGGAAACTACCCTCAAATGTACTGTGCGGGGAATCGAGGATTTTGCGATCTGGTATACCCCTGGTGTTGCGGCACCTTGTCGGGATATCTTCCAGGACCCGGAGATGGTATATCAGCATACCAGTAAAGGGAATACGATCGCTATTGTCAGTGATGGGACCCGGGTGCTGGGATTGGGTGATATAGGTCCGAAGGCTGGGCTGCCCGTTATGGAAGGCAAAGCGCTCTTGTTTAAATATCTGGGGGGAGTTGATGCTGTACCGATAATGCTTGATACAAAAGACCCCGATGTGTTCATTGAAACTGTCCTGCTGCTTCAGGCGTCCTTTGGAGGCATCAACCTGGAAGATATTGCCCAGCCGAAATGTTTCAGGATCCTGGATGAACTGCGGGAACGGGCGGAAATTCCCGTCTGGCATGATGACCAGCAGGGTACTGCGACAGTGACCCTGGCAGGATTGATGAATGCCCTGAAAGTAGTCGGCAAGGAAAAAGACCAGATTCAAATTACTTTTATCGGCACTGGGGCATCTAACGTGGCAATCTCTCGCTTGATCTTCAGTTGGGGTGTGGACGCTGGCAAATGTTTCATGGTAGATAGTAAAGGTATTCTCGGTCGGCACCGGGATGATATTGAAGCTAAACAAGAGCTTTTTGTTGACAAATGGCGGTTGTGTCAACAAACAAATCAGGAAGGACGCCAGGGCGGCATCGAGGAGGCTATGAAGGGAGCGGATGTTGTTATTGCCCTGTCTAAACCCGGACCGGATACCATTAAACCTGAATGGGTCCAGGGCATGAATTCAGATGCCATTATTTTCAGCTGCGCTAATCCGATCCCGGAGATCTGGCCCTGGGTGGCGAAAGAGGCGGGAGCTCGAATTGTTTCCACAGGCCGCTCTGATTTCCCCAACCAGATAAACAACTCCCTTGGTTTCCCTGGAATCTTCCGGGGCACATTGGACGTACGCGCATCTACCATCACTGACGAGATGTGTTTCGCGGCTGCGGAGGCACTTGCAGATCAGATTGGAGATGACCTGGACGAGGATCACCTTCTGCCTACTATGGATGATTGGGAGGTTTTTGCCCGGGAAGCTGCCGCAGTAGGGATGAAAGCCCAGGAACAAGGTGTAGCCCGACTGGAAAAATCGTATGATGAATTGCTGGAAAATGCCACAAAAGTCATCAAACGCTCGCGTGATTTAACTTCGTTAATGGAAAAACAGGGATTTATCCCAGCACCTCCTGAGGATTAATGGACTGTAATTCAAACGGGCGAAGTTGATTACAACTCTAAGATGCGATAAATCTACAAGAAAATTCCCCAGCGAGGATCCCTGAGCTATTTCAGGTCCCCTCGCTGGTAGGGTAAAAAACGGGATTATTCCCTACTCCAGGATGTTTTTTATAAGGGAGGTTAAATTACCTCTTGAATAAAACTTAAGTGGAGTATACTGAACTTTACACGAAGGTATCCGTCAGAAATTAGTAATTTCCAATAAAAGCTAATATATCCGTATTTGGGAAGGGAAAAAACGCCAGAATCAGGTCGTTGACAGGATACAAAAGTTGTTTATAATCAAACCCCAAGAACTTGTTTTTGAATAAAACCTCAGGGGGAGAGAAAATCGGCATTACTGATTATAAGGGATTGTTTATTGGTACCTTTTTACTGCAGACTGTATACTAAGTTAATGCCCCAGTAGTTTTGGGATACAATAACTAATACATTGAAGTTGCTAAGGAGGTGATAACAGGAAATATATTCTTCCAACCCCAAATATCAATATCTATTCATTTCCCATTTCTCATGAGGAGAAGAAACTGTGACAAAAAAACTATTTTATATACTTATCGCATTGCTGCTTTTCAGCGCCCTGATCTTGGGTGCCTGTGCGAAGGAACCTGAAGGTGAAAAAATTCCCCTGACCCTTTACTACATGCCTGTATCACGCTTCTATTATCCCAGCCCAAAAGAAATTGCTGAGGCTATGGCAGCTGATATGGCGAACGCCGGATTTGACGTTCAGCTTGAGCTCGCTGGCGACTGGCCCACTTACCTGGGTTTACGCCGTGAGGGCAACCTGGACGGACTGTACATGCTCGGTTGGGGTGGTGACAATGGTGACCCCGACAACTTCCTGAACTACTTCTTCGGATTCTCCGGTGAAGACAAGGTTGGAGATGACCCCGCAGCCTGGGTAAAGAGCCCAGAAAAACGCGAAGGTTGGTACGCCAATACAGATGTTGCCTATTTGCTTTATACGGCTTCAATCACACCGGATCAGGCTGCCCGAGAAGCAATGTACAAGCAAGTTGAGAACATTCTGCATGATGATGTTGTCCGCATTTGGGTTGACCACAACAATACACCCCTGGTTTTCTCCAGCGCAGTTAGCGGTTACGTGCCGCAGCCTGTTGGCGCAGACTACTTCGAGGGTGTTGTTGTAGAAGGATCTGACACCTTTGTATTTGGCCGCGGCGGCGACTCAGTCCAGCTGGATCCTGCCATTGTAACTGATGGCGAAAGCTTCCGTGTTACCGGACAGGTTCTGGAGCCCCTCTATCAGTACGAACCCGGTTCCACCAAACCAATCCCCGCGCTGGCCGAATCCTGCACCCCCAATGAAGCTGGCACCGAATGGGTATGTGTCCTTCGCCAGGGTGTGAAATTCCATGACGGCACAGACTTTAACGCCGATGCAGTGATCTTTAACTATGAGCGCCAACGCTTTACTGATCATGCCCTTCACTTTGAAAGCCAAGTGTACGAATACTATGGAGCAATGTTTGGTGGGTTTGATGATGCCAGCATCATCACAGTTGTTGAAAAAGTTGATGATTACACCGTTAAATTTGTACTGAGTGAACCCCTGGCTCCCTTCCTGGCCAACATAGCTATGGATATCTTCGCGATTTCCAGCCCTGCTGCTATGGAAGCTGCTGGTGAAGACTATGGTCTTCCCTCCAATGGCGCTGTGGGAACCGGACCCTTCAAATTTGTGGAATGGATAGAAGGCGACCACATTACTATTGAAGCCAATGCTGACTACTGGGGCGGCGCTCCCGCTGTGGATCAGATTGTGTTCCGGGTCATCGCGGACGACTCCGCTCGCTTCCTGGCCTTACAGGCCGGCGATATCCAGGGTTTTGAACAGGCCGTGGTTGAAGATTTGGCAACCGCTGAAGCTGCTGAAGATCTTTATGTTTTGACAAGACCGGCTCTCAATACCGGCTACCTGGCCTTCAGCTACAAGATCGTCGAGTTCCAGGATGTCCGTGTTCGTGAGGCACTTGCTCACGCCATCAACCGCCAGGGATTAGTTGATAACTTCCTTGGTGCCTACGGTGAAGTAGCAACAAACTTCCTGCCTCCGCTGATCTGGGGTCACGATGACACCATCGTGGATTGGGAATATGATCCCGAATTATCCAAGCAGTTGTTAGCAGATGCCGGATTCCCGGATGGTTTAAGTGAAGTGACGATTGACCCCGCCTATGTAACAGAGGAATAACTGTCAGGGATTCTTTGAATTCCCGATAAGTTGGGTTAGGTCAATCTGATGGAAAAAGGAGGGGCGTTAACCGCCCCTCCTTTCTGTGAGAAGAAACAGGAGGAAATCTTTGATTCGATATATATTTCAACGAATACTCTCTGTCCTCCCGACACTGATCGGTGTAACATTTGTGATTTTTATGTTTCAGCGGCTGATACCCGGAGATCCGGCTATTGCCATGCTGGGGGAACATGCTACCGACGAAAGTATCGAACGGATCAGGGAGCAACTTGGTCTTAATCGTCCACTTTTCCTGGATCGGGAAGCCCTTGTTGATGGTGATCTTCAGGGATTTTTCGACAGCCAGTATATGCGCTATATGGCTCGTCTCAGCCGTTTGGATTTAGGGGATTCCATTCATCGACGCATCCCGGTGATGGAAACACTTAAACTGCGTTTTCCAGCTACGGTGGAGCTTTCGTTATTATCCATGATCATTGCAGTCATTATAGGAATCCCGGTTGGTATTGTGTCTGCTTCCAGGAGGAATACAGCGATCGACAGTATCAGCATGGTTGGATCATTAATTGGTGTCTCCATGCCGATCTTCTGGCTGGGGATAATGGAAATCATGCTTTTCGCGGTGATTTTACAGTGGCTTCCGGCAGGCGCGCGTTTGAGTACAGGAATTGAGATTGAATCGATAACTAACCTGGTCCTTATTGACAGTTTAATTACTGGAAACATGGAAGGATTTGTTGATGCGATAAGCCATATTGCAATGCCTGCAGTCGCCTTGGCTACGATTCCGATGGGAATTATCGCCCGCATGACCCGTTCCAGCATGCTGGACGTGTTGCAAGAAGATTACATCCGGACAGCTAAAGCCAAAGGTTTAGGAGGACGGCTGGTTCTTTTCCGGCATGCGCTCAAGAATGCAGCGCTGCCTGTAGTGACAATTATTGGCTTGCAAGCCGGCACCTTGTTGGCTGGCGCTGTATTAACCGAGACGATCTTTTCCTGGCCGGGTATTGGACGGTGGATTTACGACGCAATTCTTGGCCGTGATTATCCAATTGTGCAGGGCGGAACCCTGTTAATTGCAATCGTTTTTCTTGGTGTTAATTTTCTTGTGGATATTTTATATGCGCTCCTGGATCCGCGCATTCGGTATAAATGAGGATGCTTTATGGTTAAGATCACTCCTGAAGAAATCACTGTTACTGATTTTGCTGTCCGGGAACATCGTTCCTTGTGGGGCGATGCCTGGAAACGATTACTCTCTAGCAATACAGCCCGACTTGGCATGTTTATCGTGGTCCTTTTTGTTTCCTCGGCAACCTTTTCACATTATTTTTGGAAATATGAACCGAAAAAGGATCTTGATTATTCGCTTAAGCTTAAAGCTCCTATTTTTATCCCGACGGAGGAGATTCCCTCGGTGCATCCCTTTGGAACAGATAAACTTGGACGGGATATCTTCCGTAGAGTGGTTCATGGCGGTTGGAATTCCTTGCGGGTTGGTATTGTTGCGGTGGGCATATCATTGTTCTTTGGAGGTACGATAGGACTGCTGTCCGGCTTTTATGAAACTGTCACTATGACAACAACAGAACGGCTGGTGCTGTTCGGGACAGCAGGTTTTCTAATGGGATCTCTTTCCGCCTGGATCGCGGACCAATATTTTCAACTGATCTTGTATGCCGGATTGGGTTTAGCTGCCGGATATTATCAGGATTTATTCAAGGGAAAATTCCTACGGATGGTTACCTTTGGTATCCTGGGAGCATTATTCAGTGCTGTCCCCGGGCTTTTTATCAGTCCAACCGTGGCAGTAATTTGTGGGCTGTGGGGATTATTATCCGGGGTACTCTTGTCTCGCCCATTAGATGGAAAATTCTTCTCGAATGTAATGATGCGATTGATGGATATAGTGCTTTCATTCCCGGGTTACCTGCTTGCGATTGCGATTGTGGCATTTTTGGGACCAGGTCTCGGAAAAGGGATGATAGCGATTGGTGTTGTGGGTATCCCTATTTATGCGCGGCTTACCCGTTCAGTTGTATTAGCGATCATTCACAAAGAATACATTCTTGCGGCACAATCTGTAGGTGAGTCACACGGCCGGATCATCTTCCGGCATATAACACCCAATATCCTTTCTCCAATCATTGTACAGACCACAATGGGACTGGCAAGCGCAATCCTGTCCGCTGCCGCACTTGGTTTTCTTGGCCTGGGTGCGATCCCACCTGAACCGGAATGGGGAGCCATGCTGGGTGAGAGCTACCGATATCTGACCAGCGGAGCCTGGTGGGCAGTCATGTTCCCCGGTCTGGCGATCATGTTAAGTGTGCTGGGCTTTAATTTACTGGGAGATGGTCTGCGTGACGCACTTGATCCCAAACTGCGCACGTAGGGAAAAAACATATGAATCCGTTATTAGAAATTAGGAATCTAAAAACCCGTTTTTATACCCAGGATGGGGTGGTTAAAGCGGTTAACGATGTTTCTTACACAATGGACAGTGGAGAAATTCTGGGAGTTGTGGGAGAAAGCGGCTGTGGGAAAAGCGTTCATGCCTTATCCATAATGCAGCTTATACCCGATCCGCCTGGAAAAATCACCAATGGTGAAATCTGGTTCGATGGCCAGGATATACTCAAACTCAACGAGGATCAGATGCAAAAAGTCCGCGGTCGGGAAATAGCCATGATCTTTCAGGATCCGATGACCTCCCTGAATCCGGTCTTTACAGTAGGATTTCAAATCGTTGAGGCACTTCTGCTCCACAATGACATGACAAAGGGCGAAGCTAAAGATCGGGCAGGAGAATTGCTGGATCTGGTTGGGATTCCAGGCGCAAAACAACGGTTGAATGATTATCCACATCAATTCTCAGGTGGTATGCGCCAGCGGGCGATGATTGCCATGGGTTTGTCCTGTGAACCCAAATTACTCATTGCGGATGAGCCAACCACAGCCTTAGATGTCACCATACAGGCCCAAATCATCGACCTGGTGAAGAAGCTGCAGGATGAGATGGGTATGACGATCATGTGGATTACCCATGACCTTGGTGTGGTGGCAGAACTGGCCCATACCATCAATGTGATGTATGCTGGTTCGATTATTGAAACCGGAAAAATCAGGAATATATACAAACAAACCCGCCACCCTTATACGATTGGATTACTTGGGTCTCTACCCCGGCTGGATGACCCCCCGGGTACTGAGTTAGTCTCAATTCCAGGTTTGCCTCCAGACCTTGTGGCACTGCCCGAAGGATGCCCTTTCGCTGCCCGATGCGGATACCGTATTGAGCATTGTATAAATGAGAGACCAACGTTAGTGGAAATCGACGGACAGGATCATTCTGTTGCCTGTTGGCGTTGGGAAGAGATAGCAGGGATAGGTACAAAATGAGCGCAGACAAAAAAACTCTTGTCGAAGTCCGAAATCTAAAAAAATATTTCACGGGTTCCAGCAGTTTTTCCTTTAGCAAAACCAATGATGTGAAAGCAGTTGATGGTGTGAGCTTTGATATATATGAACGGGAGACGCTGGGGCTTGTTGGTGAAACCGGATGTGGAAAGACAACAGTCGGACGGACAATGCTGCATTTATACCTACCGACAGCCGGGGATATCATATTTGATGGAGTTGATCTGAATTCCCTGGGAGAACGAGAACTACGGCATACCCGACGAAAAATGCAGATGATCTTTCAGGATCCTTATGCATC
>JAUWEC010000169.1 GCA_030608465.1 Chloroflexota bacterium
CCCTCACCTTTCCCGAAGATAAATAATCCCTTTCCGGAAAACACTGCCGGGTTTCTGAGTATTGAGGATCTGGGATTAGACCGGTCATTAATCGATCCGCTTCGCTCTCTTTTTCCCCTGCTGGTCCTCACCAAAGGGAATATCGGGGCAGAGATTTTTTATCAGGAAAAGACCACCGCCATCCCTGTTATGCCGAAGGATGAGGTGGATCCAACAGGATCTGGTGATATATTTGCGGCAGCATTTATGATAAATTACACGCTTAATGGAAAGAAGTTGATTGAATCTGCACGGGTGGCTTCAGCACTAGCAGCGATCTCTGTCACCCGACCGGGGATTGAGGGAATTCCCACAGAAGCAGAGATACAATCCATTCAAGAGGTTCACTGAGATATGGGATTAATTTATACAATTGCCAATCAGAAAGGCGGTGTCGGAAAACGACATCGACAATTAACCTGGGCGCTTTTTTAGCCTATTATGGTAAGAATGTCCTGCTGGTAGACATTGACCCCCAGGCTAACGCCACCTCCTCGCTGGGAATAGACAAGAAAAATATCGCGGGAGGAACCTACGAGGCAATTCTGGAAGAAAAAAATATCCGGGATTATATCCTGCGCAATCCAAAACTAAAACTTTCCATCCTGCCGGCTTCCCCGGATCTGGCCGGTGCAGAAATTGAGTTGGTGAATGAAGTTGGCCGGGAAAATTTATTAAAGAGAAAACTTCTTCCCCTGGCAGAGGAATACGATTATATCCTGGTGGACTGCCCTCCTTCACTGGGACTGCTCACACTGAATGGATTGGTTGCCGCTGTGAATGGTATCCTGATTCCTGTACAGTGTGAATACCTGGCTATGGAGGGTTTGGGAGACCTGATCTCGACCATCGAGAGAGTTCGCCGAGTAATCTCTCCAGACTTGATTATCCGCGGGGTCATCCTGACCATGTTTGATACTCGAACCAACCTGGCCAATGATGTGGTATTGGAAGTGAAAAAACATTTCGAGGACAAAGTCTTTAACACCATCGTTCCCCGCAGCATCCGCCTGGCTGAGGCGCCTTCTTATGGCGTCCCAATTTCTCTTTATTCTCCGAGTTCAATTGGGGCCATAGCGTATAAAGAATTGGCAAAGGAACTCCTGCTGGGAGATGGTCACCAGCTTCCTGAGGTATAATAGGTACAGATAAAAATTAAGTTCAGATTAATCAATAGTACCAGGGAAAAACCTTCAAAAACATATGGCAGCCAAACGACCCGGCCTGGGAAAAGGCCTTGATGCACTCATTCCTATCCATCCTACGGGGGAAATCTTATCCGAATTTGGCGGAGTCCTGGAAGTCCCGCTGGAGCTGATCGCATCCAATCCTCATCAGCCCCGGAGAGGTTTTAACGAAGACAAATTAAAGGAACTGGCCGCATCTATCCAGGAACACGGAGTCATTCAGCCGTTGGTTTTATCAGCCCAGGACCCAGTTGCGGACTCGGATCAAAAATATGCCTTGATTGCCGGTGAACGGCGTTTAAGAGCAGCAAAACTAGCTGGATTATCGACCGTACCGGCTATCCTGCGGGAAGCAGACAGCCAGGATCATTTACTGGTAGCGCTGATTGAAAACGTACAACGGGCGGACCTTAACCCACTGGAAACTGCAACCGCCTACCAAAGCCTCTCGGTCGAGTTTGGCCTCTCCCATAAAGAAATTTCGAAACAGATGAGCAAAAGCAGAACCGCCGTCACCAACACCTTACGGCTGTTGGATCTGCCCGATGTAGTCCAGCAGGCCCTGCGTAAAGACCAGATCAGCATGGGTCATGCCCGAGCGCTCCTTGCTTTGCCAAACATCAAAGCTCAGAGTTCCGCCCTGCAGACCATCTTGACCCAGGAACTAAATGTGCGGCAAACGGAAGCACTGGTCAATAAATTCAAAGGTAAAAAGCAAGCAAAACCGCCCAAAAAGGATCCCAAGTCTCCTGAGCTCAAATCTATCGAAGAGGAATTGCAGTCCTCGCTGGGAACAAAAGTCCGTTTGACGCGAAGTAAAAGTGGCAAAGGAACCATTACCATTCATTATTATTCGGATGAAGAGTTCAACACCTTGATCGACCGCTTACGGAAATAATAAACACCCCTCTTATTCCCCTTATAAATAAAACCTGATGGAATCTTTCCAGCTGATCAATGCCCGAATCTATACCATGGATCCCCGGCAGCCCCTGGCTGCTTCCCTGGTCTGCCGCGGTGGAAAGGTGGAACAGGTACTCGCTGAAGACCCTCTGGATTCCGAAAATCCCCTTGATCTTGACGGACGGATTGTTCTGCCCGGTTTGATCGATTCCCATCTGCACCTGAGGCAGTATGCGGAGATCCTTCAATATATTAATTGTGAGACAGCGACCAAAGAGGGTTGCCTGAGGCGAGTCGCTGAGCGGGCTGCCCTTACCCCTCCCGGTGAATGGATTCGAGGACACGGCTGGAATCACAATCATTGGTCCACTGGCTATGGTACAGCAGTTGAACTAGATCAAATTTCCCCGCACAATCCCGTTTACCTGACCGGTAAATCCCTTCATGTGTCCTGGGCTAATTCCGCGGCGCTAAAAGCCGCCGGAATCACCAACCAGACACCCGATCCGCCCAATGGTGCCCTGTTAAGGAATGAGAATGGAGAACCTGCAGGAATCTTGTTTGAAGAAGCAGTTAAGCTGATTGAAAAAATCATCCCGACTCCAAACGTAAAAACCGCCGCAGAAGGCATCCGGAGAGCCCAGGAAATCCTGTGGAAAATGGGGCTCAGCGGTGTGCACGATTTTGACCGAGAGCTTTGTTATCATGCCCTTCAGTACTTATCAGAAAGAGGGCAGCTTAAACTCAGGGTATTAAAAAGCATCCCCGCAAAATATTTACAAACGGCCATCGAGCTGGGGTTAAGAACTGGGTTCGGGAACGATTGGTTGTGGATCGGGGGGGTGAAGGATTTCGCGGATGGCGCTCTTGGTCCGCAAACAGCTGCCATGCTGGAACCTTATGAAGGATCCAGCTCTAACAGGGGCATGCCGCTGTTAACAGAAGACGAACTGCTTGAGTTGGGCATCAGGGCAGCGCAGGGCAGTTTTTCCCTGGCAATACATGCCATCGGTGACAAGGCAAACCGAACTGTGTTGAATGCCCTGGAAAAAATTCGGGGTTATGAACAAGAACAGGGTATCAATCCCCTGCCGCACCGGATTGAACACCTCCAGCTTATTGACCCGGCAGATATTCCCCGCCTGGCTGAACTAAATATCACCGCCTCCATGCAGCCGATCCATGCCACTTCGGATATGGAGATGGCGGATAAATACTGGGGGAAAAGGACCGCTTATTCTTATGCTCCCCAGCTGCAGTTTCAGCAGGGTGCGCAAGTAATCTTTGGATCGGATGCTCCGGTAGAAAGCCCCAATCCTTTCTGGGGAATTCATGCCGCAGTGACCCGCAGGAAAGCCGACGGATTCCCGGGTCCGAACGGCTGGCATCCGGAACTGCGGGTGCAGCTTCAAAAAGCCCTTGAAGCCTACACGATTGGACCGGCTGCCGCAGGGGGGAAATCTAACCGGCAAGGCAGTCTTAAGCCAGGCTGTTGGGCGGATTTAATTGTGCTGGAAAAAGACCCCTTCACCTGTGCCCCCGCTGAATTGTTGGAAATCAAACCGGTAGGGACCATGGTGGGCGGTTGCTGGGTCTGGCGCGATTTTTAATCTTCCCCCCATCTCCCAGTCACATCGTCTCCCAGGTCCCCCAGTCTCTCATTTACAGGGATCATAGAGAGAAATACCGGCAAGCTGGAAGTCACCTGTGTTGCGGGTTACCAGGGTAAATTCAGCCTGAAGAGCGGTAGCCGCCAGCAGAGAGTCGATTGCCGGCAGTGGGTTTCCAATTTTTTCCAGACGCGCGGTTAGCTCCCCCCAGGTCAGCATAACGGGGAGATCAAGCGGCAGGATCCTGTTGTGGAATCGGATCAGGAGCTCTTCCTTAAACCAGGAATCCAGGGATTTTTTTCGTTTCGAGGCGGGTAGTTTCTCGACCCCCATCCAGATTTCGCCGAGGGTAATGACGCTGAGATAGATGTTATCTGGATCAACCTTTTCCAACCAGGTGACAACCTTTGGATTTGGTTTCTTCTTTACCAGTTCAGAGATCACATTGGTATCAAGAATGTAATTCATAATTCCAAATCCCGGGGAAGTGTGCCATCGCGGGTCAGATCCAGTTCAAGTTCAGCGAGAGGGGAGTTTTGAAAGAAATCAACCAGGCTAACCTGGGTCCCTTTTAAGTGGCTGAATTCAGACTTGGAGAGGATCACAACCACTTCTTCTCCTCGCCTGGTGATCACTTGCGGTCCTTTGGCAAGGGCATCATTGATTACCTGGCTGAATTTATTCTTAGCCTCCTGCAGCTGCCACACTTTGCTCACGGTTCATCTCCTGTCTAGACTGTCTAGATTATACAACAAAAACATCCCCAAAACAAGCCTGATCCTCCATCCCGCTCGACTTCACAACTTACTAATTACTACTCACTGATTAATGTCCTTCATCTCCCCTAGTCTCCCCGTCTCCTGGTCTCCCAATCACCTCGTCACACAATTCCCCGTCAGTCCTCATCCAACGGACTCCGCACCCCTCTGCCCCCTTTGTTTAGCACATGGGTATAGATCATAGTGGTCTTTACATCTGCATGTCCGAGTAATTCCTGTACGGTCCGGATATCATAGCCGTTTTCCAGCAGATGGGTGGCGAAACTGTGCCTGAAAATATGGGTTGTGACGTGTTTTGTCACACCCGCCCTGCGGGCAGCAGCTTTGACTTCCCGGCGAATGCCGCTGGGGTGGAGATGATGGCGGCGGACCTCTCCGGATCGAGGGTCTCGGGAACGTTTCGGGGCGGGAAAAACGTACTGCCAAATCCATTCTCTGGCAGCATTGGGGTATTTCCTCGACAAGCCTCTGTGAAGCCCGACGGATCCATAACCCTCCGCCAATGCTTGTTGGTGAGCGACTTTAACCGACTTCAGGTGGCGCTGAAGGTCCGACCGGACAGCATCCGGCAAGACAGAAACACGGTCTTTAGAACCCTTGCCACTTCTGATTAAGATCTCTCCCCTGTCAAAATCCAGATCCTGGATTCGGAGGCGGAGACATTCACTGACTCTTAGCCCGCTTCCATAAAGCAGCCTGGCAATTAATTTATGAACCCCGGATAGTTCTTCCAAAACCCCCAGGGCTTCCCGTTTACTAAGCACAACAGGAAGGTGTTTGGGCCGTTTTGCCGGTGCTGGCAGAATTTCCTGGTCCAGAGGTAAATGAAGCACCTCATTGTAGAGAAATTGCAGAGCAGCCAGAGTTTGATTCTGAGTTGAGGGGGAGACTTCACTCTCCACTGCCAGGTAAGTGAGAAAGGCTTCAATCTCATGCTCACCCATCTCTTCCGGGTGGCGTTTATGGTGATAAAAAATGTATCTTTTAATCCAGGAAGTATAGGCCTGTTCGGTACGGAAAGCGTAGTTTTTACGGCGCAGAGTATCGCGGACACGATCGAGAAGTTTTTTCCCGCTCATAGAACCCCCAGTAAACAAGGAAAATATGGATTATGCTATACTTCGATTATAAACGAATCATCAGGGAATTCGCAAGTAGTGGTTGATAATACCAAAGGCGTTATCAAGCATAGAGGAACATAACGCCGATGATACTATCGCGCAGTTGAAAGATAATTAACGTTAGCACGCCACTAGGAAATTGATTGTATTATGGTTATAGTCAAGCACGAAGAATCTAAGGACATTATTGCTATACGCCAAGTTAACGAGAAGGCTTTTGGAAAAAAAGCTGAGGCTGACTTAGTCGATAAACTAAGACGGCTTAAAGACATTACGATTATTTCTCTCGTTGCTACAATCGGGGAAGATGTTGCAGGACATATTCTTTTTAGCCCGGTAAAAGTTATAAACACCGAGGGTGATTGGGAAGCTATGGGTTTAGGCCCTGTGTCTGTTTTACCAGAGTTCCAGGGTCGGGGGATTGGAACTCGGTTGGTTGAAACTGGATTAGATGAGTGCAGGAAACTAGGATTTGAGGTTGTTTTTGTCCTTGGGCATCCTGATTTTTATCCT